>JBBQGK010000166.1:0-1549 GCA_038322885.1 Bacteriovoracales bacterium | reverse complement strand
ACCCACACACTTGAAGGATTTTGAGTTTGAAATACGCCATATTCCTAAACCCATAGGCCCTCTTCTTAAGAGTCTTGATGACGTTGTTAACTCCTTCTGAAAGTGAACTGGTGACCCTGAATTTGAAGTAGTTTTTGAAGGTATTCCAGCCCTGATCGAAGTTCTTCCACCAACGACTTAAGAATGAGAACTTCTCCTGATGAATCCAAAGACCTAGCTGTTCGAACTTATATCTTGCATCTTCGGCTGTCGGAGAATCAAAAATCTGAAACATCCCTTCCTTGATAATCTCAAGATAACAAAATGAAGTATTTTCTTTAAGAACGTCATTCAGATGTCGCTTTTCTTCACTGGTTCTTCGATCTGCTTTCTTTAAAAAGAGATTAGCAAATTTAGATCTAGTCAGTCGTTTAACCTCACCCTTGGTGATGTATTGATTGAGCCACATGCGGTCGTCGTTAACTGCATTCTCAAATGTCTGCATCACATGAAATCGATCCCACACGAATGTGGCATTCGGACAATGCTCAGCTGTGCTGACTTTATAAGCATCATGCTGATCTGCCGCCACGACTTCAATCTCCGAACATCGCTCAGGACCTATGATGTTATAAAATTCATCAAGAGCTTCTCTCGAGCGAGAATCAGAGACCCAGAGTACTCTTCTGGAATCTAGATCACATATGACAGTGAAAAATCTTTTGTCTCGAGATTCTTTGCGGTAGTAACTTTTTTTGCGAGCGTAAACTTCATCGACGCAGATTCTTTTGAATGATGGGATCTTATATTCTTGAAACATACGTCTCATGCGTTCGTAATCGAGGCGATACACACTCATTGCTTCGTTCCCGGTGAAGTCCGCCACGCGAGTGACAGGAGAGAACTCGCACATCCGTCCTACCCACCAGGAATATTCTTTTGTTAAATGAGGGGATTCATCGGAGATAAAGTCTAAGGCTTCAGATCGAATTTTTTTACAATTAGGGCAATGGCGCTTCTCTCGCCAAACACAAATATAAGTTGTGAAATTGAAGATCGGCATAGTTTTTAATTTTAAAGGATATTTGCCGTGAGAGTTGCCAAGTTCGTGCCCGCAACGAGAACAGAGGCATTTACGAGGTCCATCTTCGTTTTTTTTGAAGTAGATCTCTATTTCGCCCTTCTAGCGCCATTCTTTAAGGTCAATAACTTCATATCCAGGGATTAATTTTTTGAGAAAAAGTGGTAGCTTCATTGCAGGCCTCTGTTCGTTAAGTTGTGAAAATTGTGTGGTAACAAAATTCTAGCTAAACGATCAAAGGCCGTCTTTTTTTCTAAATCACCAATTTAATTGTTAGAGAATCCAAGCGAATAAAGGTAGTCCAATGCCCCAGTAATCGCCGCCACCTGTGCCTCAGCACAAATCGCTTCAGAAGCAGTCGGACTATCCGGATAAACTTCCGTCGTCGTCACATACTTCGCCTCCGTGAACCCGCCGCAGAGAAAAAGTTTTTTCTTATCGTAATTAATCACCCCTTCTTGCTCTAGAGGCACTCCGATAATTTTACCT
>JBBQGK010000165.1:0-2285 GCA_038322885.1 Bacteriovoracales bacterium | reverse complement strand
TGGAGTACCCATCGGGATCAAGTGCTGTGGCCGATCTCTCCCAAGGCTCATCGTGAGGAGGAGTAATAAACTTCACACCATTTTCTTTAAGTTCTTCATAGAGGCCATCAAGATCATCTGTACTAAGTTCAACATGAATATTTTTATTTTGCTTTTTATTAGTTGGAGTGGCCCCATCTTTCATCGCAATCGCAGACGAGAGTAAACCGACTGTATGATCGCCCATCTTTAGCATCGCAAAGTTTGGAGCCGCATTCACGGTGCAGTCAAAACCAATCTTTGTTGTATAAAACTCGACAGATTTATTTACGTTTTTAACCGTCAGAGTAAAACCTTCGAGGCGTATTTTCGTTTTCATAAATTTTCCGGATTTTTAAAATGGCGGAGACGATGAGATTTGAACTCATGGATCCCTTTCGGGATCGCACCCTTAGCAAGGGTGTGGTTTAAGCCACTCACCCACGTCTCCGCTGAGGCTTAACAGAACAACTACCAAGGAATGAATTTCAAATAAAGAATGGCGGAGGACTAGGGATTCGAACCCCAGGTAGGCGTTAACCCACGACAGTTTTCAAAACTGTTGCCTTAAACCGCTCGGCCAGTCCTCCACGCAATCAGGGTCTAACTATAAAGAACAGTAAGATAAATGACAATTGCTATTTGCTGAGGACTTTTATTCCGTTCATGTACGGCCAGAGTATTTCAGGGATTTGCACTGAGCCATCTTTCTGTTGGTAGTTTTCTAGAATCGCAACGACAGTACGTCCTACGGCGAGGCCAGAACCGTTTAGGGTGTGAGCGAATTCAATCTTCCCTTCTTTATTACGGAAGCGAATGCTCGCCCTTCTCGCCTGAAAATCTCCACAATTAGAGATTGAAGAGATCTCTCGATATTTAATTTGGCTCGGCACCCAAACTTCAAGATCAATTGTCTTTTGCGACGCAAAACCCATGTCACCAGTACAGAGATTGAGTGCGCGGTAAGGAAGATTTAATTTTTGGAGAATCTCACACGCCGAATCGATCATCATTTTATGTATGTCCTGAGACTGAGAAGGAGCGCAAATTGAAACCATTTCAACTTTATTGAACTGATGCATACGAATAAGACCTTTCACGTCTTTTCCGTGAGAGCCCGCCTCAGAGCGAAAACAAGGGGAATATGCACAGTAGAGATAGGGAAACTCTGACTCCTCCATGATCTGCTCACGCTTTAGATTTGTGAGTGTCACTTCAGAAGTCGGAATGAGGTACCAAGGCTGCTCAGAGTTTAATTTAAAAAGCTGGTCTTCAAATTTCGGAAGGTTTCCGGTTCCAATGAGTGAGCGCTCGTGGGCGATAAACGGCGTCATCATCTCGACAAAACCTTTCGTCGCCTGGTGGTCGAGCATAAAATTTATGAGAGCTCGTTCAAGTTTTGCGAGCCCTGCTTTATAAACAACAAATCGGGCCCCAGTAATTTTTGCGGCACTTTCAAAATCAAGCATGCCCAGTTTCTCACCAACATCAGCGTGATCAACCGGAGTGAAGTCAAATGCTCTTGGTGTTCCCCACGTTTTTGCGACGGTGTTTTCTTCTTCTGATTTTCCAACCGGGACAGAAGCATCTGGAAGATTTGGAATGTTAAGAAGCATGTCGTATTGGCGTTTCTGAATCGCATCAAGCTCTGTCGCTTCTTTATCCATTTCCGCTTTGAGTGTGGCCACCGTGGCCATCGGCAAAGCAGCGTCTTGCTTATTTTTTTTGAGCTCACCAATTTCACGGGAGTATTTATTTAATTCCGCTTTCTTCGTTTCTGAGGAAGTCGTGAGATTTTTTCTCTGTTTATTAAGATGAACTATTTCGTTCAGAATAGAAGTATCGAAGTTTCTATTCTCGAGAGATTTTTTTACTTGATCAAAATCAGTTTCAATACGTTTGATGTCTAACATAACAGGCCTTATTGCAAAAGTTGGATATAGTCTTCGATTTTCTGTTTATCAGAGGCTTCTGGGTTCATCTCAAGATACATTTTATAGGATTCGATGGCCAGTGTGCCCTGCCCCAGAAGCCGGTAAACATCACCCACTTTTCTATGGATAACTGGCTCATCAGTTCTTTCTTTTAAGGCTCGCTTGAAAAGGTCAAGAGCAAGCTCGAAATCATTTCTTATGATGCTGATCTCGGCCATACCCATCAAAGCTTCGTAGGAGCGTGGGTTAATTTTCTGAGCTTTTTTATAATATGTTTCTGCTTTCAAAAGATCTTTTTTCTGGACAAAAATATCACAAATTAAAACGAGGGAT
>JBBQGK010000164.1:0-2424 GCA_038322885.1 Bacteriovoracales bacterium | reverse complement strand
GGTCTCTCTTTCATTGATCTAGCCGTTGATTTCGATCGCCGCGAAGTTTCTGTGCAACCGATGATGAACATTGTCCTTGGCTTCAATAGAGGTCTTATTCCTAACAAGGCCGTGATCAAAGAAGGGAACGCAGATTTTAACTTTCTCATCAACCAAATCAATCGCAAAATCAGTTTATTTGAAAAAATTTGCATTGGTGCCGGTGATGAAGTTATTTACGCTCGTTTCTTTCCAGCTCCTGAAGAAAAATAATCCTCATTCGTATTTTGACCAGGCCTATGATTGAATAAATTGTAGGCCTAGTTAACATCTAACAGATCTTATCTTAAATATTCTTCTAGCTTATCAAACGATTCATTCCAACTATGCCTACAATCTTTTTGCATCTCATTTGGGATGCCGTCCTGAGAAAGTGTTAAGCTGCTTGTGTTTTCATCCTTTGAAGAAAAATCAAAACGAATAATGACGGTTTCCCTCTATGTCAGGATAGATGTCGCCTCCACAAAATAACTTAGGGGGGGCGATTTGGAACATAGAAGTGAAATATTCAGAAGAGTTTAAACAGTCAGCAGTCCAGAAATTGCTCACTCGCGGAAATCGTACCGTTACAGATGTCATTCAGGAGTTAGGAATTTCTTCGCCCACGATCTATCAGTGGCGTGATGACTTTGGTAATGTCCGTGATATGAAAAAATCATCAGGCCCACAAAATCGACCAGCGAACGAAAAACTTAAAATTCTTATCGAGTATGAGACCCTCCCAGCTGAAAAACGCGGAGAATTTCTTCGTAAAAATGGAATACACGAGGAGAATCTCACGGAGTGGAGAAAACAAATCGAGACAGCTCTCCAACCTGTAAAAAAAACTTCCCAGGAGCGTAAAGAGCTTGGAGCAGAGAAAGAAAAAGTAAAAAAGTTAGAAAGAGAATTACATCGAAAAGATAAAGCTCTGGCCGAGGTCTCTGCTCTTCTGATTCTTAAAAAAAAAGCCGACCTTCTTTGGGGATCGGAGGAGGAAGAGTGAGTCGCGAAGATCGTGCTGAGTGTATTTTTTTGATTGGTGAAGCAGTGACTTCGGGAGCGAGAAAGTTCATGGCGTGTGAAACTCTTGATCTTGAAATCCGGACGATTGAACGCTGGGAAATCAACCTGGATGATGGCCGCCATGGGCCTCTGAATCCGCCGTCAAACGCTTTGAGTGAAGAAGAACGTGCGAAGGTGCTGACCATTGCCAACAGTGCTGCCTACGCGAATCTGGCTCCTTGTCAGATCGTTCCTCTGCTTGCGGACAAGGGCGAATATATTTGCAGTGAAAGTAGTTTTTATCGAATTTTGAATGCAGAAAAACTTCTTGCTCATAGATCTAAGTCCGCTCCTCGTAAACACAAGAAACCGGAAGAATTTGTGGCATTGAGACCAAATCACATCTGGTCGTGGGACATCACATACTTGAAGGCTTCGATCAAAGGAACTTATTTTTATCTGTATCTTCCAATGGATATCTTCTCACGAAAGATTGTTCATTGGGAGATTCATGTAAACGAGAATGCTGAGCAGGCATCAAGAATGATTGAGGCAGCGTGTTTTTTGAATGGAATTGAGAAAGATCAAATCGTTCTTCACTCTGACAACGGAGGTCCGATGAAGGGAGCGACGATGCTTGCGACTCTTCAACGTCTTGGAGTAACACCATCTTTTAGTAGGCCGAGTGTCTCTGATGACAATCCGTTTTCAGAGTCACTCTTTAAGACGTTGAAATATTGTCCCAGCTTCCCTGAGAGAGGATTTGCAAGCTTAGATGAAGCGAAGAAATGGGTCGAAAAATTTGTGAATTGGTACAACAATATTCACCTTCATAGTGGAATAAGCTTCGTAACACCAGCTTCGAGGCATAGCGGTGATGACAGAAAAATTTTATTGAATAGACATGAGGTCTACGAGAGAGCGAAGGCCGTGAATCCGAATCGCTGGTCAAGAGGGACGAGGAACTGGAGTCAAATTGTTGCCGTGGAGTTGAATCCGAGAAAGAAGGAAGAAAAAATAGCAGCGTAAAAATTTAGGCGACATATATCTTGAAAAATTCCGTTAATAACAATAACCCCTTTTTCTTTTCTTTGGCAAATCCCGTTAGCGATATCTCTTCTCATGTAAAAGAATACATACTAAAGAAGAAACTAAAAAAACCTATCGCGATAATTCCGGGCAATTCATCTTACTCAATCGAACTAGTATCCAGCTTAAAAGCAAGTCTTCTAAGTATTGGTTTAAACCTTGAGATCGAACTCATTGACACCAGCAAGAACAATCAAGATTTCATCCATAACAGAATCAATAGTAAAAATTACGATTTTATCTATGTCCCAGGCTTTCTTCAGCAAACCCTTCCAATTTTCGAGTCTGTTACTCGCACTGACTTCATGGGTA
>JBBQGK010000163.1:0-2847 GCA_038322885.1 Bacteriovoracales bacterium | reverse complement strand
CTTTGGTAAAAAGAATACGGCTATCAAGTGAGACTCTTTTCATCTTAACCATATCTTTTTCTGAGCATAAAATGATGGAGGATTGCTGAGAGGCCTTGATCAAGAGCTCATTCACATCTTCCGGAGTGAAAAAGTAGTGGTCTGAAAAACTCACCTTTTCAATGATCTCAACTCCAAAACTCTCAAGGTAACGGTAGAACGAATCTGGGGAAGCAATCGCAGTCACAGCAATGGCCTTAAGACCTTTGAGCTCGTGAATGGAGAAGATGTATTTATCATGTACATCATAAACGCCAAGTGGAAGGTATTTAGTTAAGGCAAGGGGTGGACGATGGTGAAAATATTCTGAGATCGTTTCAACAAGTTTCTGAATTTTTTCCTGAGTCACCATGTCGGCGCGAGAGATGATGATGGCATCAGCATCTTTAAGGGCGGTTAGTCCCTCCCGCAAATATCCCAAAGGGGCAACTTTATACAAATTCAAAGGCATGGTCGCATCAAAGAGAACGATGTTAAATGAACGATAAATTTGAAGGTGTTGGAAACCATCATCGAGTAAAACGACATCTGGTTTTACCTCTGAGAAATATTTTAAAAGATTATCTGCGCGCTTTTTTCCGACAATGACAGCACCCATCTTCATCTTGTTAGAAATCATCAGAGGTTCATCCCCATAATCGAAAGGATTGAGTCTGAATTTTTGACCAGATTTCAAGAGACCTGAGGAGTGCTCGAGCTGGCCCTTATAACCTCGAGTTAAAACCACAGGTGTGAGATCTTTTGAAATGAGCCAGTCAGCGAGCCAGATGATAGTTGGAGTTTTTCCAGTTCCACCAAAGGCAACGTTACCGACTGAAATAACGGGGACTTTAAAAGTCTTTTTTCTTAAGACACCATATTCATAAAATGAACGGCGAATACGGTAAATCCATTCCCAAGTGAAACTAAAGGGCAAAAGAGCTGTCTCTCTTAGAACAGCTTTCAGTCTCACCCGTTTTTTTTGAAGACCATTATTCATGAAATAACCTGTGCCATGTATTTAGGCACTGAGAGACTTTCTCCAGCGAGGAGATGTTTTGTCTCTTTTAGTGTCGACTTCAATTGATTATAAACTTTTTCATCGAGAGTCCAAGTCTTAATGATGCTGACTAAAAGAGCTGCATCAACACTATTCTGGGTTAGCTCAGGAAAAACCATCTGATGGTGGACAATATTTGTAAGTGAAATAGGCCCCTTATAATTGATGAAGTTGTAAAAAATAAATTCATTCAATAATGAGCTTTTATAACAAACTATAGTTGGGAGTTCGAAAAGTCCGGTGGAAAGTGTGACTGTTCCACTTGCGGCAAATGCAAAGTGACACTCTCTCATAGCGATAGTCAATTCAGTTGAAGGATACCAGACGTCGACTTCATCTTTAAAAAATTCATAGAGGGCAGGATTTACATGATCAACTTTAACGAGATGAACTTCGACCTTGAAGGTTTGTCGCAAAATTCTGATTGCCTTCATAAACTCAGGAAGTAATGAAGTGATTTCGGCCCTGCGACTGCCAGGCAAAACAAGTAGTTTTAATTTTTTATCCCAACATCCAAATGGTCTGGCGGGAATATCACGTAGCTCATTTTTGTAGGTGATCATGAGAGGATGGGGAATTGATTTAACCTGATGAACTCCCCTACTCTTGAACCATTCTTTCTCAAAAGGAAGGATCGCGAAAAGAGTGTGTACCGTTTTTGCGAGAACTTCTGCTCGTTTCGCCTTCCACGCCCAGGCCTGAGGGGCGACATAGTAGAGAACTTTCACACCACGCTTTGCAAGTCTGCGGGCAAGTCTCAAGTTGAAGTCCTGAAAATCGATGAGGATGGCCGTTTTTGTTTCACGTCTGACGACTTCGTGTTCAAGATTTTTGAGGGCCTTAAAATAAAAGGGGATCTTACCCACAACTTCCGAAAAACCCATGCTCGAAAAATCTTTAAGGTGATAGGTGAGCTCCATGCCCTTATCTTTAAGTAACTCTCCACCGACTCCATAGAAGTGTGTCTTAGGGGACAGCCTTTGAAGTTCTTCAAAAAAACTCATGGCATGCTCTTCGCCGGATTTTTCACCGGCGATAATTAAGCAACTAGCCAAGTTTCACCGTCTCAGTTGTTTTATTCTGCATGGATTTAAGTGTTGTGTCTACGAGATGAACCGCATTGAGACCGTCTTTAAGTCCAATGATCGCAGGCCTTTGATTCAGGATAGAGTTGTAAAAATTTTTGTGTTCGAGAAGCAAGTGATCCCGTTTTGCATACGAGTCCTCTTTCACAAAAGAGCCATCTTCATACTTTGAACTGGTGGCTTCGTAGATTTTATTAGTGAAGAGATCAACGGTGATCATGCCGTCTTTTGAAATGACTTCAAGGTCACGCATCTCCTTCACAGAATTTCTTCCTACCACGACGTGGGCGACACAATCATTTTCCATTTTTATGTGAATATCGGCGTGATCCCAATTGGGGGTTCGGATTTTGAATCCAGTTGCAGTGATCGAAACAGGCTTTTGTTTGAAGAGATAGAGTAAAAGATCGAGATCATGGATGGCAAGATCCTGAACCACATCGACATCAGTCGCTCTTCCCTTAAAGGGGGCAACACGATTGATTCGAACAGTATAAGGAGTTGGTAGCGATTGAAATTTCTGGAGAAGTTTATCCCAGGCTCCATGAAAACGTTCCGAGTGCCCAACTTGCAGAACAACTTTTTTATCCTGAGCAATGATTTTCAGGGCCTTTGCTTCTTCGTCATTTGAACAAAGGGGTTTTTCGCAAAACACATGTTTGTTATGCTCCAGCAAATATTTTA
>JBBQGK010000162.1:0-2963 GCA_038322885.1 Bacteriovoracales bacterium | reverse complement strand
GAATGGGCGACAGGTATTAATCTTTGGAGATTTAATAAGGATCAGAAAAGTTCTGATTTTGGATTTGTCAGACTTAATCACCTCTTAAAAAGATGGAACACCGATAACTCTCAGGCTAACATTTATCTCTCCTCTGGGGTTGGATACATAGACTCAAACTTCACTGAGCAAAGTATCAAGTCAGCATTCTTGGGCGGCATCGAAGCTGATTGGGAGACGAGAACTCTCTTAACCTCAATTAAGCATTATCACTTCTACTCTCCTAAGCTCTCTGATATCACTATGACTCAAGCGAGAATCGGATACTCTCCCTATGAAGCAGAATTTGATAAGCTCCAAACCTGGGTCATGCTTCAGGGAATGTACATGGGACAGGTACAAAAAAATGTTACCGTTACACCAATCCTTCGCTTCTTCTATAATAACGTTCTGTGGGAAGTTGGCTCGAGTTTGCGAAGCGAATGGTTTTTAAATTTCATGGTCCACATCTAAGGAGACGAAGATGAAAAAAAGTATGATGTTACTCTTTCTTTTAACCACGAGTGCCTTTGCGTCTGAGATCACGGTTAAAGTTCAAGGCATGGTCTGTTCCATGTGTGCTCAAGGGATAAAAAAGAAGTTCACCGCCTTGCCAGAGGTTAAATCCATCGACGTGAGTCTTGAAACAAAGACCGTCACAGTTGGGATGAAGGACAAGCAAGACATCGCTGACGAAAAGATCACTCAGATTATTACCGAGGCAGGCTACAATGTTGCAAGCATTGAAAGAAAGTAGATTCCTAAGCTGGCTTGGACTCTTTAGCTCTTTTGGGACACTCATTTGCTGTGCTATACCCTCAACTCTTGTACTGCTTGGTTTTGGCGCAACTGTGGCTTCGTTTCTGGGAAATTTCCCCCAACTTATCTGGCTCTCCGAAAATAAAGGCTTTATTTTTGGGTTCAGTTTTCTAATGTTGGGTATATCCTATTTAGGACAGAAATATTCCGAAACTCAGGCATGTCCGATTGATAAAAAAGAAGACTGTGAAAGAACCAAAAGCTGGTCGAAACCGATCTTTTGGATTTCCCTGAGTATCAATCTCATTGGAAGCTTTTATGCCTTCATCTTACCAAAGTTTTTTGAATAAATGACGAGCAAGACTGACGAAGAACTTATGCGGCTTGTGCAGCTTGGGCAAAAAGAAGCTCTGGCGGAGCTGTATGAGCGCCACTCAGGAAAAGTGTGGGCCTACCTCCAAAAGCGCGTACCAAAGCAAAACGCTGAAGACTTGTTTCAAGATTGTTTTGTGAAGCTTGTGGAGAAAAGTCACTCCTGGAAGAACCAGCCCTTCATCTTGTGGCTGTATGTGGTTTTGAGAAATTCGATCACTGATTTTCACAGGTCAAACCAGGTTGAGAAAAAATATATCGACCGAGTTCGGGCCGAAGAGAGCTCTTCAACTGATCAAGCGGATTTTAGTGAACTGATCTCAAGCATGCCTCCGGAGAGTTCAAAACTCTTGAGTGAGTTTTTTAAGGAAGGCTGGTCCTATAAAGAGCTGTCAGAAAAATATGACCTGACGGAGTTATCCCTTAGAAAAAGAATCAGTCGTGCGATTGGTTTGCTCAAAAAAGGAGAATGATGTGAATCATGACTTTAAAGATTTTATCGAAAGCAATACTAAAGTTCCCGCGGGAGTTTATTCCGACACCCTCAAATACGCTGATCTAAGCTTGAATCGAACAACCCTTCTCACCAAATTTTATCTCACAAATTTATTGGGTGCCTTACTCACTCTCACGATCTGCCCTCAATACGGCATTGGACCTCTAGGTAGCGAGACGGGATTCATCCAATCCATCATGAACCTAGGTCCAGTTTGGTGCGGACTTTTTTGTTCAGTTGTTTTCTTCACTGGCGGAAATCTTCTGGCCTTTATTTGTCTCAGTCGCATTGAAAGAAAATGGATTTCAAGTCATGAATCCTCTGTTCTTACTCCCTACATCGCCATTCTTTTTTCTATTGGAATGGTGGCAAGAAAGGTTTTCTCCGGTCATATTCATCACGATGTCTTTTCCTATTACGCCAGCTGGCTCGTAGGAGCGATCTTTTTTTGTCTCATTTTTAACAAAGTTGTCAGTAGAATTCATCTCCTCAAAAAGTCATCACAGGCCACCTAGTATTGCTAGTCGCTTTTATGGACTATTTGCCCCAAAATCTTGTCTCACTAAGATTATTCAGGTGAGCTTGTGGATAAATGCCAAAAAATCGAATAGCTGGGATCTGCATTAAATCATCTTAGGCCTAATTAAATTTCCCAACAACGCCCGATTGTTCTAACCTAATCTCATCATTACCTTAACTCCCTTATTGCAATTGAAGGACCCACTGTTGAAACAGCAAAACGACATTCACGTCTTGTGTGTAAAAAACTGGGAAGATAAAAATGCCAAAGATCTGGGCGAAGGCCCGCATGTTCAGCTCTTCATTCGTGCCCTCGATTCTATTCAAAATGTCGCTCGCATAACTCTCAGTCGGGTCACCCTTAAAGTGATCATTGACCGAGTGCTCCATCAGAGTAAAGCGATCTACCCCATGCTTGGTGATGTAAAAATTAAAGATGAGTCTTTGAACTTCAACGATCTCCTCGCACAAATGGATCAGTATGATCCTGATCTTTTGATCCCTGCTCTCAGGCACTTACTCATCGAACTTCTCAGTATCTTAGGCAGAATTACCGCAGATATCCTGACAGGCCCTCTTCACAAAGAACTTCTTTCAGTGACCTCAGCCACGACTTCGGAGAAAATATGAAATCCACTACTAAAGATCAGCGATTAAAAACTGGAGTGCGAAACCTTGATGACATTTTATCAGGTGGAATACCTCTGGGATCCTTGACAGTCATTGCCGGATCTCCTGGATCAGGCAAAACTATCCTCTCTCAGCAGATGATCTTTAAGAACGCGACCCCACAAACCCC
>JBBQGK010000161.1:0-2980 GCA_038322885.1 Bacteriovoracales bacterium | reverse complement strand
TTATTCCGATGGCGGTAAATACGGGGCTTGGGTCTGAGGTTCAGAGACCGCTGGCGAGTGTTGTGATTGGTGGGATTTTATTCTCCACTCTCCTCACGCTAATTATTTTGCCTGCGATTTATTTATACTTTACGGAGAGAGGAAGACGGAATGCATAAGTAGCTTTTATTTTTTTTGATCGTAAGAAAAAAGTCTTTCTCTCGCAGACCCAAAGTGGCCCATGCGAAAAACGCCAATCCGCTCGATGGTAAGAGTCGGTGGAGCAGGACGAAAAACAACGAGTTTTTCCATCTCCTCTTTTTTTCCTACTCCCAAGGTCAGGTAAGGGGAGTATAAATCCCCAGCGTGCAGAGCTTGAAAATTTTTCACATACGCCAAGATGAAATCATCTTTGTCGATGTGACCATAGTAGGCCTTCGGACTTTCATCTCCACGCATACAAGGTTTAATAATATCACTCACTTTTTTCTGGAGGATCAGAATCTTTCCTGAGTTTTTTAATTCTAGGTTAGAAATGAATATGTTTGCATTCGTTGTTGACTCAACCTTTGCTCCTCTAACCTCAAGAGTTTCATGAATGAGTTTCGCGAGCTTCACTTCTTTTTCAATGTCATCCCATTTGTCGTCTAAGCAAACCACGTCAACGTAGGCCTGAAGCACAGTGATGTGGGGAAGATGGGAATCATCAAAGCGATAGCCTTTAGGAAAACTACCAAAGAGATCTTTATTCATCAAGTTGGCGTAATCCAGAGTTGCTTCATCGGGAGTCATGAGAAGAGTTATGGCGATTGTTGAGGCCTCGATCGAAGTCGTCATTGTCAGGCAAGAGAGAAAAATAATGAGAGATTTGAACATGAGTTATGTTACGAGACTTTCTTCAAAAGATCACTTAAACGAATCTTATCCAGATGTGCTTGAGTATTTGCGTCCATGTCATGAACGAGTTTTTTCAGGATTTCCGACATAGAGCAGCTTACAGCACATGATTTATGAACGGGGTTTTTGTGAGTGGATATGATGGGCTTCTCATCCAAAGCGACAAGATAAATGTCTTTGAGGGAAATCTGTTTAGGGTCTTTGCCAAGTCGAACGCCTCCGCCTTTACCGCGCTGACTTTCCACCAAACCGCCGGCCACAAGTTTAGAGACAAGCTTTCGCACGAAGGTGGCATTGGTCTTTAGGGAAGTTGCAAGTATTTCGGAATTACTTAAACTGTCCCGGTCATAGGCCAGGGTTATCATGATGTGGAGTGAAACTGAAAAACGAGTGTCTACCATAAAATGATCCTAACACAGAAAGAAAATAAGTTAAATGCTGTTTTAATAGTTGCATTTAATTCCGTTTGAATGTAATGTACTAATCAAGATTGCATTATCAGGGGAGATGTGCCCGAGAGTTTAAGGGGCCGGTGTGCAAAGCCGGTTTATCGGTGGTTCAAATCCATCCATCTCCTCCATCTTTTTTACAAGCGAGAAACTCATGTCAGTCCTCGGTCGTTCACTAAAAATTGGATCTCTTACTATTCCAAACCGAATCATTATGTCCCCCTTGACTCGAGCCCGTTCTGGGGAGTCTCGAATCCCAAATGATCTCATGGCCGAATACTATTCACAGAGAGCAACCGCTGGACTCATCATCACCGAGGCCACCATCATGGATCCCATGGGAGCTGGTTACGCCGGAACTCCGGGGATTTACTCTGAAGCTCAAACCGAGGCATGGAAAAAAATAACCAAGGCCGTTCATGAAAAAAAAGGCCTGATCTTTTTACAAATTTGGCATGTAGGCCGCATCTCGGACCCCATGTTCTTAAACGGCGAATTGCCAGTTGCTCCAAGTGCTATTCGACCGGCAGGACATGTGAGCCTTGTTCGTCCAGAAAAGGAATACGTCACCCCACGGGCCCTTGAAACGAGTGAAGTTGAAGAGATCGTAAGAGGATTTCGTAAGGGAGCAGAGAACGCGAAGCTTGCGGGCTTTGACGGAATCGAACTTCACGGGGCGAATGGCTATCTCGTAGAACAATTTCTTGTTGATAAAACGAACAAGCGAACAGATAAATACGGCGGGCGGATTGAAAACCGTGCCCGCCTTCTTTTAGAAATCGTAGATCAATTGATCGCGGTCTGGGGAGCCGACCGCGTAGGAGTCCATCTTTCTCCCAGATTAGATGCTCAAGACGTTGGGGATTCAAATCCTAAAGGAACTTTTGGGTACGTCGCTCGAGAGTTAGGAAAAAGAAAGATCGCCTTCATTTTTACTCGAGAAATTGAAGGGGATGACTCTCTTGGGCCCTATCTTAAAAAAGAATTTGGTGGCGTCTTGATTGCTAATCAAAAATTTACGAAAGAGAGTGCAGAGAAAGTGATTGAACGTGGAGACGCAGACGCAGTCGCCTGGGGAAAAGATTTTATTACGAATCCTGATCTGCCAAAACGTTTTCTTGAAAATTTGCCGCTTAATACTCCAAAAGAGATGAGTACTTTCTACGGTGGTGGAAAGGAAGGCTACACTGATTATCCCTTCTACTCGAATAAATAATATCAAAAAATAACTCATTAATTGAGTGGGACTTCTAAACACCGTCGCAATTCTCCCCAGACGCAGAGTTTCCTGAGAATGACATATTATGTTTTCACGGTGAATGTCTTGTTGTTAGGATAATTTTTTTTGGCATAAACCTTGAAGCTATTTTTCCATCAAGTGAATGACTCACTTGCAAAGGTAGCTTCAAAATGAAGACCATGTTCGCCCTCGCTCTTTTCATCCTGACTCAGTTTGCCTTCGCCATACCTGAAGCAAATTTCTCTGAAAACTACTCTAGGATCATCGCTCCATTTTATAAAAGTACCCCTGAACTCACCTGGGTCAACTCACAAGGGATGAAGCTCCACTATAAAAGATTCATAAATCCAAATTCAGATAAAGTGATCGTGATTCAGCCAGGAAGAACAGACTCTGTTTTTCGTTACGGTGAAAC
>JBBQGK010000160.1:0-2981 GCA_038322885.1 Bacteriovoracales bacterium | reverse complement strand
TGAATGGGCCTCGCCAACTCATCCTTAAAAAATTCATCGAAAAGCACGACCTTCGTTCTGTTTACGACGTGATCGTGATTGATGGACCGCCAACGCTTGGTCTTCTCGTGGTAAATATTCTGTGTGCGACCGATGGTGTTCTTTATCCGTTTGTTCCGGACCGTTTCTCTGAACAAGGACTCAAAAACATCCTGCAAGTTGTCGCCGACATCTCAGACATGGAGATTACGCAGACTCCAAAAAATCTGGGCTACATTCCAAACTTATTTGATACCCGAAGAAAACAGGCGGGAGCTGATCTTGAGCACATCCGCGGCACCCTCGGTGAAGCAACCGTTCATGAGCCTTTCACCAATAAAGTCCAATTTGGGAAATCTTTAGCTGCTCGTAAGTCCGTTTTCCATTATAAGACTAGTGAGTACAAAGATCTTCAAAGACAATTTACTGTGATGACTGAGACTGTTCACAAGGAGCTTATGGCATGAAAAATAAAAATCCACTTTACGTTGTGAAGGGTAAGACTGTTCAGGAAGCGAAAGGTGTTTTTGATTTGATCATCAAAAAAATGAACCTTGATCCTGTGGTTCAGTTTTTGATGAACCTCATCAAGACGATTCTCGCTGAAGTAAAAACCTATCCTATGTTTCTTGCTGCTAAAACGATGATTGATGAATTGATGGCAAAGATTTTGCCCGTCGTTTTGAAGTTTACTTAAAAAATTAGCGCTGCAGTTTTTTAACTCGACGAGGGGCCGCCGTTCGAGTGCGGATAGAATCCTTGTCCTCTTCATCTCCAAAATAAGATCTCTCAAGATCCATTTCTCTATCTGATCGGGTCGGCCTGTCACTGATCAGGCGCTGGCCTTTCTCCTCTTGCTCTATGGGATTTGAAACCGAGGTCACATTCTTTGCTGACTCTTCTAAAAACTGCATTTCCTGGTTCAAAATGATCGCATCCTGGGACGGATTGTTTTGGGCCAGGGCAGAAAATGAAATGAAACCTAAAAGAAAGAGAGTTTTCATAGATCTTAGGATACAAATATCCCCCGTGCTTAGGAAGGATTTTTGAAAAAATGACTGATTTCGACCTGAAAAGTTACCATTTTGACCTCCCCGAGGAGCTGATTGCTTCGAGACCAGTGGCGGATAGGCACTCTTCACGGCTGCTCGTTTACAACGAAACGACTGGCATGATCACTCATTCTACCTTCGCTGAGATCAGCCACTTTTTACCCCCGCATTCGACCCTCGTCTTTAATCGTTCAAAAGTTTTTCCCTGTCGCCTTTTAGGTAAGAAAACCAGTGGAGGAGCGGCCGAAGTTTTCCTTTTGTCTCTTTCAACAGAGAGGGGATTTCTCCCGGCCTTGATTCGCACTTCGGGAAAAAAGAAAGTGGGTGATGAATTTATTTTTGAAGGACTTAAAATAAAAATTGAAAGCGTCATTCCGGACGGAACTTTTAGAGTATCTTTTAATGTTCCGGAAAATGATCTGCCGGAAATTCTCCATAAGATCGGAAAAATTCCTATTCCACTTTATATTCGTAATGGAGAATCTGACGAACAAGACAAGGAATCTTACCAGACTGTATTTGCCAAAGAGTCAGGCTCAGTTGCCGCCCCGACTGCAGGCCTTCATTTTTCTCAGAAGCTTCTCAATGAACTAGAGAACAGTGGGCACACCCTGGCAACCGTGACTCTTCATGTAGGTGTAGGGACTTTTGCAAAAATTAAAGTGGATCATATTTTAGCTCATACCATGCACGAAGAGTTTTTTTCGATTGATCCCGAAAACTTATCTCTGATTCAAAAAGCTTTTTACCGAGTTGCCGTTGGTACCACAACCCTTAGGACACTTGAGAGTTCATGGAACGGAGAGACTATTGCTCCCTCTCAGAATTCCACTTCTATCTTTCTCCATCCAGGCAAACCAGTTCATTCCATCGATGCCCTTGTGACAAACTTCCATCTTCCGGAGTCATCCTTAATCATCTTAGTGAGTTCTTTGATAGGACGAGAAAAAGCAATGGAGCTCTACCGCCTTGCCATTCAGGAAAAGTATCGATTCTTTTCATACGGAGACGGCATGTTGATCTTGAGAAAAAAAAGGGCATTGCTGCCCTTTTTTAAGTAAGACTTAGGTTTAGTTTCTTCCTTCACGGCGTTTGAAATACTCTTTTCCGTTTTGATCAATCACAAGAGTTAAGTTACGACCATTCACACAAGTAATTTCTGAAATTTCGTATGAGCCGTTCATAGAATCTCCATAGAGCAGGTTATTAATATTAGCCCCAGAATATAAATGAAAGGCCATTCCCAACCCCCCTTCTAGAATAACTATTGGGGGTGTTATTTTTTAGACGGCCCTGTCGGCCTTATGTTATGGAATACGCATGTCTTTTTTTAAGTTAGAAGCAAAATCCGGCGAGGCCCGAGCGGGCCGCATCTACACTCATCATGGAGTGATCGAGACTCCGATCTTTATGCCGGTGGGAACTCGCGCCTCAGTAAAAACACTCTGGCAAGAAGACCTCGAAGAGATGAACGCTCAAATTATCCTTGGAAATACTTATCATTTATTCTTGCGTCCAGGTCACGAGCTCATTGAGCGCATGGGTGGCCTCCACAAGTTCATGAGCTGGAATCGTCCTATTCTCACAGACTCGGGCGGCTATCAGGTTTTCTCACTCTCGGATATGAATAAGCTCACCGAAGAGGGTGTTCTATTCCAATCCCACATCGATGGTTCAAAACACATGGTGACTCCTGAGAAATCGATGGAGATTCAGCGTGCTCTTGGCTCTGATATTGTGATGGCCTTTGACGAGTGCCCAAAACTTCCTGCCACCAAAGAAACTCTTCGCAGCAGCATGGAACTCACTCATCGCTGGGCCCGTCGTTGCAAAAGTGTTGAATTAAAACCTCATCAAAATCTTTTTGGGATTATTCAGGGTGGCCTTCACGAGGATCTTCGGACTGAAAGC
>JBBQGK010000159.1:0-3075 GCA_038322885.1 Bacteriovoracales bacterium | reverse complement strand
AAAAATGAGGAAATTCCAACAACTGAACTTTCAGTTATCAAAAATGATATCATAGCGATGAATGACAGTTTCCATAAGATTAACTTCAAGGGCGCTGAGAAGATTTCTGATGAAGTTAATCTTTCAGAAGATGCGATCTTCTACGTTCCAAGTTCGTACAATATAAAAGATGTGGTCCTTTTCCAAATTGAAGTGAAGGGTAAGGTCATAGAGGCCAATCTTCAAAAATCATACCTCCGCACCGAGACTGGTGCGATTCAAGTGACCTATGCTCTTGAGCTTGAAACAAGCAAAGTAACTAAGAAAGATTACGAAGCATTCTCCAAAGCACTTCTTGAGAAACTCAGTGTCCTCGAAGCCAGTGACGTTGGCGGTGGAACTCCAAGTCCGTCGGAACTTACACTCAAGGTTTTAAATCAGGTTTTATAAATGAATTGGAAGAAGTGGCATCGAATTGTGGCCCTCATGATTTCAACACCACTGATTCTCGTCGTTGTCTCTGGTCTGGTTCTTCAATTGAGAAATCAGTTTGAAAGCATTCAACCAAAGTCCGTTTCAAATATTCTGATCCCTAATTCTCCAATTTTTCCGCTCGATCAAATTGTTGTTAGATTTGGAGAGAAAAATATTGATCAGATTATTTATAGACCTTCCAAGGCCAATCTATCGGTCCGAATGAAAGATGGCATGGACATTCAAGTTAACCCTCAAACGGGAGAGATTTTAAAGTCTGCTCCTCGCAGAACAAATTTTTTCATCGAGATTCATCAAGGCACCTGGCTCGGCTGGTTTGGCCAATATGTTGTTTATCTCCCAACCGCCTTAGGACTCGCCTTTCTCATTTTTTCGGGGATGCTTATCTATCCATTTAAAAAACGGAAATTCATATGAACAATCAATTCCATTTTGGCCTTGAAGCAGAATTCATGCTGGCCTCAACCAAAGACTATCGTCCACTCTGGTACAAAGACGTCACGTTTAATACTCTCGATACGATCTTCGAAGGCATCTCGCTCGATGGAATTCCGAGTCTTGAAGGTCTAGCTGCTGAGCCTCCACATAAAAAGATGATGCCCTTTATTGTTGAGGGCTATGGAATTCCTGACGAGAACTTTGAAATCAATGATGCTTACCCGAAAGGGATTGAAATCCGTACGCCTGTTTGCGGTAGCCTTGAACAGGTATTTAGTGTTTACGAGGATCTTTATGCGAGAGTAAAAAAAGCGCTTGCCGAAAATGGCATGGCCCCGATAGCAATCTCACATCACCCAATTGAGAGTAAGTTTTCAGGACCTCAAAATAAGCGGCGCCATGATTTCTGGTTATGGGCGATGGAAGTCATGACAACCTATGGTCCTGACATCAATGTGAGTTTTCCGAAACCGATTTCTGATCGACTCTTTGCTGATGTAGATGACCTCAATGCGAAAGTTAATTACTACTCACCAGCGATGGCGGCGATCTCACTGGCCTCACCTTTTTATCAAGGATCTCCTTGGGTCATGAAAGGAAAGCCTGGTAAGTCTTATCGCACTTATAAGAGAAGTGTCGTGGCACCGGCGATAGAGCTTCACGCCGATGAAAATTTCCGCATCGAATTTAAAGTTTTTGAGATGACTAAAAAAAGTATCGATTTCAAGAACTATTTCCTCCTCGTTCTTGCCCTCTTTCTCGATGAAGGGCTTAAAGGCCGCTCATCAAATCAGGAGAGAATCTATGACTCTGGAAATGTGGCGCGCTTTGGTCTAGAGGCCGAAGGAATGCGAGACAGGATGGTCGAACTCTACACCCGAGCTCCTGCTATTTTAAAGCAGCACGGTTTTGATCCTTCCAGTTTGAATCTTCTGGCTGAGAGAATTGAAAAGAATCTCTCTCCGGCAGATGAGATGAGAGATCTCTTTGAGAAAGGTGAAACCATCAATTCTATCATGAAAACTTATTCTACCCTTGAGACATTAGAGGGTGAGATCATTTGACCCAAATCACTTCTGTCATCATTTCAACTTTTCTCATTCTTGGCTGCGCCTTGATCTCATGGTGGCAAGGCCACCGCTTGGAGAAAGACCTCATACTTTCGAGTGGACGAGTTATTCTTCAGCTCTCCTTACTAGGAGTCATATTAAGCTGGCTTTTCCAGCACACATCTCCTGGCTTCACGCTTCTTGCTGCAACGGTGATGACGATCAATTCTGCTCTTCATTCTTCCACCCGCGTGCGTGCAAGATATCCTGGAATTTTTCTTGATCATCTCATGGCAACAACAATAGCTTTATGGCCTCTGGCTTTCCTGGGTGCACAGCTCGTAGACCGAAATCAATGGTGGAGAATGGAAGTTCTTCTTCCACTGATTGGGATGATGCTCGGAAATACACTCAACGGTCTGTCTTTGGGGATTGATCACTTCACTCATGAGATTCGTGAAAAAAAAGATGAAGTCTTAACTCTCCTCTCTTTAGGAGCAACGACAAAAGAGTCAAGCCTCTCCATTTTTAGACGGAGTTTAAAACTCTCCCTTACCCCAACTATTAATTCGATGCTCTCAATGGGAATTGTTTCAATACCCGGCATGATGACTGGACAAATTCTTGCGGGAAGCTCGCCTATGGAAGCTGCACTTACTCAGATTATCGTGATGTTTTTGATTGCGACCGGAACATATCTCGGAACAATGTTTGGCCTCAAGTTAGCTCAAAGAAAGCTCTTTAACATTGAAGGCCAGCCGTGCTTCGAATAAAAAACCGCTCACTCCCCAATGGAAAATTTTTTAGTCTGGAAGTTCCTGAGAACGAAATTCTTTTTCTCCAAGGCCCCAATGGAGCGGGAAAATCTTTACTTTTAAAATCTGTGGCCAATTTAATCAAGGGAAATTCTGAAGAGTTTATCTACCAGAATAAAATTCTCAATGAGTGGAATTATCCTAGTTTCAGATCCCAGGTCATGTATGTTGCGACAGTGGCCTATTTTCCAACTGAAGGTACGGTGGAAGATTTTTTGGCGATTCCTTTCACTCTAGAAATCTATAACGGAAAAAAACCAGCAATCGATACAGAATTCTGGTTAAATAAGTGGAGCATG
>JBBQGK010000158.1:0-3524 GCA_038322885.1 Bacteriovoracales bacterium | reverse complement strand
TTGGGTGTGTCGATAGCGATGAGGAAATACCCAGTAACATCTCGAACCTGGAAGTCAAGCTCATTTGCGGCGAAGGTAGTGCCAGGGGAACTTGGTGTCAGAATAGCAAGATGCACCCTCTTATTTTATAAAAAAAGCCCGCTGAAAAGTGGGCTTTTTTATTTTTTAAGTAGATATCGTTTTTAAATATCTAATGCGTTTTATATCGTCGATTTTAAATTTAAATGAAAATTGCTGCCAATAATTATTAATGAATAACATCAAATTCGTTATGGCAGGTTTTTTAAAGTTAATTTTGCCCCTACGGTTTCAATGACTTGCACTTTTTCTCACCGCTCCCTACAATTTAAGAATGGAAAAAAAAATTCTTAGAGTTCAGCTCTATTCCCTCTTTATCCTTACAACTCTCAATCTGATCTATTTCTATTTTAGAGATAACCTTCCCGATAATTATTTTGAAATAACTTATCAAAACCAATCTATAAATTTTTTCACTTATTATTTCTTCAGCCTTCTAGCTAACTTCGGTTACTGGTGTGGTGTTTGGGTAACAGTTTCATTTATTACTTTCGCGATCTTGCATACTTTTGTTTTGACTAAAAAACACGATACCAAAAGCTTAGTTGTTATTGCGGCTTTATTGCCCTTAACACTTGGACTTTGCTATTTGGCTTTGCCGGAGACTTTAGGTGAGGGTCTTTACTCTCTTGTCAGAGAAAATGTTGGCGGTCTTAGTGTTTTTATTAGTGTCGTTTTTTTTGGTTTGAGTTTCTTTTATCTTGTTTCAGAGAAAAACTTTTTTAAGGCAAGTCGATATATCGGAAAGATTGCACTTTCATTCGGTAATGCAATCAGAGAAGCTGATTATTCGAAAATAAAAAATGTTGATTTTAAAAGATCATTCATCTCATTCACAGAAAAAATTAATTCTTTTCTTTCTAAGCTTAAACCTGAAGTTGCTTCAGAAGCAGCGGCCACAGTAAAAAAACTCAAGATCACATCATCACCTAGAATTATTGAAACAAAACGTTCAGTGATGCCTGTTGAGGAAAAGAATACAGAGATTGAAGATGCTGAAGAGCTTGAAGATGAAGAGGACTTAGATGAGGTGGAGGCCAGTGAAGATGACGATGATTTAGATTCTGAGGAAGAAGATTTTAATGATGCTGAAATTGATTCTAAGGATAAAGAACTTGAAGAAGTTGAGAGCCCATTTCAAAAGAAAATAGTTGTTGAAGATAAATTCTTTGATGCTGATGAGTTGATCGATTGTATCGCTCCAAAAACTCCGACAAATCACACACATGATCCTGATGATAAATATTTCCAGACTATCGCTCGTGCCATTGAAGAGAAACTAAAAGAATTCAACATTTCTGCTCAAGTGATCAATGTATTGAAAGGTCCAGTTGTTGATACCTTCGAGCTTGAGTTGGGGGCTGGAGTAAAAGTGGCAGGAGTTACGAATCGTACTGATGATTTATCGCTTGCTTTGATGGGGTCTCCGATTCGTATGGTTTATCCGATGAAGGGAAAATCGACGATTGGAATTGAAGTTCCTAGAAATCCGCGAGATGTAATTTATCTGGATGAGGTTTTAAAATCTCCGAGCTTTAATAATCCAAGTTATAGGCTTCCGATTGCGATGGGTAAGGACGCTTACGGTGATGCTGCTGTCATCGATCTAGCCGCTACTCCGCACTTGCTTGTTGCAGGTACCACTGGTGCCGGTAAATCGGTGTTTATCAATACACTTCTGGTTTCGTTGATCATTAGATTTTCTCCGAAGAAACTTCGTTTGATCATGCTTGATCCCAAACAGTTGGAGCTTGCACTCTATGCACGCCTTCCACATTTAATTATGCCAGTTGTAACTGATCCTCAAATTGCATCTGTTGCACTTATGTGGGCGATTGATGAGATGGAGAGACGCTACTCATTGTTAAAAGATTTCGCTGTTAAGAATATCGAAGGATTCAATAAAAAATATCCAACTGTAGGGACGGATCTCACTTGTAAGGTGAATAAGTATTATCCAGATGCTGAAGTTGTAGGATTTGAGATGCCCTACATTGTCGTTGTCGTGGATGAGTTTGCGGATCTGATGCTTTCTAAATCGGGTAAGGCGATTGAAGTTTCGATCTCAAGGCTTGCGGCCAAGGCGCGTGCTTCCGGCATTCATATTGTGCTTGCCACCCAAAGACCATCAACCGACATCATTACTGGTGTTATTAAAGCTAACTTTCCCACACGTGTATCGTTTCGTGTTTTCACGAATATTGATTCGCGGGTTATTCTCGATGGAATGGGTGCGGAGAAACTTCTTGGTAAAGGGGACATGCTCTTTAAACAGGGAATTGATATTTTGCGAATGCACTCAGCTTATGTAAATGAAGATGAGATTGAAGCCTTGGTAGATAAGTTGGCCACCATTCCAAATCAATTTGATGATGGGGCGATGGAGTTTATCACCAATAACGGTATTGAAGATACAGACGTGGATGGCATTACGACTGACGGAGAAGGCGGCGGACTCAAAGATGAAAAATATGATGATGCTGTTCGATGTGTTGCAATGCACAGAGTAGCGAGTGCATCGTTTCTTCAGAGAAGATTAGGAGTCGGATATAACCGAGCTGCAAATTTGATCGAAGAAATGGAGCGTTATGGTGTTGTTGGACCTGCTCAAGGGTCCAAACCACGGAAAGTTCTAGTACCTCCGCCGAGTGATTCAACGCCTTGATTTCACTCTCAAAAATCTTGCCCTAACTGGGCCTACATGTTACATACTTCAGACCATTAAATTAACAATCCTCACTCTCAAAAAGAGTGAGGAAATCTAATCACTTTAATTGGTAGGTCCATCATAGTGATGGCTAAAAGTGATTCGGTATAACCACCAAGGAGTTCTCATGTCTTCAAAGATTTCGGTCAAGCAATTGCTTGAAGCCGGCGCCCACTTCGGTCACCAAACACACAAGTGGAATCCAAAGATGAAAAAATACGTTTACGGCGAACGTAACGGTATTTACATCATCGATCTTCAACAAACTCTTCCAATGGCTGAAAAAGCTTTTGAGTTTTTGAAGAAAACTTCTGCTCAAGGTAAATCTGTTTTGTTCGTAGGAACAAAAAGACAAGCTGCAGACATGGTTAAGAAAACTGCAGAGTCTTGCGGATCTTTCCACGTAACTTCAAGATGGTTGGGCGGAATGCTTACAAACTATAAAACCATCGCTCTTTCTATCGATAAAATACGTAAAGTAGAAAAGATGAAAGAAAATGGTGACTACAAACTTCTTACAAAAAAAGAGCAATCTAATATTGAAAAAGAAGTCGCTAAGCTTGAAAAAAACTTAGGCGGAATCAAGAACATGAGAAAGCTTCCAGGAGCTATTTTCATCATTGACCCAAATATGGAACATATCGCAGTCAAAGAAGCTAATGTTCTTGGTATACCTGTTGTCGCAATTACTGATACGAACTGTGATCCAACAGGCATTGAGTATATCGTTCCTGGTAAC
>JBBQGK010000157.1:0-3534 GCA_038322885.1 Bacteriovoracales bacterium | reverse complement strand
TGTGATGCAAAAAGTTTTTTTCAGGCATTAAAGCACTTTCTCTTCAGGGCTGAGCCACTTGATCTGCATCTCCGGAGATGGGTAGAGACGAACGTAATCTTTATATTGGGAGTTTGACTTAACAAAGCGATCAATTTTTCCCAGGAGTTTAAAGTAAGTATTCCACAGCTCTGGATTTGATTTTAAGTAGGCATCCATCTTCTTAGTCACTTCAAATTGCTGCTGGAAATTGTAGCCCGTCTGATTAACTTGTTGATCATAGTTTTTTAAGAGTTCTTGTACCATCGATTGATCAACTTTCTCTTTTTGAAAATTTGTTCCTGCAAGTTTTGACATCTTTTCTGTTTTCACGGCCTTCTTAAAAAAGCCTTCTTCCATTCGCAAAAAATCTTCAAGGAGAAGAAGAGAGATTTCAAGTTTCGTGAGATCAAGTGACCTAATAAAAGGGACCGAGAGAAGAAGAATCACCTGGTGATCACTCCCGGGGAGAGAGGATCTGACCATCACAGGAGAATTAAGGAGAAGAATTTTGAAATGCTTGTGATAAAATCCAAGTTTCTCCATCATTGTCTTAAAGGATTCTTCGAGTCCGTAATCTGGTTTACTAAAATCCCATCCCAAGATTTGAGCGTTTTTTACCAACCAATATTCAGAGATAAATCCCCACAATTCATTTTCTGGAGGATAAAAAAAACGTGCCGATTCAATATTATTTTGTTCTGTCTTTAGAACCTTAATCTGCTTAACTTTCTGTTTGGCTTCCTGTGAGAGGCCGTCTTTCTGAAGGACTTTCTTGATATGACTGAAATTCACGAGTTCAAGCTCTTTTTCATCTTGAAGTTTTCCAGTCTGAGCAAAGGCCATCGGCATGCAAATTTTTGCAGTCACTGTGAGAATCAAACTGAGAGCATAAACTCTCTTATTTAACGCGAGTTTCGCCCTGAACATAGTGATCATAGAGACGTCCCCAATAATAAAGTTCAGACAGGTCTAAATTCAAGGCATCGAAAAATTTTGGATACTGGCCCTGAAAACAATCTGGCCTTTTTTCACTTAGATATTCTTTCAGGATAAATCCCTTATAGTCCGCGACCTGAACATAGGCCCACTCAGATCCTGCATGCACCTTCGATGATTGAATAACCTTCACGGGATGAGCGCACTGGATGGTTGTAAGACTAGCGGAAGTTCTGACTGAAGACTGGTGTACATGCCCAAAGATAGGTTTCATATAAAAGATTCCAACGACGTTTTCATCCGTCGATGTGGTATCTGCGAAAAGACTCAAACTCATGAGAAGGCCGATAAACCAAACCATCTAGACCTTCCACCGGAACTGGATGGTTTCCCAGTTGTGGCACTGAGGACAGCGCCAGAAAATTTCATCCGAATTGTACCCGCACTGAGAGCAATAGTGCCGAGTCAGGGAGCTGTGGAGATTATTCAGAAGACCTTTGGTGTGGTGGAGTGCATCTTCTACCTTACCTACCTCAATCAGAATCTTGATGTATTCCACTTTCAGCACATCACTGTGCCCATGATTTTTCATCCAATGATCAAGAAGATCAAAAGCATCTCCGGTTCTATGCAAGTCTTTTAAAAGACGAATTTTTGAGAGAATCACCGACGGGGAACTCATGAGATCGTGATCATTCAAGGCCAGGAAATAATCTTTGAGCTGGCCCAGTCTTTCGCGGTATTCAACTTTTTGAGCAATGCTTTCATTAAAGACATCAAGTGAGACAAAGATGAAGGTCGCATACATTGGATGCTCTTTTAGAAGCTCAAGCATAAGACCATTGGCGTCTTCCATTTTTCCTAAAACAAGAAAAAGTTTTAAACGCAAAATTTTTGCTGATACCGAAGGAGCAAAACGAAAGGCGTCTTCAAGTTCTTCAGCACAAGTCTTAAACTGACCTTGCTCAAATAAGGCCTTAGCTTTTTGAACGAGGATATGAGAAATCGTTTCAGATTGATTTTCTTGTCCCACTTTCGAGAGCATGATCCGGTAGTTGTAGGCCTGATCCCAGTCTTCGATATCTTCATAGATCCGGCAAAGGGAGTTGATCACGTCTTGCTGATCACGGTTAATTTTCAAAACATCTTTATACGTTTCAATCGCCTTATCAACGAACCCACCCTTATCAAAATCGAGAGCGAGTTCTTTTAAGGCCTGGATTCTCGTGCTCTCTGAAATATTCATGCGAGCAATGAGAGACCGGTGAATGGAGATAGCTTTTTCAATCTCGCCGTTAGAGCGAAACAGGCCTCCGAGAGCAAAATAGGTGTCGATCGTTTCTCGGTTGAGATCAACTGCGTTCAGGAATTCCTTGATCGCGAGATCTTTATTCCCTTCGATCAGGTACTGAGTCGCATTGAGGAAGATGCGAGACTGGGCCTCAAAAATTGAATTGCGATACTTCTTAGAGAGTTTGACTGCCTTGTCTCGCTCGATCACATAGTGGTAGATCAGGACCAGAGTGATCACAACCGCGACCACCATCAAGGCATGGTCTTTTCCCCAATTGATGAGAAGGCTATAATCCAAGACGACTCCTAAGGCTTATACAAAAATGCCGGAGAATTTTTTGGTATGACGTTGGCCCGAATGGAGGCCATGGTGTCTTCAGTGTCCTGCATGAGATCCGTAAAAGAAAATTTCTTACGAGCGGGCTTCATGTAGCGAAACGCAAATTCACCTTTGAGCTTGAGCTCCTTATGAATCGCGCGCCCTGCTTGCCAAAGAGTCGCCACTTCATCCACCAGACCAAATTCTTTGGCCTCAGCACCGTGAAAGATTTGACCTTGAGCGAGCTCATTAATATCTCTCTTCAATTTTTTTCCACGAACTTTCACAATATCATCTTTAAACTGTTGGTGAGTTCCAGCGAGCATGTCGGTTAAAAACTGGCGCTCTTCCGGAGTCATGGGGCGGCCAGGATTTCCGATGTCTTTGTAGCGACCGGCCTTGATTGTTTCTTGCTTGTATTTTGCGAAGGCGAAGAGCTCAGAGAGGTCGGCCATCTGCATGATCACACCAATTGAACCGGTGAGAGTGCCGGCGTTGGCGTAGATTCTTCTACAAGCAGCACCAATGTAATAACCGCCACTGGCAGCGATGGATCCAAAACTAGCATAGATAGGTTTGATCTTATCGATTCGGCGAATCTCTTCGTAGATTTCCTGAGTCGGTGCCACCGCCCCGCCAGGAGAATCAATGCGCATGATAATCGCCTTGATGTCTTTGTCTTCTTCAGCTTCAAGAAGCATCTCAACCGTTTTGCGCGATTCTCTGATTTCGTTTTCAAGCGAGATCACTGCAATTGGTGAATCCTTCCCATTCTTCAAAAGTCCAGATCCCATGGAACTGGCCTCACGAAGTTGTGAAACGGTGTAAAAGGCAAAAAGAATAAAGATAAAAAACAGAACAGTAACGAGGATGAAAATCCCGACTATTCCTTTAGAACGTTCGCGGCTCAAGAGGAACTCCTTCCCTAAGTTTCCAAGAGCTTAAAGTATACGCGGGATTAAAAG
>JBBQGK010000156.1:0-3553 GCA_038322885.1 Bacteriovoracales bacterium | reverse complement strand
GGTTCCCGAATCGGCTTGAGAAAAAGGTTGAAATAACTTTAGCTGTGCACTCTCACTGATTCCAATTCCCTGATCCTGGATTTCTATTCTTAAGCGAAGATCGTCTGATTTAATTTTGATGGGTGCCTCTGAGATTTTTAGAAGTACTTTGCCCGCTTTGGTAAATTTAACGGCATTGCCCAGTAGATTTGTAATGATCTGTCGGATTCGACCATCATCGCCGATGAGAAGATGCTTGGGAACGCAGTTCATTTCTAGTTCGATTTCTATGCTTTTCGATTTTGCCATGAATTGAAAAGTTTTAAATGTTTCCGATATGAGTTCGGTAAGGTTAAATTCGGTGTATTCAACCTCTAGTTTCCCAGCTTCGACTTTGGAAAAATCAAGGATATCGTTGATGATAGAAAGAAGAGAGTCACCACTGTAATTTATACTCTGGGCATATTCCTTTTGCTCGGGGCTAAGTTCAGTATCGAGCAAGAGATTTGTCATTCCGATGATGCCGTTGAGGGGGGTTCGAATTTCGTGACTCATTGTTGCGAGGAAATTAGACTTTGCCCTTGAAGCGAGAATAGCAGCTTGTTGAGATTTCATGGCATGGGCCATGGCGACCTCCAGAACCTTATTTTTTTCGAGGTTGCTAGCCTCGAGAATCGCTTTCTCTGTCACATCCATCACGACAATTAGTAGACCGTCAAAACCATCTTCATTATTTAAAATAGGTGTTGAGGTGTATTGGATCGTGATTCTATTTCCATCTTTTTTTGTTCGTTCAACTTCAATCTGTATTGGCTCATATTGAGTTCGCATCTTTTCCAAAATTTCAAGAGACTGAGCTTTGTCACCCGAGGAAACGAATGGAGGATACTTTCCGATCGCCTCTGCTTCTGACCACCCAAAAATTTTTTCACAGGTCTGATTCCATGACACTACGTTTAGGTGAATGTCCAATGTTAGGATCCCGATCGGACTCGTATCAATGAGCATTCTCAGTTTTTTCGTTGTTGTTTGGAGATCATTTATGGCCTGCTTTTTTTCTCTTAAATCGGTCCCTATTCCCAGAAAGCCTGTGATCTTGTCAGCTTCATCCCGAATCGCTGTGACTGAAAGAGAGATCGGTATGCGAGTGCCTTTTTTATTAATATAAGTCCATTCATGCTCTTCGACTGTATTAACTGTTTTCGCTTTGTAGGTTAAGACGTCAAAGCCCGGGACTATCATTGATTTTGTTTCTTCGCTTAATTCTTGGGCACGTTTTTCAATTTCATGTCCGTCATGAAAGAGACCCGGAGTTGCTCTGCCAATAATATCTTCTGCCCTATAACCTAGTAACTTTTCCGCGGTTGCGTTAAAGGTCAGAATTTTCCCGTCTAAATCTGTCGAAATCATACTGTAGTTCGCACTATCGAAGATTGCCTTCTGCCAATTGGAAAATTTTCTTTGAAGAGATAGACGTTTGTTCTTTTCATCCTGAGATAAATATCCAAACAGGAGAAAAAATCCAGCGAATGCACTAATTAAATCTCCGATGACCATCGCCAAGAGAGGTGTATTTGAATATTCTTCAGATAGTGTTTTTTTTGAAGGACTTATACTAATATTAAACAGAAGCCCCTGCTTTTTATACTCCTCGCTCGTCGTCCAGAAAGTTTCGTCCACGCCGCTTGTCGTGTTTGCTAAAACAACCTTGTTATTGATGATAAAAGAAATTCGAAAATTGGTATTTTTAATCACGTTTCCAAGGAACTGCTTGAGGTCAACAAGACTGAAAAGGTAGTTGGTTCTTTTATTCCTGGGACTAAGTTTTGAGATGATTAGAAAGCGAGAAACTTTATTTTCATCAGTGACAATTTCGCTAAGACTATAATCTTCAGCATCAAGATATCTATTTAAACTGTATTGGAGAATTTCATTGGAAATTTTTTTCTTTTCTAGTTCAAAGCTTGGGTAAACCCAGTCAAAACTTAGCCGATCATCAACAACTCCTAAGCGCTTCATTCCATTTAGATGCTTTACGTAAGACTTCGCATCTATCTCTACGAGTTTGATGTCTTTATACATGTAGCTATCAATCCTGGTGCCCATGCGCTTTAACGAGAGACCATATTCATTAATCTTTGTATCAAGTACAGATTTAACTAAGTTAACTTCAAAGGTTGAAATTTTACGAAGCTTCTTGGTCTCCTGCCCTAGAAAAAATTGCCACAGATAGGCAGACAATATCAGCAAACCAAAAGTTACTGTCATTGGATAAAAGTACACCCTCTGATCAACACCTTTATCTAATCGGAAATAATAATTAATCAACAGAACAATTCCAGCGAATGAAATTGTTATCGCTGATGGATACGACATGAGGGTGTAGCTACTCCATCCATAAGTTGTGTGAGCGGTAAATAATTTACTCAGGAATGCAATGAGACCAATAGAAACAGAGGTTGAGATGAAAACAACTGCGAGGAAGTCTAAGTAGCGATGTACTTTGGACTCCACAATAGAAAAGATCAGAAGCCCCGAGCCCAAGAGCATGTAGCAGATCAAACTAATCGGCGGCATACTCCAAAGATGATTGTTCAAGCTTTTTGATGATTTGGTGGCCCATTCCATGTCCAAAATATAGGAGTGTTTTAAAATCACAACCGCGCAGGAGAGAATAATCAATGAAGCACAGGCGAGGAGAATTTTTTTTCTATTAGTCGTAAAAGCGATCAGTCCCACTCCGCAAAAAAGAATGTTTAGAGCTGTGATCGCCGAGGTAAAAATCCATGGATAAAAGAAGTTTTGGGCCTGGATACCAATATTAAAACCAAAGAAAACGGGCAAACTTAACGTTATGACGAAGAGTCCTGAGAACAAAAAGATGTACTCAGAAAATTTAATTTTAAGCTGAATCGACATAAATTCTCATCGGATAGCTAAAGAAAATTTCAATAGATATTGTAATAACTTTAACTATTTGATGTGGCCCAGATCGAAGCTCCTAAGGCACGGCGCAGATCATTTAAGACTTCTTTATCGAACCAATGCTCCTTTGTTGTATTCGAGAGAATCACATGTCCAAGGTTTTTTTCACCATCAATCCAGATTGAATTACCCGTGAATCCTAAGTGGCCAAAGGTTGACAAGGAACATCCAGTACCGGCGAGAGATTGGGAAGGATTTTCGACCCTATCCCAGCCGTAAGCAAATCGGTGCGGATGCTTTTTGAGGTCCGCTGTCACAACATCAATAAATTGAGTTCGTTCTTCATATTTAAGTAACGTTCGACAAAGACCCTGAATCGTAGAAAAGAGTCCTGCGTGAGAGCAAAAAGTTTCTAACACATAAGCATTGGGATCATGGACCTTTCCAAAATTCGCCTCGGCTTCTTTGAAACCATATTGCAGCAGTGGAACTCCAAGTGGTAAATCCAGCCAATAAACCGTTTCGGGGTCCCATATTTCCTGACAGATCTCTTTCATGCTTAGACCCTTCGAATTGAAATCCAAAAGAACTCTCAGAGCAGAAAAATCCGAATACAAAGTCGCGCTCTCTCGAATGGAGTATGAAGAAA
>JBBQGK010000155.1:0-3629 GCA_038322885.1 Bacteriovoracales bacterium | reverse complement strand
TGGGAAACCATGATCGACGTGAACATCACCGCCAATTTTCGGGTCGCCCGAACTGTTCTGCCATGGATGATTCAAAATGGCGGTGGCGACATCATTAATATTTGTTCGATCGCTGGATTCTATACTTATCCTGGTGGTGCTGTTTATTGCGCCACTAAGCACGCTGTTCATGCTTTCACTCGAGTTCTTCGAGAAGAGACTGCCGGGAGAAACATCCGTGTGATGCAAATTTCTCCAGGCATGGTTGAAACGGAATTTTCTCAGGTCAGGTTCCGTGGTGATGAAAAAGCCGCCGATGCTGTTTATCAAAACATGCATCCCTTAACTGGTGAAGATATCGCCCGCATGATGACGTTCATGTTGGTTCAGCCACGTCACGTTGTGATGGATGAAATTATCACGATGCCCATGGCGCAAGGGGCCCCGACGACGATTGTTCGGAGTTCGACTTGAAATCTATTTCGGCCGTATGTGTGACTTCAGATGAGATAAAACGTAAGCTCATCCGCTTTGACGAGGGGAGTGGTCTTATCCATCACGTGACTGAAGATAAAATGATGGCCGATTTTACTTATCATGATGACTGTCTTCTTTTTGCAGGCATGGGCGACATTCACATTCACGCGCGAGAAGATGTATCCGGAAAAAATAATTACAAAGAAGATTTCTGTTCTGCTCATGAGGCGATGAAAAATGGGGGAGTCACTCACGCGGGAGACATGCCCAATAACCCAATACCTCCCGTCGATGAAAAAAGCTATGAGGCGAAAGTTCGTCTAATGGAAAAAGTCCACGGAGATCTTTGGGCGTATGCGGGTATTGGCCCTGAGACCAAACCCCTTGCCTATAAAGTTCCCTACAAAGTTTATATGGGGCCATCGATTGGAGAACTTTTTTTTAAAGATACACAAACCCTAGACCAGACACTCAAGAACTATAAAAATCAGTGGGTGAGTTTTCATTGTGAGGATCCTGAAATTTTGGACCAGTATAAATCAGAAAGCACGCACATTGAACGTCGTCCAGTTCTAGCTGAAGTCGTGGCGACAAAAGATGCCCTTCATTTCATCGAGAAATATGATCTTCAAGGCAAGCTTTGTCATTATAGTTCCGGTGAAGGTCTTCGCTTAATTCGAGAAGCTCGCCTGCGTGGAGTGAAGGTTTTCATTGAAGTGACCCCACAACACCTCTATTTTGATGCTGAAGAACTTGATGAGAGAGATGCCACTTTCTTTCAGATGAATCCACCGATTCGTCACCGCAAGGACAAAGAAGAAATGTTAGCTGCGCTCATCAAGGGAGAAATTGATTTTCTTGCCACCGATCACGCGCCTCACACGGAAGAAGAAAAATTAAAAGGCACATCCGGGCTTACGGGCCTTGATACCTTTGGCCCCTTTGTCACGTGGTTATTGGTAGAGAAAAAAATTGATCCAAAACTTATCGCCAAAATGACGGCAGAAAACCCTGGCACCTTTTTTAATGAATTTCTTCCGAGCTGGAAGAAGATTTCAAAATCCTACCAACATTTTGGTTTAGGCATTGGTTTTTTAAAACCAGGATACCGAGCGAATTTTACCATTTTGAACTTAAAGAAGAATCACACCGTAAAAAAAGAGAACTTAAAAACTAAAGTCGCTCATAGTCCTTTCTTGAACTGTACCTTTCCCGGAAGTGTGGAAGGTCTTTTTATCGGCGGGCAAAAGGCATGAAGATCATGGGCATCCTCCTCCTCAGCATCGTTTTGAGTATCATTCTTTTTATCGGGTGGTCGGCATGGCCTTGGAGCTTACATGAGCAAGTGACCACAGGAGACATCAGAACGTTAGAACCAACCGTCATGGTTGATATTGATGAGCATCCTTCAGTGTTTAAGATATTCACGTGGAATTTAGGTTTTTTATACGGTGAAGGTTCTGAGGGCCCGGGTTATGTTCCTCAAGATAAAAAATTCTATGATGATAAGCTCAAAGCTCTGGGCGAGATGATTAAAGAAAAATCTCCCGATGTGGTTTGTCTTCAGGAAATTGATTTTGATTCCCAGAGAAGTTTTTTCATGAATCAGGCAGAATTTGTTGCTCACGCCGCTGGGTATCCCTACATTGCTGAGGCCGCGAGTTGGAACGCCAATTACATACCTTTTCCCTATTGGCCTATCTCAAGCAACTTTGGCCGGATGAAGTCCGGTGGCGCGATTTTAAGCAAGTACCCCATCGTTTCTCAGCGTGTGACTCTTTTGAAAAAGCCCCACTCAAATCCTTGGTGGTACAATCTGTTTTATCTTCACCGTTATTTTCAAAAAGTCGTGATCGATTTTGGTGATAAGAGATTCAGTATCATCAATTTGCATCTTGAGGCCTTCGATAAGGCCGATAGAAAAGAGCAGATTCAGGAACTACTAAAAGTTATTAAAGATGAAAATATTGATTTTATCTGCGGTGACTTTAATATGGTTCCAAAAAACGCCACAAAACGCTCAAAGTTTTTCAACGAAGATAATTACGAGAATGACCCGAGTGCTGAGCTGATGCAAACATCAGGTCTTGGTGAAGTGATCCCGGATGAATTCTATGATATCAAAGAGGCGCGCTACTTTACGTATCCTTCTTCCAAACCAGACCGTAGGCTCGATTATATTTTCTATCGCCGAGACCGTAAAATGATGAAGGCCGAAGTTTTCACCTCGGCCCTCTCAGATCATTTGCCCATTGGGGCAAGTTTTCAAATTGATTCGCCTAGGTTTAATCCATATTCACAATAAGTTTTTGGCCAGGATAGATCGTCTTTTTCTTCAAATCGTTGAGCTTCACGAGAACTTCAACAGGACGATTTAAATCACGGGCAAGTTTATAAAGATGATCTCCATGTTTTACGGTGTAGATCCCTTTGTGCGTATCCGGAAGGACAATCTTTTGGCCTGCAGTGATCTTTCCACGGCGAAGTTTATTCGCAGCTGTGAGTTCCTTCACCTTCACATTGAAGAGGCGAGCGAGATCTTTTAGGCTGTCACCACGGATGACTCTATAATAAAGAGGGCCTTTCGCTATCTTCACCTTCAAGGGTGCCTGACGTATCGTAATTTTTTGTTCTTCGATTTTTTCTGTCACGATGGCAACTTTCACAATTGAAGGGGCAGGAGCTACGGTTTCATTTTCTAAGCGGTTTGAACTATCCACCAGAGATATCCGACTTCCGGCCCTCAGTCTCTCGCGTCCACTCTTCATGTTATTGGCCGAAGCAATAGTGAGTGGAGAGGTCCCGTATTTTTTAGCGATGGCAAAAATAGTATCGCCCTTATTCACGCGGTGAAACTTTGGTCCCGGAGGAAGCATTTTTTCTTCCGCAGAAGCCGCGATACGACGATTAAGTTCTTTGCGAGTTTCAGGCCTCGAACGAATCACGGCAACACCATCGACATCCACATCGTTTAAGCGGTAAGCATACTTGCTCTTAGGGATGCGAAGAAAGTATGTCCCGGCAAAAGTTCTTGGTGTCGAGTTCCGGCGAAGCTCAGGGTTAAGACGCTTCAAAAGATTTTCTTCAACGTTTAAGCGACTGGCAACTGATCGAAGTGGAATGTTCTTTTTGATGGGACGAAGTTCAGTCAGATCAAAAAGTTTTTGTGATTT
>JBBQGK010000154.1:0-3775 GCA_038322885.1 Bacteriovoracales bacterium | reverse complement strand
CTCCTTTTTGAATCCAGAATAATTAATTGGAACAAAGGAGAAGAGTCCTTGTCTAGCAAAAGCTCAGTATGTAAGAGTTTCTTGGAATTTATTTTTTAAGATGATCTCTAAGTTTATCTGCCACTACTTCCAAATCACGATAATTATCACCATCTCTTAGACTCAGCTTACGATCCTCGCCATTGATCAAATCATCTACGTAACGCTGGAAAGCATACAGCGGCCCGGCACTCCGGTGAGAAAGGACAACTCCAGTCACAAAGGCGAGGATGCAGAAAAATAAAGTGAGAACTGAATACGTAATAAAGAAAGTCAGCATCACATGAGATCCCTCATCGCTGACGTGAGGAAGAGTTACTTTGAAGAAGGTGTAGGTAAAAATCCCCAGGATAAGAGAACTGCAAAAGACAATTAAGGTGAAGTTAAGGGCCACCTTAAACTGCTCCTTCGGCAAAATTAGGTAAGAGCGCCGAGAGCTGTCTGGGTGCCAGATCAAATGATCGTGGCGAATCAACATATAAAAGACAATCGCCATACCAATCCACAGAAAGACATCGGCCACATTGAAAACAGTATGCAAACTTCCTACGTTGAAGGGAATAAAATCGATGGTGCGGCCGAGAGCAATCTTATCAATCACATTTCCAAACATCCCTCCCATCACAAATGAGAGTCCATACTTTAACCAACTCCCTCGCGATGGGATCAGGTACATCATCAGGACATAGATAAAAAAAATGAGACCCGAAAACGATCCCAGCGCAACGATACGGATGGTATCAGGGAGTTGGGCGTACAGGCCCATGATGACGCCTTGATTATAATGAAGGGTTGGAAGCGAAGTGCCCCAACTTTTTGTCACTTGATCAATCAACAAAGTCGCCAACAAAATGAGCGCTGAAATAAGAAATCTTGCTTTCATGTCTTATCTATCGGTTTTCTCTGGAAAATTATGACGGCGAATATTACCCGAGCTGTCTATTTTTAAATCGCTCCAGATTTCTCGCAAGCTTTCCTTGTTTTAACCGATATTAGACAACGAAGCTCTTTTAGGAGGCCTTTTGAAAACTTATAAAATACTTGCTCTCATGGCGTTTTATGCAGTCAGTGCCCATGCTCTGGACTCTCGTGAGATGGCATTCAAACTTCACAACCGCCTGACGGGTGTTCCACCGAAGCCGGCCGTTCTTTCTCAAATGGAAAGTATGATCGCTCAAGGAAATGGAATTGGTGCCGCAAAAATTGCGATGCAAAATCCGCTCTTCCTTAATGTGGTTTTAAAAAACTGGGTTAAGCCTTGGAGTAACCGCGACCAAACGTCCCGTGTTGACTTCAATGACTACGTCGCCACTGTCTTAGGTGTCGTTCGTGATGACATTGGTTTTGATATGGTTCTCTACGGAGACGTTCTCTATACAGTTGCTGGTGTCACACCGGCCTACTCACCTGCAACGAACGATCACTACAAAGCGGCCGAGACTGGACAAGTGAACCTCGTCACGGCCCTTCAGAAAGTCACTCAGTCTTCTATGAACGGCATTGCTGCCACCTCTGGTGTGGTTACAACTCGTGCTTCTGGTGAGGCCTTCTTCTCAGCGGGAACAAACCGCCGTGTGAACCGTTTCACTTTCATAAATTATCTCTGTAAAGACTACGAGGCGATCCACGACATAACTGTTCCGGATTATCACGTTCGTCAGGACGTTGAAAGAAACCCAGGTGGCGACTCGCGAACATATAAGAGTAAATGTGTCGGATGCCACGCCGGTCAAGATGCTCTCGGTGGAGCTTACGCTTACTATGACTTTCCGAACGGCCAGTTAACTTATACTGCAGGATCAGTTGCCCCCAAGATTAACAAAAACGTTTCCTTCAGCGACGGTTGGATGACCAAAGACGATTCATGGATCAATCTCTGGGCGACGGGACAAAACGCAAGTCTTGGTTGGCGTGGGAATACCCAAGGTAATGGAGCTCGCGCCATTAACCAGATGATCTCTCACTCAAGAGCATTCTCTGAGTGTATGGCCACAAAAGTCTATAAGCTCGTTTGTCTTAAAGATGTCGTCACTAGTTCTGATAAGGCCATGATCCAGGCCAATGCCTCAACATTTGAGAGTGGATCTGAATACAACATGAAAACATTGATCGCAAAAACCTCAGCAGGATGTATCGTCAATGAATAATAAAACAATGATCAAGCTCGCCCTCCTCGGTGTGATGACCTTGATCCTCGCGGCCTTCACTCATTGTGGTGCTGAGAAGCCCAAAGATCTGGGCCGTGGTCCAACTTCCAATAACTCAACCTCAGGCGGAGGAAGTGTAGAAGAAGTCATTAATGCAACTCAGGTCACAACGGGTGTAAAAAACCATGAGCAGCTTCTTTATACAATGTCTGCGCTCACAGGTGTCCCCTCTACCAATGCAGCAGTGCTGGCGACTTACAACCAGGTCGCTTCGAGTCTTCCGACAAGTACAGATGTGAAAGCACTCCTCGCACCAAACCAGGTTGCGATTGTGAAACTTGCTGCGGAATTTTGTAATCAGCTCGTGAGTTCACAACCGATGAGAGACGCTATTTGGAACTCTCAGAATTACGGGACCATGCTGAATCTATCTACCGTGACTGTTTCATCTCTTAAAACCACCAACAACATGAACTATCTCATTGAGGGTGTGGCGAAAGCTTTTTGGAGTGACATGGTTCCACTGAGTGAGCTTCAGATGTCTGAAGATGATCTTAAAGTGTTGATCTCTGATCTCTCGGTTGGTGTAACAGATAATAATGCTGAAGCTTTAAAAATTGTAAAAGGCGTTTGTACATCGGCCCTCTCGAGCGGCTATGTGACTCTCTACTAGGAAAAAATATGAAACTTTCTAAAAAAGAACTCGAAGTAAAACAAGTTGTGGAAAAAGACGAAACCGTTCGTCCCATGCATCTTGAAGGCCACAAACCCACATCACGCCGTGATTTTTTCGCGCAGGGGTTTCTGGGGATGTCAGCTTTTGCAATGGCGCCATCAGTTCTTACAATGTTGAGTTCCCAGGCCGCAAGTGCCGCCACAGGGTGCGCACCAAGTGTTTTTGATTCTCTCACTCCGGTGATCATCATCGACATCTCTGGCGGAGGAAACATCGCAGGATCCAACGTGATGGTGGGTGGAGCTGGTGGACAGAAAGATTATCTCTCCACTTATGATACTTTGGGCCTTCCAACGAACTTTCATCCAAGTACTTTTGGTGTAGACGAAGAAATGGGACTTGTCTTTCACAAAGACTCGGCGATCCTTCGCGGGATCCGTGCCACGGCCGCGCAAACAACCCGCGCTAATGTGGAAGGAGCGGTTTTTTGTACCGTCTCTAACGATGATACAAATAATAATGAACTCAATCCAATTTACTGGCTCAATAAAGCTGGAGCTAAAGGTCAGTTGAACCAGCTTGGCGGGACTTCACAGTCAAACTCAGGTGGTAACTCTCAACCTCCTGCGGCCTCGATCAACCCAACCCTTTCACCTGTGCGTCTGGCAAGTAACCAAGATGCGATTAACCTCGTGAACCTAGGGACGACGATCAGTTCTTTTTCTGCAGATAAAGTACAAAAAATCCTAAAAAATATGTCCTCTATGAGCCAGAGAAAAATTGCTGCAATCTCACGCCGTTCACTTCCGGATCAGATTGCTTCTTTAGTTGGTTGTGGTTTTGAAAACACGGCTCCGCAGATTTCTAAATTCACTCAGACTGCCCTCGATCCAGCCCAGGATCCCATGGTGTC
>JBBQGK010000153.1:0-3814 GCA_038322885.1 Bacteriovoracales bacterium | reverse complement strand
GAGCTCCAGAATACGGACATCGGGGCCATGCAGGACATAGAGGATGATGCACCTTATGTCCGGACTCTTAAAGAAATCATGGTGGGTTCTCATGGGCCCGTGATCATTCTAGATTCCGCTAAGATCATCCATCACATCAATAAAGATGCCGAAGAATTAATTGGTATCCGTGAAAACGCATCGGCAGGCCAGAGCTTAATTGATACCGCCAGAGATCAGGGCTTTGCTGCAACGGTGACTGAACTTTGTGACAAATCAGCAGAGAATGATGGGGCCAACTTTAAGGCTTCTTGGAACATCAACGGTAAAGACGTGGATGTGAATGTGGCCTCTTTGATTGGAAAAGATAAATTTGCGAAATGTTTTTACGTAACCCTGGTGAGACAAACCTAATGGCCAAGAACGTTTTAGTTCTTAAACATTTTGAATCCCCAAAAGAAGCTGGTGTTTATCATCGGCTGGTTTGCCTTACGGGTAATAATAAGGGCGAGTCCTACGTTCTCACGGGCAATCGAATCGTGATTGGTCGGAGTGAAAAAGCAGACATCAGGCTAACGGATTCGAAGACGAGCCGAGAACATTGTGAACTCACCAAAGTCGCAGATTATTGGGTTGCGACGGATCTTGGATCCCAGAATGGGATCGTCGTCAACGATGCCAAAATTAATCAGCAGGCGTTAAAGGAAGGCGACAAACTTATTGTTGGTCAAACCGTTTTCAAGTTTGCAAGAGTTGAAGTGGCGGCCAAGAAAAAAGTAGAGAGAAGTGATGATGACGAATCGAGCGGGAATTCCAAGAAAACGATGGTCCCTTTCATTATCCTTCTCGTTATCTTTGCTGCAGTCGTTCTTTTGGATGATTCAGATAAGAAAGTCACTGGCCCTGAGGATGCGAAGAAAGCAGGTATCGAAGATATGACCGATGATTTAGTAGGTAACTTAAAAAAGAAGCTCGCAAAAGATGATAAGCAGGCCAAAGAGAAGTTAAATACGATTTATCAGCGTGGTCTGAGAGAATTTCGTGAAGGAAATTACTTCCGCGCCATTCAGGAATTTAACCTTGCTTTGATCATTGCCCCGGGGGACGCGCAGGCCGAATACTATCTACGTAAGACAAAAGAAAAATTGGATAACTCAATTGAGGGCTATAACCAGCAGGGAGAGAGAGATAAGGCGTCTTTGAAATACAACGGTGCCATCATCTCCTATTGCCAGATTATCCGCCTTCTTTACAGTGTGCCGGAAGACAAACGTTACAAAACCGCAGAGGATGAGATTAACAAGCTCGAACTCTTACTAGGACAGGAAAAAGGTGAAACTGATTGTCTTAAAAAACAACGTACCAATCAGTGAAGTTCAGGTAGATACACCTGATCTTTCTGAGCAGTATGAATTTTTTGTCGGCCGTGCCGACGACTGTCATGTATTGATTGATGATCCACTCATCTCACGCCATCAATTTGTCCTAAAAAATGATGGTCTCCAGTGGTATTGTGAAAAACTGACTCAGGTTGGTTTTGTTTCCGTGAATGGTATTTCTGCTGACCGAGCTCCTATTTTCCAGGGTGCAGAAATTAAGTGCGGGGCCTACTCCGTCCTGGTCGCCTTGCTCGATGGGTCTGTCAGAGCTCAGCCTCAGTTACAATCACAATCGTATTCACCATCCACTGTAGCCTCACACAAATTATCAGAACCAACTGATTCAGATCTTGGAGACCTTGCACCCTTAGAAGAACTTGATGAAACGACAGTCATACCGGGAGAAGCCGGGCCAGAAGCAGAGCTTTTAGTCGATGCAGAAGATGATCTTGGTGACAGTTTAAGTCTCTCTGATGATGACGTCGAATCGAGTGATATGGACCAGAGTCTCGTTCCAGAAGAGTTTGGAGAAACTCAAGAAACCTCCAATGATTTTGGATCAAATAATGAAAGCGAGGAGGGTACTGAAGGTGGCCTCTTAGATGAGTTCGCTGATAACCTTCCTGCCGAAACTGGTGATGAAAAAACGCGAGTTGATAGTTTCTTTGTTAACTATCAACTTATACTTTTCGGTGAGCATGCGCCCTATGATCGCTACCAGATAAGCGGTGATGAAATCTTCATTGGCCGGGACGAGAAAAAATGTCAGATTATTTTAAACGATCCAGAAGTCTCGTCGATTCATGCAGTGATTCGCCGAGGGCGCATCGACATGATTCTCGAAGATCTAAACTCATCAAACGGAACCATTCTCAATGGTGAACGAATTAATAAGGCTTCGCTTAGTCCAGGTGATGAATTCGTTATCGGTGGAACGAGTTTTACACTAGAAGTGCAATCTGAACTCCTCAATGCTGAGAAAAGTCGTCTCATGCCGGTCGAGAGAGGCCAGGTCATCGAGAGAGAAGAAATTGAAGAAGAGATTGTTGACCTTAATGATGAGGGTTTAAACTTTGACAGTGCTCCAGTTGAGAAAAGTATCTTTAAGCGGATTTGGAAGAATCCTGTCCATCGCAAACGAATGTTTATGGTTGGCCTTCTTTTAGGACTTGGTTATTTAATCATACCTAGTGAAGAGGAGCCTAAACCAGTCGTAAAAACACCTGATAAAAAAGAAGCCCCTAACGTAAAAGCGAAACGAGTTCTCAGTAAAGAGCTCGAAACCCGGCGTAACGTTGCCTATGAGCTAGGGATTGATTTCTTCGATCAGAATAAACTATCAGAGGCGATAAAAGAATTTCAAACTGTCGCTGAGATTGATCCGGACTATAAAAAGGTCCAGTCTTTTCTAGAGCAAACAAAATCAGGACTTAAGCGACTGGAAGAGCTCGAGGCGCAGAGACGGGCCGAAGAAGAAAAAATTAAAATTAAAAAAGAAGTGGAAGAGATTCTTGTGAAAGCGCGTGCCTCTGTCAAAGAGAGACAAATCGAGCTTTCGAATAGTCTTTTTGGCCAAATCATCGATAAAGACCCAGAAAATATTGAAGTCCCTCAACTGCGGCTGGAGCTTGAAAGTTGGCAGCGTGAACAAGAAAGAATCGCCCTAGAAAAAGCCTCTAAAGAAGCTGCAAGAAAAGCGATGGTTGATGCCTTGAGTACGGGGAAGACTTTTTATCTCAAAAAAGAATGGTACAGGGCCACCTTAAAGCTGGAAGAGTTCCTTCGAAAAAAAGGCATGGATGAAGATCTCGTGAAAGAGGCAAGCGACATGCTCTCAGACGCAAAAAACCAATTGGCCTCTGATCTTGGTCCCATCCTCGGAAAGGCTCGCTCACTTAAAGAAGGGCAGGATCTAAAAAATGCCTATGAAACTTATCTTGAAGTGCTTCGACTTGAACCCACGAATACGGAAGCCTTAAATGAAGTCGAAGATATTAGATCTTCCCTGGATTCTCGTTCCAAGAAAATTTACCGAGAAGCGATCATTGCAGAATCTTTGAGTCTCTTCAGTGATGCTAAAGATAAGTTTCAGGAAGTTCAGCAGATTTCGCCGACTGATAGTGATTATTATAAAAAAGCGACTGAGAAATTGAAAAATTATCTGGAGTGATATGCGTCTTAAAGCTTATGCGGCCCAAACACATCAAGGTCCACTTCTTCAGGTAAATGAAGATGGATATGATTTTGATTTTGAAAATGATTTATTTCTGATCATGGATGGATTTGGCGGATCTGGTATTGGCGATCGCGCAGTTGATAAGCTAAAGACTGAAATCAAAACTTTTTACACTAAAATTTCTGATGATCCCAATGCGACCATGCCGCTTTATTACAATCCGAGAAATCTACTGGAAGGGAATGCCTTGATAAACTCCCTTTTAAACGCGCATCAGAAT
>JBBQGK010000152.1:0-4122 GCA_038322885.1 Bacteriovoracales bacterium | reverse complement strand
ATTACGCTATCTATCAGCTGATCTTTGTGGCCTTCACAGTTATCCTGAGCTCTACTGGAGCCTTCTTTCATTTTTTACTTGAGCACGAAATTAGTATCGTCGAGGCGTGGTTGCACAATAATCACTGGGAAATTCTCCTCGTCTCAAAAATCGGCTCATTATTTCTCATCAATCGTTGGTTTCAGATCAGGCTGTATCAAGTTAAGGGCATTAAGGATCTAGTCACGAAGCTCTTGAAGTGGCCCGATGCTGAGGCCCCAGTCATTTCTATTTTTATGCTCGTAAGCTACATTGCTCTCGCTAAAGTGAGTTTTGTTGGCCAGAACCTTGGATACTGGTATTACCATCTGGTTGGGTTTGTCGGGATGTTTTTATTTTTTGCTTTGGAGTTTGTGGTCATCGCACAACTTGATGACGTACTCGGCTCTGTGAATGATGAACTAAATGGTTGGAAGTCTCTCTGCTATCTTATTATTTTTGCTGTCGCTTATCGTATGAGTGTTCCCGATTATTACGAACTTTTACCTTACATGCTTTTTTGTTTTTCAACCCTTTTGTATTTGTCTGGAAAATCCTTAAAGAACTGGAGCAATGTCGTTTGTTTTTTACTCCTCTTTGTTGCCCCGATGGGAGCAGTCTTTGGACTTGATCCTGCATGGGGAAATGACTTTTCTCCTCTGAAAATTGATCGGAAGGTTTCTATGTCTTTGCTAGCTGTCATTTGGCTGGTATCGTTTTGCTATTACAAGTACCGGAATCAATTTTTTCATTCGGTCAGGAAGCTTTTACGTTGAGGAGTTCGCATGCATGGTGGATTAAACATTTGGCAAATTCTTTGGGAATCAGGAATCGTCGTAAAATTCGTTCTCATTCTACTTCTCGTGGCCTCGGCCCTTTCATGGACTATCATCTTTCGTAAATATAAAGAACTCAAAGAAGTCATGGAGTCCAACGATAAGTTTCAAGCCTTTTTTAAAGCGAATACTTCGATCACAGAAATAAATCGTGAGGCCGGGGATAACCATGCGTCTACGACAAGTTTGATGTTTCGTCGTGGCTACGAAGAATTAAATAAAGTAAGTGAAAAGCTCAGTGCTAATGGGAAAGGAAATATCGGGAATTATTTTTCGGAGCATGGTTTTCAATCTTTGGAGCGCGCCCTGAAAGCAGGATTTAATATTTCCAATGAGAAAATGGATAACCGCGTTTCCACTCTTGCCTCGATTGGAAGTATCACTCCCTTCATTGGTCTTTTTGGAACTGTTTGGGGAATCATTGATGCTTTTTCTGGTCTCTCGACTGGTGGCGGTAGCATAGAAGCTGTCGCACCCGGAATTGCCGAAGCACTCGTGGCCACGGCCGTGGGCCTTGCTGCCGCTATTCCTGCTGTTTGGTTTTATAATTATTTCAACACACAGATCACTAAAATAAATTCTCAAATGGAAACCTTCTCACAGGATTTTTTGAACCTCATCGAACGCTCGATCTTGATCAAGAAGGACTAAGAAATGGGGATGAATCTAAGCCGAGGAAAGAAAGGCCCCGTTTCAGACATCAACGTGACCCCGCTGGTAGACGTGATGCTTGTTTTGCTTGTGATCTTCATGGTGACCGCACCCATGCTTTTCTCGGGCATTGATCTCAAACTTCCTAAAACTCAGAAAGTGAATAATGTAGGACTCAAGCCTGAGCTTGTGATTCTTTCTGTGACGGATAAGGAGCAGTTCTATCTTGGCAAAGACATGGTGACTGCGAAAGATGTCATCCCTTCGATCCTTAAAATGTTCAAAAAAAATCACACAGACATTGTTTACTTGCGCGCTGATTACAGTCTTCGTTATGAGAAGGTTGCAAAACTCATCGCTAACCTCAAGAAGGCCGGAGTGAGTAATATTGCTCTTGTCACCGAAGTGGAGAAGAAAATCTAATGTCGAGCCTGGCCATGGATCGTCAATTCAATCGCGACTTTTTGATTTCCATTGGAACTCACATTGGCTTTTTATTATTGACCATGATCGGCGGTAAGATCATCTCAACTGTTTTTAAGAGTAATGATGTCGAGATTATTCGTTCAAGTGTTCGCGTCGATGTTGTGGGAATGCCCAAGTTCACCATACAGGAACTTAAAGAAATGGCCCGCGAAGCAAGTCCAACCATCCCCGAGAAAGTCGAAGGCAAAAAAGAAGAGACTGTTGTTAAAGACGAGAAAGAAGACGTCATTAAAAAAGATGATCTTGTGATCGAGGAGCAGGGTAAAGAAAAGAAGAAGGCTTCCTTTCTTAATATGCTGACAGATTACTCCAATAAGAAAGTTGCACCTAAAGAACAGAAGATCGGGACTAAAGACGGCAAAGCGAAAAAGAATCTGGATTCACTCATTCTCGAGGGAAATCGATTGAGCCAGGGGTCAGCTTTGACGGGAGATTATACTGACCAACAAAACTCTGAATTCGGTGCATACGTTCAAGCGCTTCCAGATAAAATCCGCCAGTTCTGGAAACTCCCTTCATATCTTCTCGATAAAAACCTTCGCTGCCGGATCAAAATCTACCTAGCAGCAAGTGGGCAGCTATTAAAATTAGAATTGATGGAGTCATCTGGCACTCCAGAATTTGATTCTCGGGCAGAGCGCGCGATTCGCGATGCTGCTCCTTATCCGACGCCATCTGAAGCGGTGGCAACAAGATTAACTTCTTCCGGAATCATTTTAGGATTCCCACTTTAAAGGTCATTATGAAACTTATTTTTGCGTTCATCTTCTTATTCCAATTTTCAGCATTTGCACAAGATGCAGTCGTGGCCGTAGGCAAGGCCGAACAAGATAAAGATAAGCTTGTGATCGATGATGCAGAATTTAAATCTCTTTCCGGATCTCAGAAGACCTTAGCTTTAGAATTCCTGGATCTTCTTCGCAATGACTTCGTTTTTTATAAGCATAAGTTCAATACTGTAGAGTATTCAGAGAAAGGTCAGAATTCATTCTCGTCTCCGCAGCTCGAGAAATGGACTGCAGGGGGAGTGTCGTACTTTGTCGCAAGTCAGATAACTTCTGCTGGATCAGAACTCAGCATTTCTGTAAAAGTATGGAGCGTCTCGACCAAGAAAAATATTTTAAGCCAGAGTTTCCCACTCTCTCAATCAACTCTTAGGTCTCATGGACACAGAATCTCAGACAGCATTTACCGCTCGATGACGGGCCTTCCTTCCGTTTTTAATTCAAAGATTGTTTTTGTCTCAGATCGCACTTCAAAATCGATGAAAGACATCGAAAAAGAAGTCTACATCATGGACTTCGATGGACGCCGGGTGGAGAAGCTCACAAACTTTAATTCAGTTGTGATTGGACCAAGTGTCTCACCGGATAATTCGAAAATTATGTTCTCATTGATTGCAACTCACAAAGATGTTTCTCGTGGAAAAGTGAGAATGATTAAAAACATCGATCTCATGACTTATGAGATCGCGACGAGAAAATTTCATACCATCTCGAGCAAGCCTGGAATTAACTCTGGTGCCGTTTTTAGTGCGACAGGAAATGAAGTTTATCTCACTCTCTCGTATAGCGGGAACGCAGATATTTACGAGATGAATCTTGCTTCTCAGAAACTTCGAAAGATTACGTCCAACTACGCTGAGGATGTGGATCCATCTGTGACTCGTGATGGATCTCTCATGACATTTTTATCAAGCCGTGCTGGTAAGGCCAACATCTACACCATGGATCCTCGAGAGACTGAAAAAGGTGTCACGCGCATCTCATTTGTGGGCCAGTTTAATGCCACTCCACGCTTCTCTCCAGAGGGTAAGGAGATCGTTTTCACCTCTTGGGTAGACAATGGGTTTGATATTTACAGAATCGATTCTACGGGCTCTAACTTAGCTCGATTGACTAAGGATTTTGGCTCTAACGAAGACCCAGTCTTCTCACCAGACGGCGAATTCATCGTTTTTACGAGCAAAAGAATCATTTCTCGCACCAAGGCCGTCCAGGATATCTACATCATGAATAGGGAGGGTGAGGTTTTGGGCCAATTAACCCAAGATTTTGGTAGATGCTTCTCTCCGTCATGGACCAACGTACCGAAATAACTAGAAAAATTGAAGATACTTTAAACACTGCAC
>JBBQGK010000151.1:0-4198 GCA_038322885.1 Bacteriovoracales bacterium | reverse complement strand
AACAGAGACATCAGTTGTTCGAGAAGAGCGGCGCAAACAAATCAACACAAGAAAGCTCGTGATGGCGGGAACAAATGATTTTCCGGATTTGAAAGATCATCTCGGTGGATTGACCTTGAAGTCTCGCTTTTACCGACTGGCGCAGGATTATGAAGAGCTTCGTCTCAGGGTCGAAAATAAAAAGATTAAACCAAAGGTCTACATCGCTCTTTACGGAGACTATAGCACCCTGAATGCTCGACTAAATTTTGTGAAAAATTATTTTGAGCTTTTGGGCCTAGAGGTAAGTGACCCTGGAAACTCAGTAATGGATAAAAAAGAATTTTCAGAAGCACTTAAGAATCACGTTAATGATATTGTGGTTGTTTGTAGCAATGATGATCTCTATCCGGAAGTCATACCCTTTATGTTAGAACTCGAGTCCAAAGATAAATTCATCGCAGGAAAATTCGAAGTCTCAGGATTTCAAAATCTATTTGCTGGTCAGAATACTTTTGAAGTCCTCTCTGGACTTGTGACAAAGTGGGGGAATGCGTGAGTAAAATAGATTTCACTCAAGTTCCCTGGAAGTCCCCCGTACTCTCAGAATCTTCCGGAAATAAAATCCTAACTTTCCCAGAGGGCATTGATTTAAAAAGCGCGTATATAAAATCAGATATAAAATTTGAAAAGCTCACTCATTCAATTCCCGGTGCGGCCCCCTTTATTCGAGGGCCTTACGCCTCGATGTATACGGTGAGGCCTTGGACAATTCGCCAGTACGCTGGGTTCTCGACGGCAGAAGCATCGAACCGTTTTTACCGAGACAATTTGGCCAAGGGACAAAAAGGTCTCTCCATTGCTTTTGACCTCGCGACCCACCGGGGTTACGACTCTGATCATCCACGAGTGAAAGGGGATGTGGGTATGGCGGGTGTTGCGATTGATTCCATCCTCGACATGCGAATTCTTTTTCAAGAAATTCCGCTGGATCAAATGTCAGTATCGATGACGATGAACGGGGCTGTGTTGCCGATTCTCGCTCTTTTTATTGTCGCTGGTGAAGAGCAAGGAGTGCCTGCTGAAAAACTCACGGGGACCATTCAGAACGATATCTTAAAAGAGTTCATGGTGAGAAATACTTATATCTATCCGCCTGAAGCTTCGATGCGAATCATTGCTGATATTTTTAGTTACACTTCAAAGCACATGCCGAAGTTTAATTCGATCTCGATTTCGGGTTACCATATGCAGGAAGCTGGGGCCACGGCCGATCTCGAACTCGCGTATACATTGGCCGATGGGCTTGAATACCTTCGCACGGGTGTGAAAGCAGGTCTGGATGTGGATCAGTTCGCACCGAGACTTTCATTTTTCTGGGCGATCGGCATGAACTACTTCATGGAAGTCGCAAAAATGCGCGCGGGCCGGCTTCTGTGGAGCAAGATTGTTTCTGAGTTTAAACCTAAATCTCAAAAATCTCTCGCCCTTAGGACTCACTCCCAAACTTCTGGTTGGAGCTTAACGGCACAGGACGTTTTTAATAATGTGACGAGGACATGTATTGAGGCACTTGCTGCGACTCATGGCCATACTCAAAGCTTACACACCAATTCATTAGACGAGGCCCTCGCTTTGCCGAGTGAATTCTCTGCGCGCATTGCCCGCAATACACAAATTTTCATTCAAACCGAAACCGATACCTGCGAGGTCATTGATCCATGGGGTGGTTCAATGTTTGTTGAAGCTCTCACTCAAGAGCTTGCGGATAAGGCCTGGAAGCACATCGAAGAAGTTGAATCTTTGGGCGGCATGAGCAAGGCAATCGCTAAAGGCATTCCAAAAATGCGCATCGAAGAAGCGGCCGCTCGTACCCAAGGTCGAATCGATTCAGGTGTACAACCGATTGTTGGAGTCAATCTTTATCGACGTGAAAAAGATGATGTGCCCAATATTCTTCAAATTGAAAATTCTCACGTGCGTGATGCTCAGATTCAACGATTGAAAAAATTAAAATCAGAGCGTGATCAGAAACAAGTCGATGAATCACTCAAGGCCCTGACGGAAGCATGCCAAAAGGGAACAGGAAATCTCTTGGCCCTAGCAGTTGAGGCCGCTCGTGCCCATGCAACTTTGGGCGAGATGTCCTTTGCGATGGAAAAAGTTTTTGGCCGCCATCAGGCCCAGATTCATACAATTAAAGGTGTCTACATCAAAGAAGTCCAACAAGGAGGAGGTTCCGTGAAAGAACTCCAAGACCTCGTCTCAAAATTCCAAAAATCAGAAGGGCGACGTCCTCGCATTTTGATTGCGAAGATGGGACAAGATGGCCACGATCGCGGTCAGAAAGTTATATCAACTGCGTTCGCAGACCTGGGCTTTGACGTTGACGTTGGACCTCTTTTCCAAACCCCTGAAGAGACCGCTAAGCAAGCTGTCGAAAATGATGTCCATATTATTGGTGTCTCAAGCCTCGCGGCCGGGCACTTGACTCTTGTGCCTGAACTCAAAGCGGAACTCACAAAGCTTGGTCGTCCCGATATTCTTGTCACCATCGGAGGAGTTATTCCTCCTCAGGATTATGAAAAACTCTATCAAATGGGTGTCGCTGGAATTTTTGGTCCTGGAACAGTCATCTCAGATGCTGCCAAAGACCTCTTAAAAAAACTAAGTGATCGCCCGTGAATAAAAATCTCGAGCTCAAAGATTATCTCGAAGGAATTAAAACCAAGAATCGCACCGTCCTTGCACGTGCTATAACTTTGGTTGAAAGCCATAACCCAGATCACCAATTGATTGCGCAAGAACTTTTAAAAGAAATTCTGCCGCTCACTGGAAAATCAAAGCGACTGGGAATTTCCGGAACTCCGGGAGTGGGGAAAAGTACCTTCATTGAATCCTTTGGAAAGATGCTGACGGCGAAAAATAAAACCTTGGCGGTTCTCGCCGTTGATCCGACTTCACAAAAAAGTGGAGGAAGCATTCTAGGTGATAAAACTAGAATGAACGAGCTTGCGATTGATCCCCTGGCATTTATTCGTCCTTCTCCTTCAGGTGAAACTTTAGGAGGAGTCGCTAAGCGCACGCGAGAGTCAATGCTCATTTGTGAAGCTTTCGGCTTTGATTATGTTCTGGTTGAGACTGTGGGAGTAGGTCAGAGTGAAACCACTGTTGCTGAGATGGTAGATGTCTTTATCATGCTTTTGCAGCCCGGATCTGGTGATGATCTTCAGGGTATCAAGCGTGGTATTTTAGAGATGGTCGATATGGTCGTAGTCACAAAAGATGATGGTGATAATCAGAAAACGATTCAGAAGGCACGGCACGATTATGAGCAGGCGTTACATATTCTTCGACATGAAGAGTGGGTACCGCCAGTATTGTCATGTTCAGCTTTCACAAGATCAGGTCTGCCTGAAGTTGAAGCAGCGATTGAAAAATACTATTCAGCTCACAAAACAAAGCTCGAGCAAAAACGCGCTCAGCAAGGCGCCGAATGGGCCTGGCAGTTGTTGCGGGAAGGTCTCCTTCATTCATTCGAGAGCTCGATTAATCACTTGAGAGTAAAAAAAATCATGGACGACGTCGTCTCAAGAAAAGAAACCCCACCACGGGCCGCCCAACTCTTGCTTCAGGAATATTTTTTGACCATGAAGGATAAGAAATGAGAAACATGATCTATGTCCTTTTTGTTTTCCTCCTCGGTTGTGCCGAGGCGAAGAATAATTATTTGAAACGAATTTGTCATTATGATGGGGCCTTCGAAGAGGGAACCAACGATGCTCAGAATGGTTATCCGATGCGCGGAGAAAAGCATTCTGAGGAATGCCCAGATCGTATGAAGATCGATGTACGCAAAGGGTATAGAGAAGGATACACAACGGCGAAGGCGAATTCCCCTAACACTGTGATCATCCACAACTCCAAGTCTCACCGCACCTCTCGCTCTTTTATGACTAAATCTTGTATCGATAATTTTGGGAAGCAGGTTTGTGGGTATGGTTGTATTGAGTCGTTCGGGAAAGCGAAGTGTGCTCGTCATCCGGGTAATAACTGCATTGATGAATACGGAGAAATCGTATGTGGACTCAATTGCAAGGATGAAGGAGCACAGATTCACTGCGAGCATCGAGAATAGCGAGCACAAATGATCAGAAGACAAACTTTACAAGATTCACTAACGTTGTAACCATGAAGCACAGGCTTGATGAAATAAAAG
>JBBQGK010000150.1:0-4520 GCA_038322885.1 Bacteriovoracales bacterium | reverse complement strand
GTACATTGGCTTCCAAAGTTCTTTCATTTTTTGTCGGTCCAAAAGTATGTTGGCAACACCTGCCACTGAGACATAGCGATGCCTTCCTGGCTGTGCATAAGCGAGATTTACTTTTTGATTTAATTCAAGCTCGTGAACTTTTGGTGAATCTTTTTTTGAAAAAAACCAAAGTTTTCCATCGAAATTATCTTCATCGAGCTTCTGGGTCGACATCGGTCGGCTATAAAGTGCACCGTCGCTTCCAATCGTTGTCATCATGGTAAAGTCGATATCATTTATCATGTGGGCGAGTTTTTGATAATCGGTCATAAATGCTCCTTTGCACCTGAGATTTCCCAAAAGTTAGTGATTAAGAGTCCTATCTTCCGTTGATTTTGATCTGTGCGCGGGAGAATCACTGGCCGGAAAGCTCTCAAAACTTGATTGATCCAGCCTTTTGTCTTCCTCATCTTTGACTTTCGCGTTTACGGTCAAGGTATCAAAAAATTCCCAGATCCTATTCTTATATGTCTGAATCTTATTTTTGAGGGCATTCTCATTAAACATCATAAATACCTCCTTACAGAGTTGAAATGTAGCTCACCGTGTTCGGAAGCGTATGCTGATTGTGATACTTACTAAATTCTCGGATCATCGTTTGGTTAAAAGCAATGAGATCTCCTGGCTTTCTGCTTGTGATGAGTCTGCCATCAACCACCACTTCCTCATCCACCCATTTTGCTCCTGCATTTCTTAGATCGGTCTTAAGTGACGGCCATGAAGTCATCGTCTTACCTTTGACAAAACCCGTTTCAATCAGAATCTGTGGCCCGTGGCAAATGGCGGCGATAGGTTTTTTTTGATTTACAAAAGTCTCTGCGAAGGCCACAGCATTTGGTTCATTGCGAAGTTTATCTGGATTCATGACGCCACCAGGGAGGACGAGAAAATCAAAATCCATGGCAAAAGCGTCCATGAGAAGAATGTCGACGGCGACTGATTTTCCCCAGTTGTTGTCTTTCCAGCCTTTAATCTTTCCCAGCTTCAAAGAAACCACATGGGTTTGCACTCCAACGTTTTCAAGAGCTTCTTTTGGCGAAAACAATTCGGATTCTTCGAACCCATCAACAGCTAAAATCGCCGCATGAGTTCCTGAGAGTTCCCGGATGTCATCTTCCTCAAACTGCGCCATATTTTTTTTATGAAAAAATTGATTAAATTTTTCAAACATACAACCTCCTCGGTCTTACCTCTATCTAAGCAAATGAAAGGCCATCTCTAACTGCCGAATTTATTTAAGACCTTAAGCCTTCCCAAAGGGGCAAATTGGGAATTGCTCTCGATTGATTTCTCGGTATATTTAAAACTTCCTGCGCACCAAAGGAGTTGGTATGGCCGGCAATATATGGAAAGGTTCTCTCAGCTTTGGCCTCTTGAATATCCCCGTTTCATTGCAGAAAGCAGAAGAAGGTCATGATCTTCATTTCTCCATGTTAGATAAAAAAAATCTCTCTCCCATCAAGTACAAAAAAGTAAATTCGAAAGATGGAAAGGAAGTTCCCTGGAACAGAATTGTGAAAGGCTACGAATTTGAGAAAGGTCAGTATGTCATCATGGAAAAGGATGATTTAAAAAAAGCGAACCCAAAGGCTACGCAAACCATCGACATCGAGACCTTTGTTGATGCCGATGAGATCGATCTTATGTTTTTTGAAAAACCATACTATCTTGTCCCGCAAAAGGCAGGGACCAAAGGATATTTTCTCTTGGCAGAGGCCTTGAAGAAAATGAAAAAAATCGCCATTGCGAAGGTCGTCATACGGACTAAGCAACACCTCGCCGCCGTTATGGCCAAAGATGATTACCTCGTGCTGGAAATTTTGCGTTTTAATCATGAAGTTCTGGGATCTGAGGATGTTGATTATCTCCAGGGCATTCACAAACCAAAATTCAATCCGAAAGAGCTGAAGATGGCCCAAGACTTGATCAATGGAATGAGTGAAGCGTGGAGACCTGATCATTATAAGGATACTTATGCTGAAGATGTGATGAAGATGATTAACCTGAAAATAAAAGCGGGCGAAGGGCATGAAATAGCAGATGTAGATTTACCAAAACAAGAGAGAGTATCGGCCAGTAATGTGGTCGATCTCATGCCTCTTTTAAAAAAATCTCTTGAGGCGAAGAGGAAGTCAAAAACCCCTGTGAGAAAAAAGGCACAAGTAAAAAAGAAAAAAATAGGCTGACATGAAAAAAAATCTTCTCAAGGACTATGATAAAAAACGTGATTTTAAGCTTACGAAGGAACCTTCGGGAAAGAAGAAAGTTTCTCGAAAGACCAAGAAACTTTCTTTTGTGGTTCAAGAGCATCACGCAAGTCATTTGCATTATGACTTTCGCCTGGAGATGGAAGGAGTCTTAAAGAGCTGGGCAATTCCGAAAGGACCGTCACTTGACCCAAAAGATAAACGCCTCGCGGTTCAGACGGAAGATCATCCGCTGGCCTATGGAAAATTTCACGGCACGATTCCTAAGGGGGAATACGGTGGGGGAGAAGTATTTATCTGGGACAAAGGGATCTGGACTCCGAAAGTTGACAATTACCTTGAGGCCTTGAAAAAAGGCAAACTCGAATTCTCGTTGGATGGAGACAAGCTCCATGGCGGATTCATACTCGTTAGAACACATTATAAAGAAACATCGGCGAAAAAGAACTGGCTACTAATCAAACGTGTCGACGATGATCAAAAAATAGTTGCGAAGAAGACGTCTGCTAAAAAAAAAGCTCTTGATTTTATAGCGCCTGAATTACCCAGACTTGTGAACGAAGTTCCTAAGGGCAAGGATTGGATTCACGAGATGAAATACGATGGTTATCGCATGCAGGCCCATCTAGAAAATGGTCTCGTAACATTTTACACTCGCAATGGGCATGATTGGTCACAGTCTTTTCCTTATATTTTGGATTCTCTGGGGAAACTCGAAATCGAGGATGCAGTTTTGGACGGGGAAGTGGTCGCCTTAGATAAAGATGGACGTTCGCATTTTCAAAGGCTCCAGAATTCTCTCAAATCTCGCGATGATAAAAATCTTCGCTACTACATTTTCGACCTTCTTTTTTTGAATGGAGAAGACTGGCGCGAGCGTCCATTAATTGAAAGAAAAAAAAAGCTAGAAGAGATTTTAAAAGATGCGCCCAAAGAACTTCTCTTTAGTCAGCATCTGCTCGAGAAAGGTGGAGAATTTTTCAAGATCTCTTGCGAGCTTCATCTTGAAGGAGTTGTTTCTAAAATGGCCGATAGTTTTTATGCCTCTGGAAGGCAGGATGATTGGGTAAAGACCAAATGCGGACACCGTCAGGAATTTGTGATCGGGGGCTGGACTGCGCCTCAAGGATCGCGGACAGGGTTGGGCTCGCTTCTTCTAGGAGTCTTTGAAAAGAGAAAATTTCGTTACGTGGGGAAAGTTGGATCGGGGTTTAATGTCTCGACCCTCGAAACTCTCATCAAAGACCTTATTATAATTGAGCAAGACCAATCCCCCTTTGATCTTAAATCCCCAAGAGGGAAAGATCTTCACTGGGTAGAACCAAAACTTATTTGTGAAGTCTCTTTTTCGCAATGGACCGATGAAAAGATTCTAAGAACTCCCATCTTCATGGGAATGAGAGAAGATAAAAAACCGGAGGTCATTCACTTGGAAGAAGAAAAAAATATTTCTTCACCGGATAAGATACTTTTTAAAAATGAGAATATCACGAAGCAAGATGTGGCCGAATATTATCAGAAAGTGGCACCTAAAATGCTTCCCTATGTTAAGGGGCGACCTTTATCGCTTGTCCGCTGCCCTAACGGGGGTGAGGAAAAATGTTTTTTTCAGAAACATGTAAGTGGTTCAGTCCCAAAGGCGTTCCATACTTTGCAAATCACCGAGGAGAAAGGCGAGGGAACTTACATCACTATTGACTCTCCTTCTGGACTGAAAGAACTCGTGCAACTCAATGCCTTTGAGATCCATACTTGGAACTGCCACGAAGATTATCATTCACCCGATCAAATCGTGATGGATTTTGACCCGGGCCCTGGGGTGAGTTGGAAAAAAGTTGTTGAAGGAGCGTTTGAACTTAAAGAAATTTTGGACGACTTAGACTTGAAAAGTTTTGTGAAGCTCACTGGTGGAAAGGGTGTTCACGTTCATATCCCAGTGGCAGCACTTTATGACTGGGATCAGATTAAAACCTTTTCTCAGACCATCGCTCTAGAGATGGTCTCTCGCCATCCAGAACTCTATGTTGCCAACATGTCAAAGAAGCTTCGTAAGAATAAAATTTTTATTGATTATCTTCGTAACGACTATGGTGCTACTGCTGTCGCGCCTTACTCATTACGTGCTCGGGCCCATTCGAGTGTGGCCTTGCCTATAGAATGGTCTGAACTTAAGAAGATTAAATCACCGGACGAGTACACTCTTCCAAGAGCGCTTAAAAAGATTCAGGCCCGGAAGAAAGATCCGTGGGAGGGACTGATGAAGCTTAAGCAAAA
>JBBQGK010000149.1:0-4529 GCA_038322885.1 Bacteriovoracales bacterium | reverse complement strand
ATGCAGCCAGTGCGAGTAATAGGAGTACGGAATGCGCTTAATGCTCATCACACCCAGACCTGCGGCCGCAGACAGGAGTAACAAAAGGAGAACCACCCAACGCATGTTAAACCCTTAAAAATTCAGAAGGACCAGTACCCAATATATCGTCAGTTCAATTAAAACTCATGAAATTTTTCTAAAAGCCGAAAAGAAGGCAAAATGGTCGGGGAATAAATATGAAAAATATTTTTGCGGTTTTATTGATGGGAACTTTGATCAGCGGGTGTGATAACCCACAAAGGACCCGTGCGACTGAGCTCGTGAGCGGAAATGGAGTCACTCAAACCGGAAGTAATGGGCTCGTGGATACAACAACGGGAACTACGACTACCGGGTCGACAACTGGTGCAACGGCTGATCCAAACTTTCCAACCTGCAACCTAAGTTACGCCTACGCCACAACAGACTTAGGTCAGATCGCACTCTGCCAGAGCACGGTCGATGAAACTCTCTTCAAATTTAAAAGCTCACTATCGTCAGATTCAAGAGTTTGTTTGATTCCTACTTATAAAGATGCATCAGGTGCTTCGACATGGATTGGACAGCCTCAGTGTACGCTCACAGTTGCAGGGAACACTTACCAGGGTAAACTCTACAAAACTCGCGCAGGCTACACTGGCTATAACATCAACGGTGTGATGGTCATGAAAGAAGGACTTCTGACTGAATATTTTAATTGTATCGATTCATACATCAACTACGTCAACAACTACTGCCCGCTTAACCCAAGCAATCCTCAATGTGTGGCGGACGCATCGACCTACAGAAATAACATTTGTACGACATTCAAAAACAAATACCCTAATAACTATCTCGATATCCGAGTACGCTAGTTAAGTACCGGACGGACTAAACTCTTTCCGGTTGAAAATTTCTTCACCAATTCCTCGTCCCTAGTCACGAAAATCATCACAGGCACAAAAACTTCTGATTTATTTTCGGCATCGGGAATAATAACTCCGATCACAAAATGGTGAAAATTCTCTTTTTCCAAGTAGCTCTTCAGGTAGCTGCGCATCTCTCGCCCGTCTTCCTCAAAGGTCATTGAAAGGTCCGGAGTCTGAATGGTTCCATGAATAAGATGATCAAACAGGTGATATTCCTCGAACCCGAAATCAGTGGGACCAACTGATTCTATTAGTCGTGATAAGTATTCGGACTTCTTTAACCCAACCCACTCTGCATCTTCTTCTGATAAGTAGTAATTTTCTTTAGGGTCCAATTTTGCCTCCCGGAAATTCATGCCCTCTCCAACCAGTGTATCACTCAAGGGTATGATGAGTAGGAGAAATAAGGAGTTTTTTAATGCGCAAGTTGCAGGAAGCAGAAGGGTTGGATCAGTTAATCGAGGCAGGAAGCTCCGGTTACTTTCCGTTGTTCTATCAAGACTGGATTCACGAGTCATGTACAGATCAAATTGAAGTCAGAAAAATGTCGTTTTCACGTGCAGCGGAAACTGTTCATCGAGTTTATAAATCGATTGAACGGCACAACTCACTCGAGCGAAAAAAGACTGCCATCGGTGCATTGAAAGATGTTGATCGCAAAGATTTTGTTCTCTCGTTCATGAAAATGGTTGAGTACCGCACCCTCGATAAAGTGAAGGAGCTCCACTAAAGAAATGCTGAAACAATTTTTTGTTTTTTCCATTCTCTTGTGTTCTTTCAATGCTCTTGCTGAGTACCGGGCCTACCAGTATCTTGTGAAATCAAGCGACGCCTACGCCGTCGCCACCAAGGCACAGGCCCAGTACATAGTCTCTACTCTCAACCCCCAAATGTTTCAGAGTTATCACGGTGGCAGTAGTGTCAGTGTGGATCTGCTGCGAACATGGATTTGTCCTGGCTACACTGGCCAGCGCAGAGAAACTTGTGATCACCCGTATGATAAGGGAGAGATCAAATGAGTAAGGCGATCCAACAAACAGCAAAAGTTCAGCGCGCGCAAATTGATAACGTTCAACGGACTCACGGAAAAGAGATGAAGGCGATCGCCGATTCTCACGAATCGAGACGTGCTGACATAAAAATTGATAACGAGCGCAATCTTGTTGAAATCCAGAATGAGAATCATAAGCACGTCGTGGCCGAGAATGAAAAGAAAGAAAAAGTCCTAAGCGACATGAGAAAGAATTTGGAAGATACCAAAGTACGAACCGATAAAGAACTTCACTACCTCAAGAATACCTCGCGGAAAACCACGGAAGATCTTCAGGGCAAGACTTCAGAAGATCGTCAACGCATCACAGGTCAACATGAAACCTATCTCGAAGACCTTAATGATAAGTTTAACGAAAGCTCTCAAAAAATTGTTCATGACGGTCAAAATCGCTTAGAAAAATTGGATGACTCTCAGAAAGAGAGCTTCTCAAAGTTGCGTGATGAGCACACAACGAGGCTCACAAGTAAGACTCATGAATTTAATAGACGCTATACTGTTGATGATATGAAACACCGTGAGTTCAAAGATCTCCAGGATAATACCTTCAAGAAAGAGCGCGCAACCACTAACCTGCGCCAGCAGAAAGATGTCGCCAAACTTACAAAAGAGCATGAGACCCATGTTCAGAAAAGAGATGTGGAATTTAAGAAGGCACTAAAAGAACAGGATGTTTTCCTTGAGAAAAAGTGGCAAGGAACGATGAAGGAGCACGAAGAGAATTTTAAAAATCTCGATGCGCTTCATAAGAAAGTCGTGACTCAGGTGAAGACTGACATGTCGGCAGAAGTGGGCCAGATGGTAAAGCGCTCAGATGATAAGTTTTATCAGTTCAGCGAACTTCGTCCTGTCTTACAGAATTTCCCGGACAGAGTAGAAATCAAAGTTGATGTGCCTGAACACTCTAAGCAGGATGTTCAGCTGACGACCAATAATAAAGAAGTTGTTCTCGTTTTCAATCGCCGCTATCAGGACACTAATAAAAATGAGCTTGGCACGAGCAAGGTCCACCGGGTTGAGTCCTACACTTCCCGAATTAACACCGATGCCATCCTCGATCCCCGCTCGGTTAAATCCACTTACGATAGTGGAGTCATGACTTACACGATCAAGAAAGTTTGACCTTATTCTGTAAGTAAAAATCCTGAGAAATTTAGTTTCGTGATGGGATGAAGTTCTTGGCTCACCTCCCGCACTTGCGCGTGCGGTGGACCCTTTGTGCAAAAACGATGAAGGTCTTTTAAAACCTCAATATCCCCTTCTGCTATCACTTCTACGGACCCATCAGGGAGATTACGCACGTAACCAACAATGGGTAATTGATTCGAATTTACATAATCAATGACACTGTAGCGAAAACCCACGTGCTGAACTTTACCTTTGATGTTCAAAATCATCTTTAGCATGGGCCTATTCTGACAAAAAAAGAGACGATTGCCTAAGGAAATTTAGGGTAAAATCTAAGACATGAGAAGGCCCAAGCTCGTTCACTTTACCGGCATCGAATCGGATGAATATATTCATATTCGTGCCTCTATGACGTTCTCATCTCACGGGCAATTTGAAATCTTGGACGAGATCAACCAGAACCTTAAGAACCTAGAAAAAATTGTTCCAACCAGACCGATTCAATCACTGGGACTGCTTTCGTCGAATGAGTTTCGACTGAAAGTCATTGGTACCACCACGGATGATCAGGAAATGATTGTCCGCAGTTTCGATTCCGATTCGTTTGGAAACTTCTCCTTTAAAATCCCTCAGCCCGAGGGCCAGCGCGTGGCCCGGCTTCGCTTGTATGAAACACGTGCTTACCCGGGACTTGACCTACTGATTGGAAGTTTCATTCCGACCACAATTCACAAACCTAAAAAAATCCTCATCACTGACTTCGACAAAACCATGGTGGACACAAGGTACTCGAGCCTCAAAGAAGTCTACCTCTCCCTGCGAAACCCGATCCATTACTTTCCCGCGGTGGAGAGCTCGCTGTCCCTCATCAAAGATTTGATCAAAGAAGACTACCAACCCTTCGTTGTCTCAGCGTCGCCGCATTTTTACGAAAACGCGATCCGTGACTGGCTCTATCAGCGCCAGATTTTTACCAGCAATATATTTTTAAAAGATTACCGGAATGTCTTTTCTTTCTTTGAAGGGGACCTGACCCGAAAAGATTTAAAATCCCAAGGTTTTTATAAACTCAACAGTCTCGTGAACATCCTTTTGATGACTGGGATTCCCGATGATCTTGTCTTAATTGGGGATGGCTTTGAATCTGATACGATCATCTACCTCACCCTCGCGGCGGTTCTAGTGGGACGCTATGATCCCTGGACACTATGGAACCAGATCAAAAAGGAAGAATCTTTCAAGCTCACAAACCAGCAACACTTTCGGTTCTTATCAAAATTTTATCAATTGAAAAATATGAGTGAAGGCCATGAGATGAAGCGATTGCGAATTTTTATCAGGGGCAAAGAGCACATGCTCGAGGAGCTCCGAGGTCGAAAATTTAAGCTCGATTTTGCCAACCAACTCCACCATCTTGTGAA
>JBBQGK010000148.1:0-5286 GCA_038322885.1 Bacteriovoracales bacterium | reverse complement strand
CAAATCCGGGTTCATGCTGCAGCTCACGGTTACCCACTTCTTGGAGATAAACTTTATAATGGCGATCCCATGGTCTTTATCCGTTTCAAGGATAATGAAGCTACTGATGCTGATCATGATCTTATGCAACTTCCAAGACAGGCCCTCCATGCTGCTGCCTTGAGACTCACCTACCCAGGAACTGAATTCACGCGCTTCATTGCTCCTCTGCCAAAAGACCTCTCTCTATGGATCACTCAGAATCTCGGTCTCACCCACGAAGAAGTTGAGACGATGATGGAAAAAAAAATTGAATTCTTTCTCACTTAAAGCGGACGAGTTTTCATCAGCGACTGATAAATTAAGTCTACTTCTTCAAAATGCTCTGGATCTTTGTACTGCAACTCCAGCAATAGTAAATCCAGGTCATAAAGAATTCCATCCCAAATATTAAGAAGCCCCCGATACGAAGTTGAATTTTTCTTGGGAAAAAGCCTAAGTGAAAACTGCAGCGGCTTCAGATCCAGATCGTGATAGATTCTCGAAGCTTCGTCCAGATTTTTATCTACCAGAAGACTATAACGTGCCTTGGCCGCCTCCTGAGACAAAGGAACCAGAAACTCCAGTTTTTTAGGCACTCTCATCAGAGCTCTTTCAATCACCAAAGGATCATTTGAAAGTTTATTGCCCAGAAGATCGGCAGAGAAGAATTTAGTAACCAAATTACCCTGAAACTTATCTTCTAAAAGGTAGTACCAAAGCGGTGCTTTCTGATGAGTATGATAGAGAGCGGCCCTAATGGTAAAGCCCTTGGAAATTTCTTTGGGTGTTTTACTGACATCGACCCACTCCCAGAAATCCCGGATATAATTGGGATCGGAGATTCCGGTGTAGTCTTTCGAACAAATCATACACGCGTGATGCTCAGGCCTCTCAGTAAAGCAACATTCTTCACAAGCATAAGCATATTCAACCGAGGCGTTATGGCTGAATCCCAAGTTATGAAAATACTCATGAAAAAGTACTTTCTCTAGTTCCGCATGAGAGGTAATTTTGAAGTCTGGTCGGATCGAAATGAATGGATGCTTGAGACCATAGGCAGAGACATTGGCCTCACTTGAATGAGAAGCCCGAGCTTCGAGATGTCCCCAAGAAAATTTTTCTTCATTACACTGATAAGTTAATTTTCCACTCTTAAATAACTTTCTCAGGAGTTTTGCATTTTTTCGAGCTCCAACACCTTTGAGTTTATCTAAACAACTCATGCCTTTATCAATTCCTTCACGGATCACCAGAGAAGCTTCGTTACCAAAATGTTTATAACAGGATTGATGGAGGTTTCCCGATGGAATCGATTGGTAGGTCCCTCGCTGAGCACAGGCGCAAAATATGAATAAGAAAAGAAGATATTTCATCTGGTTCTATCTTTTCCGAAAAAATTCCGACTGTCCAAACATTAGACACCCGACCTTAAGAGTGACGATATAAATATTAAAGTCCCTGAATCTCATGGCCCTCATATGGCAGCGGGATTGCTTTACAAGGGTTCATGAAGCGTATGCTCAACCTATCCCTTATTATGGCCTTTGTCCTATCTCTGCCAATATTTGCCTCGGCCGAGGAACGCATTGTACGTGAGTCCAGCACAAACTTTCCACGCTGCCTCGAGGCCCCTCAGGGCCAAAAGAATACATTCTTCAAATGGGCAAGCCACTCACTTACTAGGACTATCAAGGTTTCTTACTCAAAAGCTAAGTGCTCTGAGTGGCAGGATCATCTCTCCAATGTTTTTATTTCTTGGAAAAAGCTCTCGGATGAGGGAAGAGCAATTTTTTCTGATGAACTTAAAAAAGATCTCTCACAAATTGAAAGTAAAACCTATTCCTTAAGAAGCGAAAATTCCGCTGAAGAATTTCTTAAAAACAATCCGATTGATGAATATACCAAAGAAACTAACCGTGAGCTCTCCGCAAAATACGGCAACATTTTTTCCGCTCAAATTTTCAAAGCGTGGATTGAATCTAAGCCTCGTAATAAAAACTTAAGAAAGAATGTTATAGCTTCAATGACATCCATGAAAGGTCGTGATGATTTAAACTACGAACAAATCAAAAACAAAGTAACTCTTGTCGTATCATTTGGCTTAGGCTGGGAAGAATCCTATTCTAAAATGACACCTGCCTACATCACTGATTTTCTCTCGGACATGAAATCTCTTGGTCTTGATATCGTCTTTCTAAAGAAAAAACCCTATGCAAGTGTGAAGTCAAATATCGACCGTATCGTCCCTGAACTCTCTGAAGTCCTAAGCCAGGGCAAAGACATCATCATTGTTTCTCTCTGCAAAGGTACGCCTGAGATCCTGGGAGCAGAAGCTGAGATTGTGAAAATTGGAAAAACGGAAAAGATGGGACGGATCTTGGGACATGTGAACTTATCGGGAATGCTCTCCGGAACTTTTTTTGCTGATATTGCCTCCAGTGTTCTGGTACCTAGAATGCTTAATCCTTTTATGAAAATTATCCCTTCTTCGTTTGCGAAGGGTTTAAGCGACATGGTTAGTTCTTTGAAGTTTATTACTCAGCAAACGGTCGAAGAAGTTGTTCAAAATGCTGGAAAAGATCTAGATCCGGATATTTTCTATATCAATATCACTGGTGCACCCATGAGTGATCGTGTTCTTCAAAACGGATCTCCGATGGGTGTTATCGTTAAGTACAATCTCTTGATGAAGTTCTTAAAGAGTGCAAATGATGGATTCATCGAACAGCCCACATCCCTCATCCCGGAGAGCATTTCAAAAAACCAGGCCACTATTGTGCTTGATTCGACTCACCTCTTAGCGGACGGTTATCTGGATGAGTTTGAACTCAAAGATCAAAATACAAGACGCTCCCTCTACTATTCAATCCTTGGTGAAATTTTTAAACTTTACCCTGAACTACAAGCAGAAAAAAAATGAAAAGTATCTACCTCATCGTAGCAACAACGTTCTTCCTATCGCTCTCTAGTTTTGCTGATGTTGCGGTGATTACGTACAATGCCGCTCAACTCAAAAAGCACGGACTTGATTTTGTTCCGTGTACGAACAGAAGAATTCAACCACAGATGGAAAATCTTTTCCTCAATGAGGACGCTCCTGCGCATTCTCAGAAATATTTCGTCATCACCTTGCAGGAAATGTGGACGAAGAAAGTCTTCGACGCAACTGAAGCAGCTGTTAACAAAATGGGTTACGAGATGTTCCCTAAAGACCACAACTCAGTTAAATCAAATGGTGTGATCACAGTCACGAATATGAAAATCCTCGAGGCGAATTTCACACCTTACGCTCATGATACTTATGCCCACAAGGGGATTCTGTATACACTTTTGCAGAATGATGAAGGTAAGAAAATTGGAGTTCTTAACATCCATACTGGTTTCTCTGGTAAGAAAGCTCCGAGTTCAAACCACCTCGATCAGTTCATGGAAATAGGACAATTTGCCTTGAATAAGCAAAAAGAAAGTGACTATTTTATCATCGCCGGAGACTTTAATTCAGGCCCCAACATGGTGCTTGAAAAAGAAAAGTATGTCTCACTTGAAAGCGTCTGGAACTTGGGCCTCATTCCGGTTATGGAAAGTGCCAAGATGATTAGGATCCCGCTCAACGAAGCGACCTGGGATCAGTCAAATAACCCTTTAGTCTACAATCCAACTGCTTCTATTAAATTCTTCAACCTGATCGATCATAAAAATACGAGATGGGGACAAAACGATTCAACCATGGATCACATCTTTGTTTCAAAATCTGTAGAGATTGAAAGTTCTAAGCTCGTTTTTAACGAGCCAGTTCCACTTCATTGCCCAAATCGAACCAACGAGGAAGGAAAAAGTACTATGAGTGATCACTATGGCATCATGGCCACACTCAAATTAAAAGACCCGTCGATTGTTACAGATGTCATTGAATTAAAAATCCCAGTGGATCTCAATGAATGAGATCCAAAAATCATTCACCACTGAAAAGTATGTTGTCAGTTACCCAGTAACTTCGGAACACGATAATCTTCGCCTCGATCAGTTCATCATGACCCAGATGCCGAATCTCTCGCGACAATTCTTGAAAAGAAAAATTGAAAAGGGTGAAGTCACCATCTCAGTTCGTACTCCTCCTCATAAATCAAGTGTCAAAGTTCATGCCGGTGAGCAAGTCACAGTCGTGACCCACAACGATGGCATGATTGAAGATGAATACTGGTATGACAAAGTCGTACCTCGCGATCAAGATCCAACTATCATTTTCGAAGATTTGGGACTTCTCGTTATTAATAAACCCCCTTTCATGATCACTCACCCCGCAGGCAAAAATCTCTTCTACTGTGCCACTGTTTTTTTTGAAACAATCTATAAACACACAATGCATTCGATTCATCGCCTAGACCGGGAAACCTCTGGCATTTTAATGCTTGGGAAAAATCCTCGTGTGGCACAGAAAGTGAGTTTATTATTTGCTGAAGATAAAATTCGTAAGTGTTATTTCCTGATTGCTTGCAAAAATAAAAATGCCAAACCTTTTCCCTTCATAGCTCGTCAGAGAATGGGGGCAGACGACGGCGCCATTCCTCGTGGACTCATAAGCGCCTATGATGAACATTCCGATCTTGGTAAAGATGCGGAGACTCGCTTTGAGCTCATCCTCGAGAAGGATAATTACGTTCTCGCTCTCGCCTTCCCTCTTTCAGGTCGTCAGCACCAAATCCGCGTTCATGCGGCCGTGAACGGCTATCCACTCCTTGGAGATAAACTCTACAATGGTGACTCGAGTATCTTCATACGTTTTAAAGATTTTTCTGCGACGAAAGAAGATCATGAAAAAATGCAGATTCCAAGACAGGCCTTGCATGCTGTGGCCTTAGAGATTGCTTACCCAGAAAATAAAGAAAGTCGTTTTATTGCTCCACTACCCAAGGATCTCGAGCAATGGTTAAGAGAAAAACTTGAAATCAACGCAGATGACGTTCAACAAATAATCACTGCCAAACTTGAATCCTGGACTCTATAAATTTTTAATAAAATTTAAAACACCCTTGGGCCCAATATTCTCAGCTCCTTCTAAAATAATCCTTGGCCTATGAGTCAGGCGATCCAAACAATGTTGAATATTACTCACACCCACTGAGTTATGGAAAAGTTCAAACATGCTCTGATCATTGGGAGCATCACCAAAAAACCAGCACTGCTCTTCTTTTAGATGATTGCGGAATTTATCCATGAACTGTTTCACACCGAGATATTTAGAGATATCCCCGGCCCAGAAATTAA
>JBBQGK010000147.1:0-5395 GCA_038322885.1 Bacteriovoracales bacterium | reverse complement strand
ATCATAGGAAGAGATTTTAGCCCGAGAGAGGAGAAAGATTAACAAAAAACGAGAGACAGGCTATAAAATATGAACTTCCAGAAGGAGTTCTCATGCTCGCCGTTAGTAGACTGTATAGCTTTCTTGACCATAAAAATGGTTTTAACGTGAATTTCCTCGAAGGCCAGAAATTCATTCATGATCTAGCCCTCATGCATCCCATGCAGGGAACGGGATTTTCTTATTTTCGTGACACGCTTCTGGGGCTTATGCCGATGATTTTTTTCTTAAAGCCGGGTGAGTCACTTGGCCTTTATGTGGATTCGGAGACGCCATACTTTCGTCTTAAAATCGAAACCAATAGTGCGGGCCACACTCGAACTCTCCTTTTGCCAGAGGAATTCAATTCGTTTCCGATGAAGATCACAGGACAGGTGCGTGTTTCAAAAATTTTTGCAAGTAATGCTCAACCTTATACATCGATGCTTGAACTCAAAGAGATCGCGAGCAAAGATGTCATCAATAAAATTTTAACTGAGTCTTATCAAACTGATTCTGAGGTCATCGTCAGTGAGATCAGCGATCAGGCGGTGATGATCACTCGCCTTCCACCTATCAACGTGAAAAGCACATTGCATGAAACGCCTGGAAGAAAAGAGTTTGCAAAAAAACATGCGACTTTTTTTCATGAAGTTTTTGAAGAGGCCTCAGATGACATTGAAAAAATCGTTAAGGTTTTTGAAGACCGCGGATTCTCATACCTCGGCAGCCGTCAGCTTTCTTTTTTCTGTCCTTGTAGTCATGACCGTATGGTCATGAACCTTCGCGGCCTTTATCACGGGGATGTGAGCGAGCTCTTTAATGAAAGCGATGAAGTTGAGACCAAGTGCGATTACTGTAGAAAAATTTATACGATTCAAAAAAGTGAAGTTATAGGGAGCTAATATGAAATTTCTTGTCCTTTTCCTCGTCCTCTTTGCGTGTGCGCACAAAAACCCGAAGGGAAAAAATATTGATGAAGTGTTCTCAAATTACTGGGAGGAAAGATCGAAACTCTTCCCTCTTGAGGCCACTCAACAAGGTGATAATCGCTACAACGATTTGTTGCCCAACGATCAGACCGCAGAGTTCCGAAAAGGCTTGGATGATTTTTATAATCGCTACCTGCATGAAGTAGAGAGCTTTGATCGAAACAAACTCAGCGATTCGCAAAAAACGAGCTACGATCTTTTTGTCTACGAAATGAAAATGAACCTCGAGGGATCAAAGCTTCCTCTCTGGACCATGCCCTTCCAACAATTTTGGGGATTGCCTCTCACGATGGGTCAACTCGGATCTGGAGAAAACTACCAACCCTTTAAGACTCTCCAGGATTATCAAAACTGGATGTCTCGAATGGAAGCATTCAGTCAGTGGATGGATTCTGCCATCCAGAATTTCCGTGATGGAATTAAGATGGGTGTCGTTCTTCCAAAAATACTCGTGAAGAAGACCATCCCTCAGATGGAAGATCTTGCTAAGAATGACCCTAAGAAAAATATCTTCTTTGCTCCACTGAACAAGATCCCTGCTGATATCTCAGAAGCAGACAAAGCTATTCTGGTAAAAAGATATAAAGAAATCGTTACCATGGTGGTTCTTCCTTCCTTTAAGCGAATGGCGACTTTTCTTAAAAAAGAATATCTCCCGAAGGCGCGAAACACTCACGGTATTGATGGAGTGAAGGGCGGAAAAGAAATCTATACTTATCTCGCCCGTTACTGGACCACGACAAATAAAACGCCTGATGAAATCTACGCCATTGGTCTCTCTGAAGTGGCCCGCATCAGATCAGAAATGGAAAGCATTAAATCTCAAACTGGTTTCAAAGGAAATCTGAAGAGTTTCTTTAATTATCTAAAAACAGATAAAAAATTCTATCCATTCAAAACTGACGAAGAAGTCTTGAACTTCTTTCGTTCTCTTCACGAGAAAATTAAACCAAAGCTTCCGACCATGTTCACACGTTTTCCAAAAACTCCGTTTGAAATTCGTCAGACTGAAGAGTTTCGCGAAGCAAGTGCGAGTGCTGAATACAACTCCGGCTCTCCCGATGGAACGCGCCCAGGTATCTTCTACATGCCGATCATCGATCCGAAGAAGTATAATCTCACCTCTGGAATGGAATCAGTTTTCTTGCACGAAGCAATCCCTGGCCACCACTTTCAGATTTCTCTTCAACAAGAAAATACGACTCTTCCAAAATTCAGAAGATTTTCTTGGTACGGAGCCTACGGGGAAGGCTGGGCCCTTTACACAGAGTCTCTTGGAAAAGAATTGGGCCTCTACACTGATCCTTATCAATACATGGGCGCCCTCGGCGACGAGATGCACAGAGCAGTCCGTCTAGTGGTTGACGTTGCCATTCACACGAAAGGCATGACGAGAGATCAGGCGATTAAGTACATGATGGAGCAGGAACCAATATCAAAAGACGGAGCAGTCGCAGAGATCGAGCGATACATGGCGATTCCTGGACAGGCCCTATCGTACAAAGTGGGAGCTCTCAAAATTCGTGAGCTGAGAAATCAGTACTCAAAACAGCTTGGAGATAAGTTCAAGTTGACCAAATTTCATGATGAAGTTTTGGCAGAAGGATGTTTGCCGCTGTCGGTGTTAGAGAGTCATATGAATGAGGTTATGAAGTAAATTATTTATAATAGCATCTCTTTAGGTTTAAATTCGAAGAGAGATGCTATTTTCAGTTACCTTTATTAATGTACTGGATAAAGCTAAATGAAATTGCTGTTAAGTTAAAACTTAACTTGTTATCACCTAAAGTCTTAAACTTTTCCGTCTTAATGGCAGATTTCCGAGCAGCAAAGAGCAAATCCTAGAAGTTTTATTTCATAACCTCAGCATCTATCAATAAATTAATCGTCGATGTCATAGCGAGATCCGTATCGTTCGCATTTTCATCTCTACAAGAAATTCTTGTAAGCACTTTTGATCCATGTGAAACTTTGATTGTATCATTATCACGTATGTCAGTGCTCAGGCTGAAGTCATAGCCTTTGTTTGCAAAGACCACCGCAACTTCGTTACCCGTCATGTTTGCCTTAAAAGACGATGCTGATCCTCTTAAATTCTCCGGAAATTTAAATTCGATACGACCATTTCTAGAACTACGGTATTGAAGAGATCCTTTATTCAAAGCAAGATCGTTTGAAGCACAAAGTGCAAACGAACGGTTATGCTTTTTACATTCAAAAAGTGCCTTCTCGTCTTTACTGCAAAGAGACTTTGCCATAATGGAAGATGAAGAGAAAATCAGGACAGAGAATAGTAGAGTTTTCATATTTAAATCCTTATTCACGTTTAATAATTTAAGCTTGCTGGATCAATAACAAAAGATTCAACATTTTGACCTTTAAAGATCTGAGGCTTGATTGTGAGAATGACAGCATCGATCGTGCTCAAGACATTGTCATCGCTTTTGAGTGTCAAGACATGCTCACCATCTTTGTAGCCACACGTTGCAAAAGATCCGCCTCCACCTTTATACTTCGCTGTTAGGTTACCAAGACGAGCGACTTTATCAAATGAACCTCGGCCAGGTCCGTAACAATCGATGTCATCCACTGAAAGTGAAAGAGGACCTTGCTTCTCACATAATTGGGTTTCAAGATTGAAAGCTTGCTTTACAACAATCGTAAGATCTGGAGCATTCGGTATCACTGTGAGATGCTTCACATCATCACAGGTACAATTCTTAAATTTTCCATTCTCTGCTGTTTTCATATCACACATTGAAGGAGCATTACTTTTAATATCATTGAGAAATTTTTGTGTTTCATCATCTACAAGCTTCAAATCGGCTACATTTTTTTCTTTTTCAACAGTTGCATCAAAGCAAGAGCGAGAAGAATCGTCAAATGTCAGACCTTCGGCACATTTAACACACTTCATTTGATATTGATCAATGAATGTGTCTTCTGGACAGGCGCACGAATGACCCGAGCATGTCATGGCAGAAACGATGGGGTATTTATTCTCCACTTTGAATTTAAATTTAACACTGATCCCCCAAGAGACTGAGGTAAGGCACAATAGGAAAAGAAAAATCATCGATTTCATGCAGGCTCCTGTGTAGTAATAGCAGGTCCATTATGTCAGTTGATTTAAAGAATTTCCGATGGATTGAAAGGATTTTAGGACTGTCCATTTTTTGGACAGTCCGGACAACGAAGACAATTCAATAGACGTCTTTTAAAATCCCAAGCGGAACCATTTGACCAAGAGTAGCTACCGGATTCATCGCAGCCGATGTGAGAACCGCTGAAAACATTGCTCCCGCAACTCCATTCATCATTATGTCCTGACCAGTGAGATATAGATTCTTGATCGGAGTCTTTGGCTTCAACCAATTTTCCTTAAATCTCTTTGGTTCAAGATTTAAACCATATAGCTCGCCATGAATATAATTTACATAGTGCCTGACGGTAAGTGGAGTTGAGACTTCATAAAAATCAATCTTGCCCTCAATTTGTGGGAATAGCTCAAAGAGAACTTTGAAATAAGGCCTTGCAATTTTTTCTTTAAAATCTTGGTACTCCTGAGGTCGCTGCTTTCTTACAGAACCTTCCCATTGTTTTACCCATTCAAAAGGAAGAACTCCCAGAATATCGATAGATGTTTTATCACCCATGCGCGTTTTCCAAGTGGGATCTTTAAGCGAAGGAAAAGAAATATAATTCATCGCGGGACTTGAATTAAAAGGATCACTTAAATATTTTCTCAAGTTCTCATCGTGATCATATCCCGGATACATCCAGATATTTCCACCAGCATGGTTGAGAATTTCTGAAGGCCGATGTAGTCCCATCGTTAGAGAGAAATATCCTGAAGAAGGAGCGAGATCTTCTACTTTTGAAAAGAAACTTACCGGAAGATTTTCTCTATCGATGAGATGTAGGAATGTTTTATGAATACCAGCGGAGCTTACGATCTTATTGCCATAGATTTTATGCCCGTTCTCAAGCTCTACACCGTAAGTCGTGTTCTCACGAACAAGGATCTTTTTTACGCCACAATTGATTACGATCTTACCATCATACTTCTCAATATCGGCCACTACGTGGCGAGCAATCTCGCTAGATCCGCCAACTGGAAAATTCCCGCCCTCAAGATAATGGTAAGAGATGAGGGCATGGACCCCAAAACTACTTTGCTTTGGAGGTAAACCGTAATCTCCCCAAATACCAGTTAATACTGAAATGAGTTTTTCATTATTCGTGATTGTTTTTAAGACTTCGTAAGTCGTCTTATTGAAGGTCTCTTTTTTTGAAAAATCTAAAAAATCTGGTAAAAGTTTAACTAAATTTTCCCGCTCAAAATCTTTCGTCACTTTTTTTATCAAAGCGATGTAAGCTTCGAT
>JBBQGK010000146.1:0-5455 GCA_038322885.1 Bacteriovoracales bacterium | reverse complement strand
GAAGGGCAGGGTGCTTCTGCCATAAACAAAGCTGTCTCATCTCTAATAGAGATTTCAAGACTTCGCCGTAGCGCTTTGATCCAGCGGTTAGCATGTTTGAACGAACAGCATTGAGTTTCTGTTGGTAGAAGTCTTTTTCTTCCGGAGAGAAATCAAGGAACACATGGTTCTCAATTTTTTCTGGAAGCTCTTTGAGTACCTGGTCTTTTGTTCGTCGTAAGATGAAAGGCTTGACGGTTCTTCGAGCGAGAAGTCGATTTTTGTTCTTAGACGTTGATCGCACAAGCCCAAGATCTCCCCACACACCCGGAACGCAAAGATCCATGATGTTGTAAAACTCGGAGAGATCGTTTTCAACCGGCGTTCCTGTTAAACAAATACGAAATTTCGCCTTCAACTGCCTTGCCGCATTGGCACCGAGAGATCGAATATTTTTTAAGTGCTGAACCTCATCGAAAATCAAAATATCAAATTCTGTATCCCCAAGCGTTGAGAAAGACTCTTTCTTCATGAGTCCGTAACTTGTCAGGATAACTTTTGCGTCTGTTTTAAACTCCCTCTCATCCCCATAGTAAATGGAGTAGGTGAGGTCTGAAAATTTCTCAAGCTCATTTCGCCAGTTATAAAGAATTGAAACCGGACAAATAATGAGGATCTTCGATACAGAATCTTTCAGTGTCTGAAGAAGCATGATGGTCTGGAGAGTTTTACCAAGACCCATATCATCAGCGAGACACGCCCCAAACTTATGTTCATACAAAAAGCGCAGCCAGTTATAACCACTTAACTGATAAGGACGAGCAATATCAATATATCTTGGGTCAACTGGATATTGAGGCATGGTTTCCATCGTCATGATGTTCTGACAGAAATCTTCTTCCTCTTTAGTCAGCGCCCCCTCAATACCAAGGCGCTTCAATTCGAAGAGTTCAAAGATGCGTGAGCGCTGAAGGAAGAGGCCAAAGCGTGCTAAGCCTTTAGCTCCTGATTCTTTTTTCTCACCTTCAAATTTCGTATAGCGCTTCATGAAACGCAAAAGATCTTTCTGCTCATCAGAGAGGAGAACAAGTCCTTTATTTGAAAGGATAAAGTTATCAGTCATTTCAGCATTGCGAATCACATCAAGGTCTTCGTCAGTAACAACGAGATCAAGCTGGAACCAGTCGAGCTTGTCTTTATTGCGCTCAAAGCGAATGCTACTCTTCCAAGTACGAATTTGAACCTGATCATAGAAGATGGGAATTTTAAGGGGAGTGAGTTGCTGATAAAAATTAGCAATCCCTTCTAAAAGCGAGTTCTTCGGAATCTGGAAAATAACCTTCCGCTCATCTTTAAGATAGAAAGAGGTTTTAAAACCAATTTCACTAAAGCTATCCAGGAAGGCGAGGAAAACTTTCTTGAACACTTTCGTATTCAGCATGAAGATTTTTTTGAAGGTCGGATCAAAGAAGGGAAGCTCGTCATCTTTCATGATCAAGGCGATCCATTCGCTCATTATGTGCTTCTTCGAAGCGGAATGAAGATATTTTTTGTGAAAGTTGGTCTCGCGGTCAAAGTCTTCGATTAAAGTTTTAAAGAATAAAAGCGCATCGTTTTTAGTGCGAAAACTTCCGGCCCAGCCTTGCTCAGACACAAAGAGTAAAAATGGCGATGGCATCGGTACCATTTTTTGATCAGGAGTGAAGAGTTCAAGCTCAAGATTTAGGAAACTCTTGCGCGGACTCGGATTTATCGAGAAGCGATACTCCATGTCCTCAATGGGAAAAGATGACCACGCCTCACCCTCAATCATCAGATCTAGATTTCCCTTCTCTCTGAGTGGAAGAAAGAGACGAAGATAATTTTGGATATCTCCGATTACATCAGTAATCTTTAATTTCGAAACGAGCTCTCTCATTTCTGTCGGAAGATCGAGGGCCTCTCCATTTTTCCAGTTATAGAGATAAAGAATATCAAAGATTGAAACCTCTTTGATTTCATTCTCTTCATCGATCCAGCTAAACTGGTAAGTATACTTTTCTTCAACATAAAGCACGGCCCGGAATTCTTCGAGAGTGATTGCCGGTACGAGGTTCACAAGAATTTTTCCTCTCCACTTTGTGGGAGCAGGGAAGTTCACGACTTTTCGATTTGAGAGCGTGTACTGAAGTGAACTAAAGGTACTGTTCATCTTCGCACCAGACAGATTCGGTGCGGCCTTGACAAGTGTTCCGTATCTCTCAACGTGAACGCCTTCCTGCGGCATATAACTCATTGGCATGGGAGTTGTGAGCATGGGGTCGTGTTTCTGCTGGAGATCAGTAAATTTAATTAAAAGACTCGCCGTATGGTGGCAGGCCTTCTCTTCACTCCAGAGTTTGCACGTACACTGAGTGACTAACTTTCCATCAGGATTTTCTGTACGCTTGAAACTTACTTTCGATTCATAGTTTGTATTATTTTCAGCGATGATTCCAGAGACGATGAGGTAAGTCTCAAAAGTCCCTTTAAGAAATGAAAGGGAGACGCGACCTTGATCCACCATTTTTTGGCCAAGAAAAATCGTCGAGGAGTCGAAACTTCTCGTGATCAAATCCTGCATGGATGTCGGGGGGCTATTCGTATATTCCATTAAGTCAACTCCAAGAGGTTAGTATAGAGGAGTTTCTTCTAAATGGCATTTAAAACGCGCCGGATTATCGGCAGGAAATATTATTTACAAGAAGTTAAACTTCTCTAGACTGATCTCTTGAAATAAATCAAAGGGAATTTTGTGAAAAAGTATTTTCTTACGGCCCTCATCTTGTGTTCGGCGAACGTATTTGCAGCTGATCGAAACATTTTCGACTTAATGTATCTTCCCAAAGCAGGCACTGCTTACGGACTTTCAGACATCTCTGTCGTGAGTGGTCTGGCCTCGGCTGAATTTGTTGACATCGATATTAGCGGTTACAATCTCGAACAAAAAGTTGGATACAGCATCACTGATCGCCTCACTGTCGACGTAGGAATGAATTATTCTTCAGTTCAACAGAAATATAATTATTCTTCCGCTGTTTCAAATACTGATTTCACTAACAAGGCTAAAGGAGTAAATGATCCTAGCTTTGATCTTCGATTTCGTATTTTAGAAGAAACATTGATACTCGACGTTCTTGCTAGCTATAAAATGCAAACTGGAGATCACAAGATTGATGGCAATGATTATAACAATAAACAAGGTGGAAATTCTTCTCAGTTAGGTTTTCAGCTGGGCCAAAAAATGAATGGTATGCAGTGGTCATTTCTTGGAGGACTTGAGAGGTTTTATAAGGCCACGACGCAAACTACTTCTTCAAGTGGGACTAAATCGACATCCAGAGACAATGCTTATAATGAGTGGACCTTCGAAGGGGCTCTTCTCAATAATATGTCAGAGACGTCTTTCATCCGTTCGAGCTTAGGGGTTCAGTTCGCTGACAAATATAAAGACAATAAGAATACTGAAACTTCCTCTAATACTAAGTACCAACTAAAAGGTGAGTATCAATATCTACTATCAAAGGATGTTCTCTTGAGAGGTGGACTCGCTTATAACACCATAAACCAGGCCGGTTTAGATAAATTTTACTTCTGGGTTATTAATGCAGGAGCTACTTATCAGTTTTAAAAAGACGAAAAAAAAGCCGCTTACGCGGCTTTTTTTCTAGTTGTCCAAGTAAGACTTGAGAAGCTTTGCTCTCGACGGGTGACGAAGCTTGCGAAGGGCCTTCGCCTCGATCTGTCGAATACGTTCACGAGTTACAAAGAAATCCTGACCAACCTCTTCAAGTGTGTGATCCGATTTTTCCCCGATACCAAAACGCATACGAAGAACTTTCTCTTCTCTTGGAGTAAGAGTTGAGAGTACTGAACGAGTCTGTTCAGAAAGAGTCACACTCATTACAGCATCAGCTGGAGAGATGATCTTCTTATCTTCAATGAAATCCCCGAGAGATGAATCCTCTTCTTCCCCAATAGGAGTTTCAAGAGAGATCGGCTCTTTCGAGATTTTGAATACTTTTTTAACTTTATCAACCGAGAGTTCCATCTTCTCAGCTATCTCTTCAGGAGTTGGTTCGCGACCAAGTTCCTGGATGAGCTGACGAGAAGTACGAGCAAGCTTGTTAATGGTCTCGATCATGTGAACCGGAATACGGATCGTCCGGCCCTGATCCGCAATCGCACGAGTGATCGCCTGACGAATCCACCAGGTCGCATAGGTCGAGAACTTATATCCACGACGGTACTCGAACTTATCAACCGCTTTCATCAAACCGATGTTTCCTTCCTGAATAAGATCCAGGAACTGAAGACCGCGGTTGGTATATTTCTTAGAAATAGAAACAACGAGACGTAAGTTGGCTTCAACGAGTTGAGACTTCGCTTTATCCGCTTTTTCTTCTCCGGTCACGATGATGTTGTAAACCGATTGAATGTCTTCAAACGCCATACCTGCATCGATCGCGAGACGACGGAGCTTACGAAGGATGTCTTCTTGTGTTCGGATCATCTGTTCGATTTTCGCGTCTGTCGTGAAAAGGTTACGAGCAAGCTCGCGCTTGAACGCATCGTCTTCCATCAAACGGTCATACATAACTTTGTAGGTCACGTCGTCAGTCACTTCGAGGAACTTATAGATACGTTCCTGCTGCTCATAGAGCTCGCGGAACTGGAGATAATAAGATTTTACCGGTTCGGTGAAAGAATTGATGATTTTACGGTTAAACGTAAGATCGACGAGCTCAAGGCCCACTTTCAACATTACGGACTGTTCAGACTCTTCCATCTTCTTCAGCGTTCCATCTTCGTTGATGATCAAAGCCAGAAGATCTTTCACGTGCTCGGTCACAGCATAGATTCTGTCACGAGTTTCGTGGATTTCTTTTTCAGCTGATTCATCATCAAGACCACGAACGAGATCTTTGACGTACTCGTTCTGCTCTTCGGCCTGAACAACTTTGCTTTTTAGTTTAACGATCTCTTCAAGAGCATGTTTTGATTTCAAGCAAGAAAGAACGATTTCTTTTTCACCTTCTTCAATTTCTTTGGCAATTTTCACTTCGCCTTCGCGAGTGAGGAGGGCGACAGAACCCATTTTCTTAAGATATAGTTTTACAGGATCGCTGGTAGAGGCGCGAAGCTCTGCTTCTTCATCGTTTGAGAGTGGATCTTCAGCAACTTCAGTGCTGGCCTTCTCTGCTTCTTCTTCATCAACCTCAGCAGTTTTAACCGCAATGCGGGCCTCTTCAACCTTGTCCATGATCTGGTCAATTGATGCTGGATCCACAATGTTTGCAGGGATCGCATCGTTGATTTCTTCTGGAGTAAGGTACTGCTGATCTTTTCCTTTCATCACGAGACGAGAGAATTCGCGTGAGTTCAAAAAGGCGACAACAACTGACATAGATTCTCCTGGGACTTAAGGGCCATTCTTGAGATTTAACATCTCTTTATC
>JBBQGK010000145.1:0-5482 GCA_038322885.1 Bacteriovoracales bacterium | reverse complement strand
ATAGTATTTTTGATTCTTAGAGTTCACAAAGATTGGTTTTTTCATCGCGGAGATAACTCCAACGAATTCATTAATGAATGGCTCTAATTCCATATCTACAGTGAGTTTGACGTCTTGGTCATGTCGGTGAACGACTACTTTTTCTACTCGTGTTCCTTTAATGTTTAAATCATCGAAGCTGAGAATTTTCTCATCGTTAATTCCAGTCAGTACGTCTCCAGTTCTAAAACCTTTTTCAAATAAAATCGATTTCTCAGTCACAACGCCAACTCTGGTTTCTGGGACTTTTTCTCCACCAACCAATAAGCCAACGTAGAGACAGTAAGCCAGAATCATGTTTGCGAGAGGACCACCAAAAACGATCCAAAATCTGGCCCACTTACTTTTATGATTGAAGGCAACGCTCTTTTCTTCGTCAGTGAGTTGGACCTGTGAAAAAGGATCGTCACCAAACATTTTAACGTATCCACCGAGTGGAATGATGGAAAGAGCGTACTCCGTTCCGCCACGTACAAGTTTAAAAATTTTGGGTCCAAAACCGATTGAAAAAACCTCTACTCTAACGCCAAAGAATCGCGCAAAGAAGAAGTGACCAAGTTCGTGGAAAAAAATTAAAGGTCCAAGAAAGACAACGAATATAAGAACTTTTTCTAACATAAAAACCCTTAGTGAAAAGTGGCCATCAGGTAAAAAGAATAGAACGGAGAAACAAAGAGGAGACTATCTATTCTATCGTAAACTCCCCCGTGACCGGGAATTAATGATGAGCTGTCTTTAATTTCGAACTGTCTTTTGAGTTTTGACTGCGCCAAATCGCCAATCTGAGAACAACAGGCAACTACTACGAAGAATAAAACGGTTAATGGGGTGACCTGAGCAACAAAATGATTCCAAAAGAAGCTCGTGAAAAGAACAGAGAAAAATACTCCACCAATCAAACCTTCAATTGTCTTCTTGGGACTGACTGCTTCCCAAAGTTTATGCTTACCGAATTGCTTTCCAGTAAAATAAGCAGCTGTATCGACCATGAAATTTAGAAGCATAAGACCTATAAAAAGATTACGCCAATTATCGCCATGAATAATGTAACTCATGCAAAGAAGTGGAATTAAAACATAAAAGCTCGCAAGCCAGGAAGTCATCTTGAAAATCTGTAACAGAGAGTCTGATTTCTTATGAATGAGAAATAAATAAACCATCAGAAACAGATTCAAAAAAATACCTGCAGATATCCAAAAATTGAACGACGATTGGCTAATTTGATAAAAATTGAAGAAATAAAACCCTAAGCAATAAATACTTTGGGCGAGGATATAGCGCTTAGAAGTTCGAGATTGAGAATAAAAATTTGTAAGAAGTTCATCAATAACTAATGGACCAAGGACTCCAATCGCGAGCAAAGTAGCCTCAGGTCCTCTCCAGATACAAAATGAAAGTATCCCTACTAAAACAAGTCCCGAAAGAATTCGCGTCACCATGTTAGACATGATTCTGGACTCCTTGGGCATATTTCGTCTTGTTTATTTGAGCTTCACCGAGCGATTGGCTGAGTGCTGGTTGAGATCCAACATTCCCGAATCTGCGCTCTCTTCCAGATACACTCGTCACGATATTAGTGAATTCATGGGCCGTAAAATCCGGCCACTTGGTCTGAGTAAAATAAAGCTCGGCATACGCGGCCTGCCAGAGCATGAAATTCGAAATTCTTTGCTCACCACCTGTTCGAATCATGAGATCAACATCGCCACTTTCGGGGCGGTACATACTACGAGCAAGATCCTCTTCACTGATAAGTTTGTCCGGATTCTCAATCTGAAGCGAATTAATCGCCCTGACGATTTCTGCACGCCCGCCGTAATTAAACGCGAAGGTGAGTAGAAGACCGGAGGCATTTCTAGTTGCCTTCTCGACTTCTTCAATTAATTCGATTGTATCCGAAGGTAGACTTCTGATATCGCCAATCACTTTAAATTTTACATTATTGAGAAGGAGCTTATCTTTCTCTTTTATTAAAAACTTCTTGAGAAGTTTAAAGAGAGTTGAAACTTCCTCAAGGGGACGACTCCAATTCTCTGTCGAAAAAGCATAAAGAGTAAGTGCTTTAATACCTAGATCATCTGCACTCTTTACAATATCTGATACTACGCCAGAACCACGCACGTGACCCCAGATACGAGGACGGAGTCGTCGGTTAGCCCAACGTCCATTTCCATCCATAATTATGGCAACGTGTTTGATACTCGCCATACTTAAACTGTGAGGAGTTCTTTCTCTTTGGAATCAATAACCTTATCCACTTCCTTGATAAAGTTATCGGTGATCTTTTGGATCTCATCTTGAATTTTTTTAGACTCGTCTTCAGAAACTTTTTTATCTTTTTCCTGTGCCTTAACTTTATCGTTTTGCTCGCGACGAACGTTACGGATTTGAACTTTAGCGTCTTCACCCATTTTCTTCACATCTTTAACATATGATTTACGTTTCTCTTCAGTAAGAGCAGGAAATTGAATTCGAATAAAATTTCCATCGTTACCTGGAGTGAGACCGATGTTAGCAGCAAGAATCGCTTTCTCTATGATTGGAATTTGAGTTTTATCAAATGGCTGAATCTGAAGAAGACGCGCTTCCGGAGTAGAAATTTGTCCCATGTTTTTAATAGGAGTAGCTGAACCGTAATAATCCGCAGTGATCCCTTCAAGGACCATGGCCGTCGCACGACCAGTTCTAACTTTACCCATCTGTGTATGTAGAGATTTGATGGCCTTATTCATCTGCTCATCAAGAATCGGCTTAATTACATTCATCATAAAATATTCCCCTTACGCTTTCTTAGTCACTAAAGTTCCAACATTCTGGCCATTCACAACTTTTGCGATGTTACCTTCGTCGAACATATTAAAGACAACGATATCCATGTTGTTATCCATGCACAGAGTGATCGCCGTATTATCCATAACCTTTAAATCTTTATTTAAAACTTCAATGTAAGTGAGTCTATCGAACTTCACTGCATCTTTAAACTTCATTGGATCTTTGTCGTAAATCCCATCAACCTTCGTCGCCTTCATAATGAGATCAGCATTGATTTCATTGGCACGAAGGGCGGCCGTGGTATCAGTCGTGAAATACGGGTTCCCCGTTCCGGCTGCAAAAATCACAACACGTTTTTTCTCTAAGTGACGAACAGCACGTCTACGGATGTAGGGCTCAGCAATCTCTTGCATAGCAATCGCAGAAACAACACGTGTATAGACACCTTTTTTCTCAATAGCATCCTGAAGAGCGAGTGAGTTGATCACGGTCGCCATCATTCCCATGTAATCCGAAGTCGCGCGATCCATCCCTGCTGTTGCACCAGCAACACCACGATGAATATTACCGCCGCCAACCACGATCGCAATCTCACATCCAGTTTTATGAAGTGCAACGATCTCGGAACTGATTTTGCTCAGAATTTCCCCTGAGATTCCATTTCCCTGATCCCCAGCGAGAGCTTCACCTGAAAGTTTAATGAGAACGCGATTGTATTTCATGGATCCCTTTTAATAGAAAAAGGGGACTACCACGAGTCCCCTTTTCTTTAACAACTTTTTTGGCTTAGTTATGACCAGTCATTTTTGCAACTTCTTCAGCGAAGTTGTCTTCTTTCTTCTGAAGACCCTCTCCGAGTACGAGTTTTACAAACTTCGTAACTTTAAGAGTTGCTCCTGCAGACTTACCTACAGTTTCGATAAGAGCAGCAACAGTAGTATCCGGGTTTTTTACAAAAGCTTGTTCCATCAAACAAACATCAGAAGCAAGCTTAGCAAGTTTGCCTTTTACGATATTTGGAATCATCGCCTCTGGCTTACCTTGCTCTTTTAATTGAGCAGCATAAACTTCAGCTTCACGAGCCTTGAAAGACTCGTCGATTTCAGAACCGCTCAAGAACTGAGGAGAAGCAGCTGCAACGTGCATGCAAAGATCTTTCGCAAGCTCTTTAACTGCGTCGTTAGCAGAAACATCTTTATCAGATTCGATCACAACGAGAACGCCGATTTTACCAGAGTGAACGTAGTTACCAATGATGCCATTGCCGGCAAGCTTAACTGCTTCAACACGACGGACATCAATTTTCTCACCGATTTTAATCGTGAGTTCTGAGATCATATCTTTAACAGTAGAAGTTCCGCTCTTAGCATTTAGAAGACCATCAACAGTAGTGATGTTGTTATCAAGAGCTGTCTTAGCTGTAGCAGTAACAAAAGAAACGAAGTCTGGTGATTTACCAGCGAAATCTGTTTCAGAGTTAATTTCAACAACCACTCCAGTTTTTGCACCTACAGCAGCTGCGATCATCCCTTCAGTAGCAACACGCGATTGCTTTTTGGCAGCAGCCGCAAGGCCTTTTGTACGAAGGTAATCAACAGCTTTCTGGAAATCTCCAGAAACTTCATCAAGAGCTTTTTTACAATCCATCATTCCCGCGCCAGTTTGCTCGCGAAGGTTTTTTACGTCAGTAGCTGAATAAGCCATATGCGGATCCTTTATATTCTAAAAAATTAAACTTCTTCGTCAGCACCTTTAAGATCGATGTCTTTTTCGTACTTAGCGAGAATTTCTTGCTCAAGAGCATTGTCACGGTTGTCATCAGAACCATCTTCTTTACGGGCCTTAGATCCGCCTTCAACGATAGCTGAAGCGAAGTAGTCCAAGAAAAGAGTGATCGATTTAAGAGCATCGTCGTTCCCTGGAACAACATACTCAACACCTGTTGGATCACAGTTAGTATCTGTAACAGCTACTACTGGAATACCAAGAACGTTCGCTTCTTTAACAGCAATGTGCTCATTGTTTGGATCGATGATGAAAATAGCTCCTGGAAGCTTTCTCATGTTCTTGATTCCACCCAAGTTCTTCTCGAGCTTGATCACTTCTTTTTCAATTTTAGACTGCTCTTTTTTAGTGAGAAGTTTGAAATCTCCGTTCTCTTTCATTTTTTCAACTTTACGAATTTTATCAATCGAAAGAGCGATCGTTTTGTAGTTTGTGAGCATTCCGCCGAGCCAGCGAGAAGTAACATGGTAAGCACCACACTCTTCTGCTGTTTTCTTAACCATGTCAGCAGCCTGTCTCTTCGTACCAACGAAAAGAACTGACTTTCCTGAAGCAGTTGTCTTCTTCAAAAACTCATAAGCTTTTTCGGCCATCGGAAGAGTTTGTTGAAGGTCGATGATGTAGATGCCGTTACGTTCGCCGTAAACATACTTCTTCATCTTTGGATTCCACTTGTGTGTTTGGTGACCGAAGTGGGCGCCGGCCTCAAGCAGTTGCTTGACGTTCATTTTAGACATGAGATCTCCTTGGTGGTTCTATCGAATCACTTTCTGCCGACACTATGTCGGACCAACCAATTTAAAGTGATTAGATTTCCCTCTCATTTTACAGAGAGGGATTTGTTATTTTATGGTCAGAAGTTAATAGCACGCGAGGTTGTTTATCG
>JBBQGK010000144.1:0-5485 GCA_038322885.1 Bacteriovoracales bacterium | reverse complement strand
ATAAACCTGGAAGAGTTCAACTTGAAATAGGTCAAAATAATAAAACCAACGCCATACTCATCCAAGCTGAGACGCAACTTAAAGAATATTTTGCGGGTGACAGAAAAGAATTCGATCTTCCGCTTGATCCCGTTGGAACTGATTTTCAAAAGAAAGTTTGGCAGGCCCTTCGTGCTATTCCTTTTGGAAAAACGAAAAGCTATGGCGAGATTGCAAAAAAGATCGGTAGCCCGAAAGGTATGCGTGCGGTAGGAGGGGCGAATGGAAAAAACCCCCTATCTATTATTGTTCCTTGCCACCGGGTGATCGGAGCAAACGGAAGCCTGACAGGATTTGCCGGGGGACTGGCCGCGAAGGAATTGCTTCTAGCGCTCGAAAGTAATGTCTAATTTCTTTAAACCCAAGATTTTTTATAGCAGTTCAACGACGGCTTCCGTGATTGACTTCATATGATTCTGATTAACCATTAAAACGGTCGGACTCAAAGTTTCTACTTTATATAATAGAAATAAAGTCCCGGTGTTAAAACCGGGACTCGTTCAACTACATATGAATCCCGCCCGAAGCCTCGACTCTCTGACCATTAATCCAGGTCGTCTTCTCACTTAATAGTGCAGCCATCACATCTCCGATATCATCGGCCTGACCAACTCTGCCGAGTGGTGTGCGGTCTGAAATCATTTTATTGAGATCTTTATTATTTCTTACCGAACCCCCACCAAAATCTGTCTCGATCGCTCCAGGTGCAATAGAATTCACCGATATTCTCCTTGGACCAAGTTCCGTTGCAAGATACCTTGTGAAAACTTCAATCGCTCCTTTCATCGAAGCGTAGGCCGCATAACCAGGATAAGAAAATCTCGTGAGTCCTGAAGATACGTTTAAAATTCTTCCCCCGTCATTCATCAGCGGGAGAAGTTTTTGAGTTAAAAAGAATACACCTTTAAAATGCATATTCATTAAAGAATCAAACTGCTCTTCAGTTGTATTCATGATCGGGCCATACACGCCCTGCCCAGCATTGTTCAAAAGATAATCAAATTTCTCGCTCTTAAATTTTTCTTTGAGTGCTGCTTGCACGTCTTTGGCAAACTGATCAAACGATTTCACTAAACCCACATCTAACTGCAGGGCATGAGCCTTTCTGCCTAACTTTTCTCTCTCGGTCACAACCATCTGCGCATCATCTTTGTTATGTTGATATGTCAAAACAACATCGACACCTTCTTGAGCAAGTTTGAGAGAGGCATTCCTTCCTAAACCACGGCTTCCGCCAGTCACCAGAGCAATCTTCTTCATATAGTCTCCTTTAGAGTTAACTCATCTTACGCCTGAATCATTTCTGGATAAACTGTCTATTTTTGGTTACACTGTTCAGAATTAACGAACAATGGAAGCCCCTCATGTTACGCCCAGAAACGATGAGAATCTTTATCAGCATCTGCGAGACGGGAAGCTTCACGACCACCGCCCTTGCTCTGGGTCTTCCTAAAGCGAGTGTCTCTGAAGCGATTCAAAAACTTGAATTTTCTCTGAATGCCAGACTACTTCAGCGAACAACTCGCAAAGTCACTGTGACTCACGATGGCCTTCAATTCTATGAGCGCTGTAAAGATCTTTTATCCGATCTGGATGAAGCCGAAAATATGTTCCAAGATGCGGGAGAAAGTCTCTCTGGAAAAATTCGTATCGATATGCCTGTTCCAATGGCAAAGAATACGATTCTGCCTCGTCTCTCAGAATTCTTAAACCAGCATCCAAAACTTGAAATTGAATTAAGCTCAACCGATCGACGAGTGGATCTGGTGAAAGAAGGTTTTGATTTCGTGATCCGTGTGGGTGCCGTCGGAGATAATTCCCTGATCGCCAGAAAAATTGGTGAGCTCTCCATCATTAATTGCGTCAGCCTGAGTTACATTGAAAAATACGGAACACCAAAAAATCTTGAGGATCTCTCACGCCACTATCAAGTGCACTACGTCCAATCCCTCGGCGGCAAACCCGATGGCTTTGAATACTTCGATGGAACAAAGTACGTCGTTCAAAAAACCAAGGCACTGGTTACAGTCAATAGCACTGAGGCCTACTCAGCAGCGTGCCTCTCGGGTCTTGGCATTATTCAAGTTTCTGCTACAGGAGTCGAAGAAGAAATTAAAAATGGTCGTTTAAAAAAAGTTCTCACTAAGTACATTGCTGAACCATCGCCTGTGAATCTCGTCTATCCACAACGCAGGCATATTTCAAAGCGAGTGAGAGTCACTATGGATTGGGTAGCCCTTCAATTAAAGAATCGATTCTAAAAACACCGACTGTCCTACTTCTCTTGCACCACTCAATGAAACCTAACAGCTTCCAAATTTTTTCTGTGCGATAAAATTAACTTGTTTTCTAAACTTGATGAAGTTCTACTGAAATCCTTAACAAGGAGAATCCTATGAAAACATTTATCGTCGCACTAGGTTTGAGTCTATTATCTCTTTCTGCTTTGGCCGCTCCAGCATGTCCATCTTGCCGCCCACGATACCCGGCGGAATTTCAATGCCAGATCGAGATGGTTGATTGCACCGATCATGCTCTCTACATCTATACCGGCACTGCAGAAAGTCATCAGGCCGCCTGTCATGAAGCGACCCGCGTCTGTATGAACGATTTGAGACTGGGCTACGGCGGATACGGAGCGAAATGCTGGATGATTGGTAAAAAAGAAAATTAGTTTTAACACCTCCAGATTTTTTTGGCAAAATCTGGAGGTTTGAATTTTATCTATGACTTTATCGATTCTATCTATTTGAAAGTCATCCTGATCACATTTATAGTGAACCTATAAAACCGATGGAGGATTTTTCATGAATGATAGCTCTCGACCTAAACGCAATCGCACCAACAAAGACTGGTGGCCTGATCAATTGAACCTTGGCGTTCTTCACCAACACACACCAGAATCAAATCCTCTCGGAGAAAAATTTAATTACGCTCTCGAGTTTAAATCTCTTGATCTCGATGCGGTTAAAAACGATATCAAAGTTCTGATGAAAACTTCTCAAGATTGGTGGCCGGCGGATTACGGTCACTATGGCCCACTATTTATCCGCATGGCCTGGCATAGTGCTGGTACTTACCGCACTGGAGATGGCCGTGGTGGTTCAGGCTCTGGCAGTCAGCGCTTCCCTCCTTTGAATTCATGGCCCGATAACGCCAACCTCGATAAGGCCCGACAGCTCTTGTGGCCGATCAAACAAAAATACGGAAAAAAACTTTCATGGGCCGATCTCATGGTCCTCGCTGGAAACTGCGCTCTCGAATCCATGGGTCTTGGGACTTCCGGATTTGGCGGAGGAAGAGAAGACATCTTCGAAGCCGAGGAAGACATTTACTGGGGCTCAGAAGATGAATGGATGGGAGACAAGCGCTACAAAGGCGATCGTAAACTCGACGATCCACTAGCGGCCGTTCAGATGGGTCTGATCTACGTGAACCCCGAAGGCCCGAATGGAAAACCTGATCCCATCGCTTCCGCAAAAGATATTCGCGAAACCTTTGCTCGTATGGCCATGAATGACGAAGAGACCGTTGCCCTCGTGGCCGGTGGACATACTTTTGGTAAAGCTCACGGTGCAGGAGATGCAAAACACGTCGGACGTGAGCCCGCTGGTGGAAATATTGTAGACCAAGGTCTAGGTTGGAAAAATGCAATGGGTTCTGGACACGGAGTCGATGCCATCACATCTGGCATTGAAGGTGCTTGGAAACCAAACCCAACAAAATGGGATCAAGGTTATCTTGATATGCTTTTAAATAACGAATGGGAGTTAACGAAATCTCCCGCAGGTGCTCACCAGTGGCGGCCAGTAAATCGCGCGACTGATACATTGGTTGAAGATGCTCATGATCCAAAAAAACGTCACGCTCCCATGATGACCACGGCCGACATGGCGATGAAGATGGATCCTGCCTATGCGAAAATCTCACGCGCCTATCACGCAGATCCTAAACTCTTTGCAAAAAATTTCAAGCTTGCATGGTTTAAACTCACTCACCGAGACATGGGTCCGAAGACTCGCTACCTCGGCAAAGAAGTTCCAAAGGAAGATTTGATTTGGCAGGATCCCATTCCTAAATGTGATCACGCCTTAATTGGTGAAGCAGACATCCAAGCACTCAAAACAAAAATTCTAAGTTCAGGATTATCTATTTCAAGACTTGTGGGAATTGCGTGGGCATCGGCTTCGACTTTCCGTGGGACTGATAAGCGCGGAGGCGCCAACGGTGCTCGCATTCGTCTCGCTCCTCAAAATTCCTGGGAAGCGAATCGCCCGAAACTTTTAAAAGAAGAACTCGAAACTCTTGAGAAAGTTCGTAAAGATTTTGGAAAACAAGCCTCACTTGCTGATGTGATTGTTCTCGCCGGTTGTGCTGCGGTTGAAAAAGCTGCTGCCGATGCTGGAGTCAAGGTCACAGTCCCTTTCCGTCCAGGTCGAATGGACGTGAGTACTGAACAAACAGACGCCCACTCTTTCGAGGCCCTTGAGCCCATCGCCGATGGTTTTAGAAATTATTTAAAAAAGCAGTACCGCCTCACGGCCGAAGAACTGCTCCTTGACCGCGCACAACTACTCACCCTCTCTGCCCCGGAGATGACTGTTCTTGTGGGAGGACTTCGTGTTCTTGGCGCCAATGCCGACGGATCAAAGAATGGTGTCTTCACAGATAAAGTCGGAGTTCTCTCGAACGATTTCTTCCGAACTCTTTTGAACATGGATTTCCAATGGACCGCAAAAGATGCGAGCGAGCAGCTCTTTGAGGGAAAAGTTCGCAAGACCGGTGAATCAAAATACACCGCTACCCGAGTGGACCTGATCTTTGGGTCACACGCTCAGCTCAGAGCGATCGCAGAAGTTTACGGCTCGGATGATTCGAAAGAAAAATTCGTGCAGGATTTTGTGAAAGCATGGGTGAAAGTCATGGAGCTTGATCGCTTCGATTTAGATCCTTCTTATAAGTAAGAGATTTCAGGGCCCCGAAAGGGGCCTTTATTGTAAAAAATTCTTATTTTACCCTCTCCATCCAGAACTAAGGTAAGAAAGCTCATCAAACTTTTCAGGAGTACCTCATATGAAATACCTCATCACGGCCGCTTTCTTTGCCTCTCTTTCTTTCAGCTCATATGCTGACTACATCAAGCCTAAATCGATGAGTTGCAGTGAACTCAATGACCTCTTAGAAGCTCAAGGGTCGGTTTCAATTGTATACGGTCTCTTCGGGATCTCTCGCGGAACGATGTACGCTGATGAACGTGGTATGAGCTGCATGGATGGCGATATTCGGCAGATGAATCTTCGTACCTCTGATGGCTTTTGCCAGTCTGGGTATATGTGTATCCACGCTCCTCGTAGAATTAATTAAACCTTTTCAGGGGCCTTCACTGGGCCCCTTTTTTGCTCCTCTCCTTATTGCCTCACTCAAGCCTCGTTGTTATTATCGCTCG
>JBBQGK010000143.1:0-5501 GCA_038322885.1 Bacteriovoracales bacterium | reverse complement strand
TATTTAGTGAGCTTCTCCCAACGTGAATGCGCCGAAGAAGCACAAAACCTCTTGAGCATCGACTTCTGCTCCAAAGATGAGAAACGAAAAATCACCGAGGAACTCGAGGGTGTGAACTTCAGAACACCTTATGGAAAAGATCTGCAGCGACTTTTAAAACACGGAGTCGGTCTCCATCACGCGGGCCTTCTTCCGCGCTACCGCGTGCTCGTGGAGAAACTCGCTCAGAAAGGACTTCTTAAAGTCATTTGCGGAACTGACACTCTAGGTGTGGGAGTGAACGTACCGATCCGAACAGTGCTTTTCACTAAGCTTTGTAAGTTCGACGGTCAGAAGACCACGATCCTCTCCATCCGCGACTTCCAACAGATCAGTGGTCGCGCTGGACGCAAAGGCTATGACGACTTTGGCACAGTTGTTGTCCAGGCCCCAGAGCACGTCATCGAAAATCTGGGCCTCATAGAAAAAGCCGCCGGAGATCCAAAAAAAGCAAAAAAGATGGTGAAGAAAAAACCACCGGAGAAAGGTTATCTTCCCTGGGACAAAGAAACGATGGAGAAACTCTCCACGGGCAAGCCCGAGCCTCTCGTCTCACGCTTTCAAGTCACTCACGCCATGATCCTAAACGTGCTCTCGCGCGAAGGAACAAGAAACTGCGGCGCTTTAAGAAATCTCATTCTCAATTCTCATGAAGCTGATAAACAAAAAACTCATCACGCAAAACTCGCCTTCCAACTCTTCAGGTCCCTCTGGGAGCGCGGAATCGTCGATCTTAAAAATCTCCAGATTAACGTCGACCTTCAGCAAGACTTCTCACTCCACCAGACTCTCTCACTCTACCTTATTGATACGATCAAACTTCTCGACACACAGTCTGAGAACTACGCTCTTGATCTCTTGACCCTTGTCGAATCCATTCTCGAGAATCCCGACCTCATCCTTCGTCGTCAGGTCGATAAGATGAAGAAGCTTCGAATGGAAGAGATGCGTGCCGAGGGCCTTGAGCATGATCAGCGAATGGAAGAACTCGAGAAAGTCGAGTACCCAAAACCTCACCGCGAATTCATCTACGGTACTTGGAACACATTTGCGGCCGCACACCCGTGGGTCGGACAAGATAACATTCGTCCGAAGTCGATTGTCCGCGAGATGTTTGAGAACTTTTTATCATTTCATGACTATATTAAAGAATACGGACTTGAACGTGTGGAAGGACTTCTGCTCCGGTATGTTTCGGAAACGTACAAGGTTCTTGTCCAGACCGTGCCCGAGAGTGCACGCAACGATGAAGTCGACGGCATTATTGATTACCTTGGTGGCATGCTTAGGGATGTTGATTCAAGTCTGGTTGAGGAGTGGGAGAAACTTCGAAATCCATCGTTTATAAAACCTGCTTCAGAGAAAGAGGATCTGAACGCAATTGAAGAGGCTAAACGGAAGTTTAAAAAAGCTCAAATGATTGCGATTCGAAATGAAGTGTTTCGTGTTCTGCGCCTTCTTAGTTTTGGATTGTACGAAGAGGCATCTATCATGATCGGAGTAAGCATCGCCGACATCGAAGTTCCGATGAAACATTTTTTCTTAGATCATGAGGCGATTCTGCTCACGCCTATGGCCCGCGCTCTGAATTATTCGCAAATTCATGAGATGGGAGAAAATTTATTTTTGGTGGATCAGACGATCGTTGATCCCGAAGGGCATAACGACTGGCGGATTAAAATTGAAGCGAGGGTGGATATGGGAACGGGAGAACGGATAGGGTTGAGGTTTTTGAAATTGGAAGAGATTTAGAATCAAGTAAGATAGAAAGGTGGCGTTAGTCGAGCTCTCCGTAAACACCTTCTTTTCAAATTACTGAAAAAATTCTAACACTTTCCTCACCGCTTCAATCGTCCTCTCCACATCTTCATCATTAGTGCGCCAGTTGACGACACTCACTCTCATGGCCCTCTGCCCTTTCCATGTCGTTAACGAGAAAAAAGCATCGCCTTGAGTATTGATGGCCGAGATCACAGCATCTGTTCTGGCATCATGATCTGCATCAGAAGCATCATTTTTGGTATCTATGAACCTGATGAGACCCTGGTTGAGTTTTGGTTCCCAAAGAACAGAAGCACCTGGCAACTTCCCAATCTCTGTCACAATTGTATGACAATGCTTCGAGGTGCGATCAATCAAATCAGAAACTCCGTCTTTACCGAGCTCCATAAGGGCTGCATAAACCGGAATTCCTCTCGCTCGTCTTGACCATTCCGGATTCCAATCAATCTGATCACGGGCTTGAGTTTCAGCGGCAATGTACGAAGCAGTAATAGTCATGGCCTCTCTGTGCGCTTCACGATCACGAATGATGGCGATCCCGCAGTCAAAAGGAACATTAAGCCATTTGTGACCGTCAGTTGCCCAGCTGTCTGCGAGTTCAACTCCCTTTGTGAGATATCGATACTTCTCTGAAGCTCTTGCAAAAAGTCCAAACGCTCCATCAATGTGAACCCAAGCTCCAGCCTTTTTTGCAAGCGGGATGAGTTCATCAAATGGATCGAAAGCTGCGATATTCAAATCCGCAGCATCTAAGACTAAAATTGTAGGAAGATCAGACTCATCAAGAATGGTCTTCAATGCTTTCAAACGGACGCATCCATTTTCATCTGTCGGTAAAGCCACCAATGATTTATTTCCTAAACCTAAATAGCGAATGGCCCGATCTACAGATCCATGCCGGTGTTCACTCGTAAGCACACGGATCCGGGGGGCTCCAAACAAACCATCCTCATTGATGTTCCATCCCGCTCTTTTCAAAACAGCTGCACGTGCGCTCGCGAGGCAAGTGAAGTGAGCGAGCTGACAGCCTGTCGTGAAAGCAAAAGAAGATTCGCGAGGCAAATGCAAAAGTTCTTTTATCCATTCCCCTGCAACTTCTTCAACTACACTCGCGGCCGGACCGCATGCATAGAGAGCTGCATTTTGTTCCCATGTTGAAGTTAACCAATCTGCAGCGAGGGCCGATGGCAGGGATCCGCCGATGACCCATGCATAGAAACGCCCACCTGCACTTCCAAGGAGTCCACCTTCAGTAGACTTGATGAGGTGAGCGATGACCTCTTCCGCAGGTTTTGATTTATCTTCGAGCTTCAAAGCAATTCTTTTTCGTAAAGTTTCTAGGTCTACAGTTGCACCGACTGGACGTTCATCAAGACCATCGAGCCACTTCTTTGCTGCATTGACAGCAAAATCCATCGCTTCATATTTATTCGAGCTCATTGATTTATCCTTCGGTTTAAATTCTCAGCCAATTTACTATGAGGTGTGAGAGGTTGAACACCCGATTCTTGCTCGCAGAAAGAGATGGAATGTTAGGAGTTTAGTCTGAAATTTAAAAGGCCGTCTTTCTACAGCCTAATTAATTACCAAAAATCACAAAAGCAGCAATCATAGGCCACCATCCATAGCCTTTAAGAGATCAACCTGCCGTCATATACCAAAACCATGAGTTTTCGATGAAGGACATAGATTCATATAGATTATTACCTATGTCTGAGTTCTCTATTATCGGATTTTAAATGAGTATCTAGTTCACTACTCTTTCGACAATAAATTTAGAATTAATGACCAAAGGAAAAAGTATGAAAACCACGATTCTCACTCTAGCTTTCTCGGCCCTTTTGTTGGGATCTGCCCAAGCAGCTACAAGTTTTTCAGGCTATGCAAGTGGAGAGGGCGACGATTCAGGATGTGGTGGTGTTAGAGAAGGCCTCAACAAATTGGCCCAGAATAGTGCTAAGCAGAAAGCCATTTTCTTTTGTGGAGGATTAATGGCTATTCAAACTTCAGACTTCATCATGAATTTCGACTGCCAGTCCACTCGCATCTACTACGGAAGCAATTCTACTTATACTGTCATGGCATCAGCTCAATTTGTATGTAGGTAATTCTTTATGGCCACAGATGAGAATCTCTTCTTGAGAGACTATTATTGAGAACATAAAGATTCTCAGAACAAAACCGTTCATCTTAAACTGTTTTACAATCAGACTATGGATATGTAAAAGAACGTAAGCAAAGGAAGTTTTATTAAATTTTTTTCTCTGTTAATATTTTTTCTGATCATCCCATTTGTTCATGCTCAGGTGGTTAGGCAAGGTCAAAGACAGACTGTACAATGTAGAGCAGAACTAATGGATAACTACGGACACCTTATTCAGACTTATTTTGGAACTGGAGTCATTACGGGTGGATTTGGCCATTATCCTCAGCAGCTAGAGTGTGAAGCCTACTGGTCATGCTATGAAGCCCTTAAAGAAAGAAACTATATTGGTAATTGCAAGATTATGCAGAATTAGTTTTTAGTCTTTATTTTAGCCCATTCAGTTCTTTAGTATTCTTATCTTCGTATTTACATTTAAATCGTTTAAAATCCGGTCAAATGGGTAGTCATTAAAAAATTCAAGCTTGTAATACTACAGAGTCTCTGAAATTTTTTTAAATAAAAAATCATATAGCTTCCTTACCTCAGCATTTTTTAGTTTCTGATGATCTGATAAAAGCCAAATCTCACCGAGTGGTTTAATGAAGTTGACTGGTAAAACATATTTAAGCTTTTTCTCTCTAACTAGTTCTTTCACATCCCATGACGAACGAATCCCAATATTCAAATCATGAAGCAAAAGTTGAGTAATAAGAGGAGAATCATTGGTAGTAAACTCTCGTTCTATCGGTTTGTGAAAAATTGTCATGTGCTGATTAATCATAAGCAGGGGATATTCACTTAATTCATTGAGGTCTTGAATTTTTTTACGAATGGGATAGTCCTTATTCGCAACAGCCACTAAACGATACTCACCTATCTTTCTTCCCACTAAACGAGAGTTTTTAGAAGGATTTATACGAATTGCCAGATCTAAATTATTTTCTACAAAATCTAAAACACTATCGGTCACAATGAGCTCAATTGAAACTAATGGATGTTCTTTTTGAAAATCAAAAAGCAGGCGGCCCATAAAACGCTGAGACATTGATGAATTACAAGTCACTCGAATTGTACGTCGACTAGGAGTCTTTTCTAATCGAGTGCTGAGCCCTTGAATCTTTTCCAGTATGTCATGGACTTCTGGAAACAATCGATCTGCTTCTAAGGTCGGAGTTATCGATCTGGTACTGCGGTTAAAAAGCTTGAATCCTAAATCGAGTTCGAGGGCAGTTAAGCGTTTACTGAGAGCAGCTTTTGAGAGTCCCATTATCTCAGAACTTAAGGTTAGACTTTTGGTCTCATAAATAGTCTTGAAAGTAGAGAGAGTAGTCAAATCGCTTAATTTCATTGTTTACATATTATTAACAATGAAAAACGAATGGCCAATTGTTTCTTTCCTTAAAAAGACATAAGTTATTCATGTAAAAAAGGAAAAATATGAAATTTATTTTCGGCTTATTGGTCTTTCTCACTTCAAACCATGTCTTGGCCCAAGAAGTAAAAATTCTTACCCTCTATCATTCTCCAGATGGTG
>JBBQGK010000142.1:0-5591 GCA_038322885.1 Bacteriovoracales bacterium | reverse complement strand
GGGTGCTAAGACCACGCTGTTAACTGGTGAAGAAGTCATCGAGATCCCGGGTGCAACTCACTTCTCTTCAACGATTGAAATGGCAAAACTTCAAACTAAATTTGATATCGCTGTCATTGATGAAATTCAGATGCTCACTGATACACAACGTGGATGGGCATGGACACGCGCTCTTGTGAATCTTCAGGCCGATGAGGTTCATATTTGCGGAGACCATTCGGTTTTGGAACTTGTAAAAAAGATTCTCGCTCTTTGTGGTGATACGCTTGAGATTCGTGAGTACACTCGGATGACCGAACTCAATGTGCTTGATCATCAGATTCCACTGACTCAGTTACAGAAAAATGATGCCTTGATTGTGTTCTCGAGAAGAAATGCTTTGAAATACAAGGCTGATCTTGAGGAACTCGATTTCAAAGTCTCGATCGTTTACGGCCGCCTTTCTCCAGAAGTTCGTCGTGAACAGGCCCGGAAATTTGATGAAGGTGAAACCGATATCATGGTGAGCACAGACGCCATTGCCATGGGGATGAACCTTCCTGTTCAGCGAATCGTTTTCTCGGCACTCTCTAAGTTTGTTGATGATAAAGAAAATCCTCTCACATTCTCCGAGATCAAGCAGATCGCTGGCCGTGCAGGACGCTTCAAGCGCTTCCCGGTGGGCTATGTGACGACCTTGAACAAGGTTGAGAACGGACTCCATATCTTGAACAACGCTCTTGCGCATAAGCTGAACCAGAGTGACAAAGCGATGGTTGGCCCGGATCTGGATATTTTCACGCGTGTGAATCAGGCGCTCGAGAGTCATTCTCTCCCAACACTTTCACTCTCAGAATTTTTGCGTCTCTTCAACACCATGATCTTTGAGAAACCTTTCTTCTGCGTCGATATGAAAGAAATGATTGAACTCGCCGAAATGGTTGAAGCGGCCGATGAAGATAGAACTCTCACATACTCCGAAATTTTTGGTTTCGCTTGTGCTCCTGTGAATCTGGGCCTTGTGGAGCACGTTCAATACTATCTATGGATCCTTCAACACTATGTTGGAAACCAGACGATTAACAACGAATCCATTGATGAGACTTCAGACAATATTGATTATCTCGAAACGTCGATCAAATGTGTGGAGCTCTTTCAGTGGCTGTCACGTCACTTTGATCGCAAGAATTTTGAATACGATGATCAACAACTACTTGAAAATAAAATGAAGGCGATTGAGCGTTTAAACGAATTACTTTCAGAAAAAATTTCTAAAACCTGCTCGAGCTGTGGCTGTAAAATGCCCGCGAATGCACGCTTTAATATCTGTGATGAGTGTTTCTCTAAACGCCGCTTTGCCCGTAAAGGCGAGGGACAGGGAGAAAACCAAAACCGCGACGGGGGCCGAAGAGGTGCCGGTCAAGGTGGGCGAGGACGCAGTGGAGGCGGTGGCGGAAATAAGAACGATAACCGTGACAGAGACCGCAACCGAGGGCCCCGAAATGAAGGGCCACGCTCGGAAGCTCGAGACGGAAAGTCCCGCAATGGATCACCAAGATCGGAAGAAAGAAAACCATCGAGTTCTTCTTCGGCTTCTTCATCCTCTGGAAGTTCTCAGCAGCCCGAGCGCTCCCAGGGCATTCGACCGCCCTCAAAGGGGCACAAACCAAAGAGTGCGAGTCCATCAAAAAATGCCGCCGCGGCTTTTCGTAAACACAGATAAATCATGAACTCGTATTCGGACTTTGCTCAGAATATTCTTTTAGGAACTAAGCTCGAAGACAAGTACACAGACTTATCTTTTGAGTGGGATGACTGGAAAAACTTTGAGCTTCCAAATTCTCCCGGCCGATCGGGCAAACTCGTGTTTGACGAAAGGAAACACAAATTTCCTAAGGCACAAAACTTAAACGATAAACAGAATAAAGCGATGGCTATTCATAGCTTCGCTAATCATGAGCTTCTCGCCATTGAGATGATGGCGGCGGCCATTCTGTATTATCCTCATAAAACGGAAGATGATATTCGTTTTAAAAAGGGAATTTTAACCGCTCTCAAAGACGAACAAAAACATCTCAAAATGTACATTCATAGACTCAACGAGCTTGGTTTTGAATTCGGAGATTTTCCTTTAAATGATTTCTTTTGGCGTCAGATGGAAAAACTTCCCACTGCTGCTCACTATACGGCCGTCATGGCCCTCACATTTGAAGCTGCCAATCTAGATTTCGCCCAATACTATTCAGAAATTTTTAGGAAATTTGGTGATGAGACCACGGCGAAAATTCTTGAGGTTGTTTTAGAAGATGAAATCTCTCACGTCTCCTTTGGGGCCCACTGGATGAAAAAATGGCGTCAGAATAAAAAGCTCTGGGCCTACTATCAGGAATGCTTACCTTGGCCCATGACTCCGGCCAGGAGCAGAGGACTGGGTTTTGATATGAAACTCCATCAGCGCGCAGTTCAAGACGAAGACTTTATACGCGATCTCGATGCCTATGATGACGATTATCTGATCACAAAGCGCCCGAGAGAGAAATGAAATCCATTCGAGTGAATGCAGACTACGAAGCCGTTCTCTTTCATAACAGGCCTCAACCTAAAATTAATGAGGCCCTGGAGTTTTTCGCTCTTTATTTAAGTGAGAGGCCTCTTTTCAGTCAGAAAAACTATCCGATCGAATTTCTTAAATCTGTTGAAGCCATTACGGGAAGAAAGTGTGAGATAAAAAAAAATGGTGAAGCAGATAACTGGTGGGGTGAGCTTCGAAACCCGGAACTCGAGAGGTGGCTCAATAGCAAAATCACAAGCACCGAACTTATCATTCGAGAAGGTTGGGCGAAGGAGACTTACATCCTTAATCCCGGGGACATAGATAAAGTCCTCGTCTCAAAAACTCCCATGATTGCCAAAGATCCCTTCGAAATGTCGGGCAGGGGCTTTAAATTATACCCGGAGGGTATCGATGAAAAATCTCTTTCTGATTTTAAAAATAAAACTCTCATCCTCGAGCCTCTGTTAAATCGTACTCATGACTTCTCTCATTATATTTTTCCAGACGGAAAGAGCATCTGTTATCAAAATTTAGTGGATCAAAGGTTTCAATATAAAGGCACACTCTTTCGAAACTGGAAGCTTGCGAGAGTTGAAGACCTAGGTTTCTATTCCTCCGTGCCTGAAGACCATTGGAAAAAATTTCACCTCCAATTGGAAAAGATAAAATCACATTACTCAGAAAAAATTTCATTTTCTGAGTCAGAATTTGGTTTTTCAGTTGATTCTCTCGTTTACAATGAGACCGAAATTCATCCCCTCTGTGAGGTGAATTTCCGCCGTACCATGGGAAGTCTCGCTTATGATCTATCTAGAACTTATTCTCAGGATAATCCTTGGACTCTGCTTCTCCTGCTTCCCTCTCAAAAGGATTGCGAAAAAAAATTAGAATTGCTGGTTAAGAATAAAAGACTTATCGTCCTTTCACCTGAGGATTCACGCTTTACTATACTCTTTCTCATGGCAGAAAGTGATGAAGGTGGAAAAAATATAATGGGTAAAGTCAGAGAACTATTGTCTCTCAGCGAGCTTTCGATAAACGTCTAAAATAATTTTCCCTGCTTCTTCAGCTGTGGTTCCATAAGAAACAATTCCATCATCATGACCTTTCATGGCGAAGATCCCTGAGGTCGTATTTCCAATCAATTGCTGTGTGGCCTCGGCCATTTCAATAGTTCCATAAGGAATTGCTTCAGAGATCGTATCGTAATTACCTTCAATCATTTTTTTCCACATCACTTCATGATGAATATGAAAAACATGATTGATAGCAGGATTGGCCTCATAGATTCCAAAATGGGTAAGAGATTCACTTGATGGCGGAATTAATCCTTCTGCGGTCACGAGACCTTTCTTCATGTCACATTCAATAACTTTCGTATAATGATGGGCCTGGAGATGCGGTAGATGCCCAGTTTGGCTGCCAGTGATGATAAAAGAATTTTTGATTAAACGTGAAGACAGATTACCGAAGCCGACTTTTTCGATCGGATATTCTCCGATCAAATATAGCTTAAAAAAGAGCGCGCGCCACTTTTCCAGAGCGATAACTTGATTCATCTCCGGTGCGGGGGCCCGCTTAAGCGTAAGCTTGAATTTGATGACGCCTTCATCGCGAATTGGGTTCACAGATAAGTCCTTGAAGTCTTGAGAGAAAGATTAGCAAATTTTCAAAGCCTCACTTATACTAAGAGTACCGGATAACATGGGGTTACTTCAAGACCCATTTCACCTAGGAGTCGTTATCCTCGATAAATTGTTAAAAGACCTAAAGGACAAGATTCCTTTGCTCAAGAAGCGTTCGGCCGAAGAGGACGAAGTTGAGAGCGAAGAGTCAACAGGCGATCAGACGAATACGTCTACAGCTCTCGATGATAGCGAAGAAGAGGAAGACAATTCTCTCGTTGGAAAAATTAAAAAATTTATCGCCAAGAAAACTTCGAAAAATTCAGCGACCGAAGACGAAGACAGTGATGAAGAGAGCGGAAAAAAGAAAAAACCAGCACCTAGCAAACGCACACAAATTATTCGTGGGATTGTCATAGTTGGGGTTGTTGCTTTGCTGGCCCAGGAATTTTTCTCTGACGAATCATCGACTGTTACTGAAGCCGAACCAAAATTAAAACCCCGCGAGAAACCGAAGAAAAAAGTAGTTGATTCAACTACAACTGAAACTCCGGTTACAACTGAAACTCCGGTTACAACTGAAACTCCGGTTACAACTGAAACTCCGGTTACAACTGAAACTCCGGTTACAACTGAAACTCCGGTGACAACCGAAACTCCAGTGACAACCGAAACTCCGGTCACAACTGAAACTCCGGTCACAACCGAAACTCCGGTCACAACTGAAACTCCGGTCACAACTGAAACCCCAGACACAACCACAACGACCCCTCCAGATACAACAGTGACAACACCTCCTGTGACCCCGACGGGCTCAACTTCTGGCGGTGGTGAAACAACAACGACTTCTCCCGATATAACTGGGATGACAGACTCCGGTTCGACGACTGCTACGCCTGCCGACACTGATATGACCGAACAGATGTTAAAAGAATTAGAAAAGCAAACTCAACCAACCACTCCGAAAGCTCGTGCTCCAGTGACTGATTACGTTTCTCCACCTGACTATGAATTTAAAGGGAGAGGCCTTGTCTATAACTGTGTTGGCAAGCACTGGGCCTGTGTCGATGCTCCCAGCTACCGTCGCTGTGAAGATAATTCGTCGTCTTTAAAATTCCTGAAAAAGAAAACGGAATGCTATCCATTCAATGTTTACGATACACTCAAAGGTTGTGAGAGTACTCAAAACCGAGTGGTTTCATCATCGGCAAAAACTGATTTTTGTAATGAGCTTTAAGCTGCGTTTTTGTTGTAGCGTTTATCCATGAGAGGAATGAAGAATTCCTCTTCATTTTTCAGTGCCTCTTTTCTCATTCCTTCAACAAAGCAGCGGACTAGTTTCGGATCAAATTGAGAACCAGAAAATTGATTAAGTTCAGTAAAGGCCAGATCATAGGGAAGTCCTTTACGGTAGGGACGAGTTGAAGTCATGG
>JBBQGK010000141.1:0-5796 GCA_038322885.1 Bacteriovoracales bacterium | reverse complement strand
AATGTCTAAGAGGCCTTTGTTCGGAAATCCCATCGCATTTCGTAGTGAGAGTTCTAAGGGGTAGCGGAACATTCTCGGTTTATCATTTCCGAGCTGAGGCCTTAAGGTCACAGTGCCGCATTCCAATGCACCGAATCCCTGACCCTCAAAAAAGTTCAAGGCCTCTGCATTTTTGTCTAATCCTGCGGCAAGTCCAATCGGATTCGACCATGTGTTAGATCCAACACGGACATTGAGCCGGGGATCAGGAATTGTTCCTGTGAGAGCACCCAAAGAAGGTGAGAGTCTGGCGATCATGAGAGTCAGATCATGAGCTGTCTCTGGCTCGAGCTTAAATAAACAGGGTTTGATCAGGTCATAGAGCATGTCGAAAATACTATTGAGGTTTTCTTTGAAAGTCACCCGGCGTGTGAGATAATTCCTCAGAGGTATTATCTTGATTAAACTAATCATTTTGCTTTTTTCATTCGCGGTTTATGCTCAAAGTCCGGATCAGCCGGTCAAGGAGAGTTCGACCGATCTGCGCAATCAACTGGACATGTTTCAGATCGATGACGTGAAAAGCGGCAAGACTTTCATCCTCTTTCGAACCAATCAGCTTGAACATTACCTCAGATTAAAAAATGATAAAGACGAGACGTTGAGAAAAGTTGACACCAAGGATGCAAAGAAACTTGATACTGAATTTGCCTCTCGTTTTTTGAAGGCTCAGTATGAAATCCCGTCTGAAAAAGGGGACTGCAAAGTAATGCTTCGCCTAATCATGAAAGGCGAAGAGCAGGACATCTGTGAAAAAGATGAGAAGAAGACTCGGGAAGTCGCACCATTTGTCGATGAATTATCCAAACGTTTCTAAGTGAAATTGATTGCCCGAAATACCCTCTCTGAGGGACAATAAAACATCATAAAAATTGCAAATCGAGGTTCCATGAAATCCGTTCTCGCTCTTGGTCTTTTATTGAGTGCTTTATCTGTATGGTCACAAGATCGTAGCGAAGAGAAAGACAACGGGCTCTTTGGTGGAATGGTTTCGAGTGCTCCTCGGTCAAGTCGCGAGATGGTCTTAGGGACCATCCTTCGTGGTGCGCTTGAGAACATGCATCTCACGGGAAAAAAAATCGACGATAAACTTTCTATGAACGCGTTTAAGGTTTATTTAGAACGCATTGATTACGGGAAGCAATTTCTCCTTGAAAGTGACGTTAAGGAACTTAGAAAATTTGAAAAGCAATTTGATGACATGCTTGATCGTGGCGAGCTTACGATCCTCGATGTCAGCGCTCAGTTGATGAATAAGCGCATCGGCGACATCGAAAAATATATCGAGACTCTTCTCTCAAAGCCGCTTGATTATAATAAAAAAGAATCGATCGAAACTGATCCAAAGAAGCGCAAATTCATGAATACGGAAAAGGAACTTTTCGCTCATTGGGAAAAGCTCATGCGCTTTGAGGTCATGGGACGGATCGTAGACCAAAGAGAAGAGCAGAGTGGCCTTGCTCTGGATGAGAAAGGTAATAAGAAGAAGCCTACGACGGATAAGAAATTGACTGAAGTTGAGATTGAAAAAGAATCTCGTGAAAAAGTTCTCAAGAGCTACAAAAAGATATTCTCTCGTCTCGTGAATGAAAAAAGATCAGACAAGCTTGATAAGTTTTATAACTCCATCACGAAAATTTTCGATCCCCACACGAACTACTTAGTTCCAGAAGAGAAAGAAGATTTTGATATCGATATGTCGGGGAAGCTTGAAGGGATTGGCGCGATTCTTCGCGAAGATAACTCCTTCATTAAAGTCGAAAAAATTGTCCCTGGTTCTGCGTCTTGGAAAACGAAAGAAGTTGATGCGGAAGACGTGATCTTGAAAGTTGGCCAAGGTTCGGATGAGCCCGTCGATGTCGTAGATATGTCGCTTCGTGATGCCGTAAAACTCATCCGTGGACCTAAAGGCACGATCGTAAAACTCACCATCAAAAAGCCAAATGGTTTGATCAAAGTTGTGCCCATCGAGCGAGACATTGTAGAAATCGAAGAGTCATACGCGAAAGGTACCCTCTTGGAGCTCGCACCGAATAAAACGAAGGTTGGATACATCAACATTCCAAAGTTCTACCGCGACTTCAATGACCGCGCGGGTAGAAACGTCACGGATGATACGAGAAAAGAAATTGTTCGTTTAAAAGCGGCCGGTATGAACGGGCTTATCCTTGACCTTCGTAACAACGGTGGTGGTGCGCTTGAAGATGCCAAACTTATTTCGGGCCTCTTCATTAAGACAGGACCGATTGTTCAAGTGAAGGCATCGCGTCCACCAGTGGATGTTCTAACAGATACAGATCCAATCATTGAATTTGATGGCCCAGTGATCGTTCTTATTAATCGCTTTTCAGCTTCTGCTTCAGAAATTGTGGCGGCCGCTCTTCAGGATTACAAGCGCGCGGTTGTTGTTGGCGGAGAGTTCTCTCACGGAAAGGGGACTGTTCAGGCCGTGGTTGATCTCGATGGATACATCTCTCCTATGGCAAAGGCCTATTCTCCTCTCGGGGCCTTGAAGATCACGATTCAAAAGTTCTACCGCGTGAATGGTGGATCGACTCAATACAAAGGTGTGACTCCAGACATCGTCTTGCCGGATCAGTTCTCCCACCTGGAATCGGGAGAAAAATTTCTTGATTACTCCATTCCTTGGGGGGAAGTGAAGCCGGTGAAATATGAAATTTGGAACAAGAAATTTGATATCAATGGTCTCAAGGCCGCAAGTGCCGCTCGATTGAAGAAGAGCGAAAAATTTAAGCACGTCTTGAACTCGATGAAGTGGTACACGGAGCAGAAGAAAAATACCAAGCGCTCACTGGCGATGAAAGATTACGAGAAAGAGCGTAAGGACATTCGCGAGAAGACAGATGTGTTCAAGAAAGAAGAAGAAAATAAGTCTTTGATGGTGAATGATCTTTCTGCGACAAAAGATAAAGCTCAGCAGGAAAAATTCGATGAGTTCACTAAAACTCTTCGTAAAGACCCAACCGTTGAGGAATCGATGATGATCATGGAAGACATGGTAAAAACGAAAGGTTAATTTTTTGGAGAGCGACGAAAAGAAAGTCACTCTGGATGAGCTTCCCGATGAGGGAAGTTCATCTTCTCCGGAAGTCACAATCACTCCAAGGCCGAAGTCAAAAACGATCCCCGATCCTCGTAAAGAAATCCTCAAACCACTCGATGACAAGACTCGCATCCAAGTCATGGAGCAGAAATGGCACTTTGATAAAAAAGAATTTCTCATCGGTTGGCTAATTTATATTTGTTGCATCGGGGCCCTTCAGATCCTGGCCCGCAGTCCAGAGATTATCCAAGAAGTGAATCGCTTTTTGCGAGAAACAGCTGGAGAGGGTAGCACAATCATCAATATCTTGCTGAGTCCTGGTCTCCTTGTTCTCCTCACTCCATTTCTCTTTAATCTTCGCAGAGATTCTCTCGTCTTTCTTGACGTGACCTTCGATGGTCTATCCACCGTTTTTGAGATCAACCCTAACGTTGGCGAGCATCAGAGAATATTTGTAAAATGGACGGATATTGCGAAAGTTCAAAAGACGAAATCAGGTGGAAGAGATATACTTCAACTTACTTCCGCTAATGGACCCCTTGCCCAGGTGATCTGGGATCTTAGCGTAAACGAGAAGAAGGGTATCTTGCATTTAATCAAAGGGCTCGTCGCTAGTGGGCATCCGCTGAGACAATTTTTAGAAAAGGATCTTGCTTGAAATCTACTCTGACTCTTGAACAAAAATATGATTTTTATGAGCGCGCGGTTCAAAGTCCGGAGAGCGAAGTGACTTTCATGCAAGATGAGTTCAAACGTCTTTATGGCCATGCTGCCTATACCTTGCGTGAAGATTTTTGTGGGACTGGAGCCATCTCTTGCTCGTGGGTTCAGCAGAATAAAAAATGCGAAGCCTTTGGTGTGGATCTTGATCCTGAGCCTATTCACATGGGAGAGGTTCGGCACTATTCGAAGCTTAATAAAAATGAGCAGTCTCGGATGCACTATCTCAAGCAGAATGTCTTGAACGCGAAGACTCCGAAAGTAGATATCGTTTGTGCGTTTAATTTTTCCTACTTCATCTTTAGAAATCGCAAAGATCTTCTTCAGTATTTCAAAGCGGCGAGAAAAGCACTTGGGAAACAGGGCATTTTCTACATTGATCTGTTCGGAGGACCTGAAAGTCAGAAGCTAGTCACTGATACAAAGAAAGTAGGTAAGGTCACTTACTACTGGGAGTGCCAGCACTTTAATCCCGTCACACACGAATGTACTTTTGCCATTCACTTCAAAGATCCTAAAGGAAAGAAGCACGAAAACGTGTTCACTTATCACTGGAGATTTTGGACCATGCCGGAGCTGCGTGATTTGCTTTTAGAAGCGGGCTTTTCACAGGCCGTGGCCTTTTGGGAAGGCGACGACGATGATGGCGGTGGCAATGGTGAATTTACGGCAGCGCTTGATGCCGAAAATACCGATGCATGGGTTTCCTACCTTGCGGGATTGACCTAGACGGTGATGGTTTGCAAGAGATCGATCATCTTTTGAAATCTTGAAGACGGGAATGAATCCTTAAGTTCTCTGATCATCTCCATTCGATCAAAAGGTCCGTTCCCGCGGCTCAAAATAATTCGGGTGAACTCTTCGGAGAGAATGAACACGATTGACACTGGTGAAACGTTACTGCCGAAGTGCTCGGAAAATCCTAATCCATTCAAAGTGCCATGATGCTGACGAATGATTTGATCCGCTCCCATAGGCGCATGTGGAAACTTTTGCACAAGTTCAGCTGCGAGTTGAGCGTGTTTTTCGATGAGCTGTTTTTCATGAACGGGAAGGTCCAACTTTTTAAGCTCGAGGGCGGATTTTACACTCGCCTGGATATCATTTTCGAGCGCGATATCATGGAAAAAACAAATGAAGGTAATCTTATCTTCTTGCTCAGGATTTCCCCAATCAATATTTTGAATAATGTGAAGGGCCACAAAGATCATGATCTGAGTGTGTTTGTAGATGTAGCTCGACTTATTAGAAAGCAGACGTTCCATCAGCTTCGCGAGCTTGGGATAGGACTTGACCTGTGTCTTCATGATCTCGATATTTTTTCTTGCGAGTGTGATGGTTTCTTCAGTCACACCTATGGCCACAAGTTTCTTCGCTAGAAGCTCAACACTTTTCTCTGAGGCACTCATCTGCTCATCAGCTGAGATCTCGTTTTTCTCGAGATGGCTCATTAATTCAGAGGTCACATTGTTCACAAACTCTAGTCGATCGAGCTTATCCACGTAGAGGCGTAAAACTCCTTCGGAGATGAGTCCTTTGATTAGAGCTTGGTCATAGGTCTTCTGCTTATCGATGATGAGATTATAAATAGAGGGATCCGTTTTATCCTGAGCGTAGACTGGGCAAATCGAGCGAGGAATCAACGAGAAGTAATGGATAGGGATGGGAAAGAAATCCGGTACCACTTTTTCATTCATCACTTTCGCTGTGATGTGAAGGGCGCGGGCCGCAGACTGAACCATAATTTTAAGCTGGAGAGAGTTGGGTACATGAGCAAAGCTTCCAGGAATTTCCTGACCAGGGCCAATCACGATAACCGGTGTATTGAGATTTTTACTCTTGAGATAATCGATCACCATCTTGGCAGATTCTTCTTTACCAATTTTTGACCTTACGATGATGAGGTTAAAATTTGAGCTCGCAGACTCAAGAAGCTTAATCGCATTCTGCGCCTCTTTGCAGGTCACAGTTTC
>JBBQGK010000140.1:0-5963 GCA_038322885.1 Bacteriovoracales bacterium | reverse complement strand
CGATCCTGGTTTTGATTTTAGGGGTAGGGAATAGGCATTTCTGGAAATATTTAGCTTCTCGAAATACTCAATAAGGCCAATGAATATTGGCGCACGTTACTTTCTGAGAAGCAATTCCACAGATGACTGGAAATTTTTAATTCCTTTTATCAATTCTTTTTGAGAACAAATTTCCTTACGAGCTCCTTCAACTTTAAATCTCCAGTATTCTTTCACCCTGCAGTTTGAGTCTGACGACCAACCTGAAATCGGCGTTTTTAATTTCTTAAGAAGTTCTTGAATGACGAACTCCGAGAACTCTTTTTTTATTTTTTTTGATTCACCTTTAATCACGGAAAGATATGAAATTTCAATTTTGCCTGAATCTATTTTTCTAAATTCTATATGAACGTCTTTTTGAAGTTCAGGAAAATGATGATCGAAGATAAAAGTAGCTTGAAAAAGACTCGCACTCTGAGATTGGTGAGTAAGAATTAAAATGAATAAGAGATACCTCTTCATCACAGACCCTGGCACTTCATGTTCGCTCCGGGAGTTTTTGGAGGGCCACCTTCACAACCGAGGGATTCTCTAAAGGACTCGCTTCCCATGATGATACGATTCATGCGAAGGAAGGGAGCGGGATGAGAATCTTTCGTGTTGCTAGAAATGCAGCGTCCATGCAGTCCTGCATAGGTTGTTGCAAGGGAAGTTATACCATCGAGGCGATCACTGCGAGTAAGTTTTCCAGAGTCAGTATCTTCTTTTACAATATCTGAAACGACCTCTGAGCCCATGTAATCAGAAAAACTCTCTCTAATCTGACTAATATTTTCTCCCTCTGAGCGGTATGAACTTAAATCGAGGCTTGGATTGTCTGGAGAAGCATCTATTGGGCATGCATCATAACGTTTTATCTGAACAAGACATTTATCCATAAAGCTCTGAAGATTAGTTGGGTTGACTTCATCTCTGGACTTAGCACTTTCAGTACACGCAGCTTGGTGTCCGCGTTCAGTGTTGCAGTTGAGGACGGAGTTTGTGCAACCATCTTGACCAGCTCCCCCTCGTAAGCAGGCAATGAGTCCACCGTAGACAGAAATTCCTGCTTCAGGTTCTGAGGTAAAAACATCAGCAAGAGTACAAGGATCAATTGAGTGTGAGATTTCATGGCCAAAAGTATGCATAAGATCTAAGTCATTTTCATGATTCAAAGTTGCCATGAAGCCGATGCAAACGTGGACCTTATTATCATCATGGGCATAGTAAATACCAGATTCAGGGCCTGAGGCAGAAGTATTTGCACATTCCGTATTGCTCGGAGGTAAATCTAGTTGAGTCTCGGCAATTCTTGATATGATGATGGGAAGTTTATCTGGAGCTATGAGTGTACTCTTTCTAACTTTCTCTAGATATTTAGTCTTCACCCGTTCAAATGCGATACGAACTTTTTCCATGCGGGCCGGAGTGTAGGCTTCGGTTATTTCCATCGCCTTAATTGTCTCGGCATATTTGACCACAAGAAATCCTTGGCAGTCGCGCTCATTACTTAAAGGAGGGCAATCACCTTTGTGCGCTTCCAAAAAAAGATTTTCCGCATTTTTATATGAACAATCAATCTGAACAAACTCTGCGGTTTGCTTTATATCGTCCGAGGCCAAATGCACGAACTGGCATTTTGAATTCATGACATAACCCTGCTTCTTTTCGCACACAAAACCATTCGGATCTCTGCATAAATGATCCATATCTTCTTGAGGGGCTTCGCCGGGTCTCGCAACAAGTGAACAGTAACCCAAGGCTTCAAGATTTTTTACAGTACTTATAAATTCGTCCACAGTTTTGACCGCTCGTGATTTTTCACAAGTCTCGAAGGCATGATTGATGGGATTATTTTTACCGTTTTCAATACATGACTGCACATCCGCAAGTAGTGGCAGGGAGAGGAATAGGAGAAATGGAATGATGAAGGCCATATCTACTTATCGGTATATTATATCAAAAGCTGACGAGTCTAAACTACTCGGGTATAAAGGAGTTTATGAAAATCGATCTTCATTCCTCCTTTTATCATTCAGCTTTAAGTATCCGCAGAGAAGTTTTTATATTTGAACAACATGTCCCGGAAGAACTTGAAATTGATGAATTTGAATTATCCTGCGACCATTTTCTCATTTCGAAAGATGGTCAACCAGCGACCACGGGACGCCTTCGAGTCAAGGGAGACTTTATAAAGTTTGAGCGTATTGCTACCCTAAAAAAGTTCCGACGTCTGGGGCTTGGATCAGTTCTTATGAAGGAGATGCTCGCCTATGCATCCATGCATTACCCAGATCTCAAGCCCTACATGCACGCTCAGCTTGACGTTGTTTCATTCTACGAGAAACTGGGATGGTCCACCCATGGAGAAGTTTTTTATGAAGCAGGAATTCCCCACAGAGCGATGAGAAAAATTTAAAGCATCTCTTCAGCAAAGACTTTTTCAGTAATTTTCCAAAATTTATCTTGTTTCCTCGCAATGACAAACGAAGGCATGCGCAGCTTCTTCTGAATTTTTATAAGGTCGCGAGGCCCATTTATTTCAACACCCATTTCAGGTCGTCTGAGGTGAGATCTCAGGAAGTTGATTTGGAACTTCTTGAGGGAGAGGGACGAGCTAAAAAAATGCGCCTCACTCACGTACTGAGCGTCTGAATCGTAATAGCGAACTTCTAGATAGGGATTTGAATTTTTATCGATACGCTCATCAAAAGTAATTCTCTCCGGAGTGAGAATATGAGCATCTTTTGAAAGCTTGGCCTGCTTGAGTTTTGAATCTGCATCGATTAAAACCGCATGACATTTATGGCACTCTTTAGCGGTAAGATCATTTTCTTCTCCGCAACTGTGACAAAGCTTAGAGCGAAAACGGTAACCACATGGGGTTATTTGCATTGTCTTAGGATTCTGAGTGGCCCCTCGGCATTTGCGGCCAAAGTGTTCGATCACTTCTCCGTCAAAGTCCACGAGTCCCCAGAAACTATTTTCAAAGTTGCAAGATGGACAAGCAACGAGAACTGGAACTGTCTCTTTAGGCCGCTTGTCACTGATCTCTGGGGCGTAGATGTCGTGTCCCATACCCGTGTAGTCAAGAATGAAGCAATCGGTTTTCCCATCGCTTAACCGAAGTCCACGGCCTACGATTTGCTGATAAAGACTATTGGATTCTGTTGGTCTCAATATCGCGATCATATCTACGTGAGGAGCATCAAAGCCTGTGGTGAGAACTGATACATTTACGAGATACTTAAATTTTTTCTTTTTAAAATCTTCTACAATCTCATCACGGGAATTCATATCGGTATCACCGATCACCAGACGCGCTTGATCTTTAGGCAAGTAAGAGAGGACTTCCTGGGCGTGTTTAACGGTGGCGCTGAAGATCATCACACCTTGGCGGTTGAAGCGGGCCGTGATGTCGGCGATGTTGTTGACGATCAGTGGAGTGAGGCGTTTTTGATTTTTTAAAAGTTCTTCGACTTCCGCTGTCGTGTACATCCGATCTTTTTCTGTGAGCTCCGAAAAATCATAACAGGTTACGGGGATATCTACTTTCACTGGTTGAGTGAGGAATTTATTTTTAATCATAAACGAGAGAGGAAGCTCAAAAACGCATTGCTTGAAAAATCTTTTTTGCTCGGTTTTTATTTCACCCGAACTTGCAAATTCATAGATCCAGCCGAGCCCTAAGCGGTACGGGGTAGCGGTGAGGCCCAGGATGCAGAGGTTAGGGCTTTTTAAACGCAGCTTTTGGATCACTTCCTGATACTGAGTCGCTCCTTCATCGGCGACACGGTGACACTCATCAATGACCAGGAGAGAAAAATCATGGAAGAATTCTTCAGGAGCGCGAGCAACGGATTGGATGCTTCCAAAGATCGCTTTCTCTTTAAAGTCTTTTTGTCCCAAGCTCGCCGAATAGATCCCGGCCTCAAGGCCATAGCTGCAGTATTTTTCAAAGTTTTGTTCCACGAGCTCTTTGACATGGGCAAGGACCAAAACGCGGCCCTTGGCGATCCGAGCGAGCTCAGCGATGACTAAACTCTTGCCCGCTCCCGTAGGAAGAACAATCACGGCCGGATCACGCTTTTTTTTAAAGTACATCACAGTGGAATCCACTGCTTCTTGCTGGTAGGGACGGAGTTTGTACATAATTTACTTTACGCAAAAATTTTAGGTTGAACCAAGGTTAAAGTGCAAAAAACGGAGAGATTCTTACGAGTTTATGTATTAGGATGAGAATTATGACTCAAAAAATACTCTTTCTTATTCTTTTCTTATTGAGTTCTTGCTCTCTTTTTAGAAAAAATCAGGGGCCCAAACCATTGCCTAGTGATCTTGAGGGGGCGGTCCAATCAGATTCTCGTTCAACCGAAAATACCGACCGTGATGAGTTTCAGCACCCGGCCGAGACACTGACGTTCTTTGGAATCAAACCCACCATGACGGTGATGGAAATTTCTCCAGGTTCTGGTTACTACACTGAAATCCTCGCCCCTTTTCTCGCCAAAAATGGGCAATATGTGATGGCCGTTCCACGGATGCCCCCGCATCCCTCAAAAGTACTAGTTGAGAATGAAAAAAAGTTGCAAGATATTTTATTAAGTCACCCCGAGGTTCAGGCCAAGACGCGTTTTGTGGCGTTTGAACCTTTGAATAAGAGAAATTTAGTAAAGGCTGGCTTCACTGACATGGTCTTAAGTTTTAATTCTGTTCACAACTGGGTAGCGACGAACTCGACGAAGATGGCGTTTAAGTTCTTCTACTCGGTCTTAAAACCTGGCGGCATTTTAGGGATTGTGCAACATCAGTCCCCGGGAAATAAAAAACTTCCGATGAAGAGCGGCTACATGACTGAAAATGAAGTCATCGCTCACGCTAAGAGAGCTGGTTTTAAATTCGTTGAAAAATCGAATATAAATTATAATCCAAAAGACTCTGGAGATTATCCTGGAGGAGTCTGGGTTCTTCCACCGGTTTACCGCATGGGGGAGAAAGATCATGATAAATACGAAGAGATTGGCGAGAGTCATCGTATGACTCTCAAGTTTAAAAAATAAAGTTGTTTATTTTTTTGTGATGACGCTGTCGAGATGCTTGATGATGATGTCCACATTCTTTTTTGTATCCGGGGCGACTTGGCCCTTAACCGCCCAAGCGAAGCTTGATTTTGGCGTGATAAGACTCGTGTAAGTTAAGAGACTCTTTCCTTCATACTCCTCGAAATTGACGACTCCTTTTGAGGCCTTGATCTGTTCTGACTTAAGTAGATCCCAAGTGAGAAAGTAATTTTTCCCCTCATTTTTGATCACGTGTCTTGTGGTGTATTCAGAGTCACTCACGGGCATGGGCATATGAATTTTAAAATAGACATCCGTGGTGTTACCTTCCTTATGCACGATCTCTGCTTTTTTCATGCCTGGAATATAATCTTTTTGGGACTCAAAATCAGAAAAGACGTCCATGTTTTCTTTCGGAGAGTGAGGGATCACCTGGGCCAAGGTTACCTTCGGAAAAACTTCATTTTTAATTTCTTCCACCCGTTCAATTTGTTCACCTTTTTTGAGTTTTTCAAGTTCAGCGGGAGTGAATGCGAGTTGATACGCAAAGACCGACGAAGAGAGTAAGATGCTCGCAAAAAATATTGTGTTTTTCATAGACTTTATTTTAACAGATGGTGAATTGAGTAGATCTAGGTAAAATTGAACCATGAAGAATAAAGCTGGCCTCCTTTCCCTCATCTCTCCAAAATCCCTTATTGAATTTTCAAATGATTACAAAAATAATTCTCCTTTTATTATTCATCACAAATTAAACGCACTGAGTTCACTCACGAGTTTGCCAAGCCTCGCTTCTCTGGACGCTCTCCTTTTGTCCTGGCCCTCAGTCATAGAGGCCCACCTGCCCGACGTGCGAGATGAAGCGAGTGCGATTGAGACGACACC
>JBBQGK010000139.1:0-6257 GCA_038322885.1 Bacteriovoracales bacterium | reverse complement strand
AAAATTGCTGGGGTGGTTGTTGTTTACTGCTTTTTCGATCAGTTTGTGAATCTAGTGAATGCTATTCTTCCCTTGGATGCTTCCCGTGTTGATGACTCAGGATCGCATCTTTATATCGCTCAACACATTGCTCTTGCGCACACGCTTTTCAATATCACAATCGCCGTTATGTTCCTTCCTTTCGTGAACCAAATGGCGCGACTCATGACAAAGATGATTCCCGAAAGAAATGAAAAAGAAGTTCCTCATCTCCTCGTTTTGGGTGACCCTTCCAACATGCTGCCAGCTGCGAGTATGGCGCAAGCAGAATCAGAAATTCGTAAAATGAAAGAGATCGTTGAGCGCATGTACAAGCTCAACCGTGAATTCTGGTTTGCCGAGGAATACGACGCAAGAAAGCTTGCCAAAATTATTGATTATGAACGGATCACTGATAATATCCATAAAGAGATCACCGTTTTCCTCTGTTACGTGATGGAAAAATCTATGTCTCACCATCAGTCTGAACAAGTTCAGAGTATGATCAAGATTACTGATGAGCTTGAGAGTGTCGCCGATTATATTGAGCGTTTAGCGAAGTATCGTGAGAGATTTCTTTATACTGATACACTCTCTGGAGAGAGCCGGTTAGAGTTTTTCCATTTCTTGGATGAAGTCTGGAATTTCTTTTTGCTCGTGGGTCAGGGGCTTGAGAATGGGGACTCGCTGGACATGATGAAAGTTGAGTCAAAATCTAACGAGCTTCAGCTCTGGGCCGATTCAATGAGAGAAAAGCATCTTGATCGAATTTCAAAAGGTCTGTATCTTCCGGTGACTGCTCTTACCTATTCAGATATGGTTGTGGCCCTTCGGAAGATTCGCGCTCATTCTTTTTTAATGGCCGGAGCGATCGAAAATTTTAACTCTAAGCACGATTAATATCGAAGACTAGCCTTGGTTTTCTCCATCGATGACTTCGACTTCCTTTAACACAAGAACATCACTTTTCTCTAATTCGCTAAATTCCTTCTCCAGCACGTCGAGATCATCCTCAGACATCTTCTCTAGGGAAATCAGCCGATTTCGGGCCTCTTTAGTAGCGCGGATCAGTTCATCGAGTTTCAAGTGCAGAGATTTCATGTCCCGGTTTTGAGAGTTCTGGATCACAAAGACCATGAGGAAGGTGATGATCGTGGTTGCTGTATTGATGATCAGCTCCCAAGTGTCGGAATAATGAAAATGAGGACCACTCATGCCCCATAAAATCACCATTCCACAGGCAAAAGCAAAGGCCTGGGGCGAACCCATATGACTCGAGACTTTCTGTGAAAACTTGCGGAAAAATTCTTTCATTATCGTAATCCTATGAGCATCAGAATGAGTATTCAGAGTCTTAAGCTATGCTTAATCCATTTCCAAGCTACCATCTTTTTGGCAGAATATCGCCCTAAAGCAAAAAAAAAGGATTCTCTTATGGCACTGATCTTCACCGCCAACGATATCATGGAGCGCTCACGCGGACTCACCTTTGATGACGTTCTCCTCATGCCAAGACATTCTGAAATGAATTCTCGCCGAGCCCCACAGCTAGACGCTCGTGTCACGAAGAGATTTTTCCTTAAAACTCCTATTATATCAGCCAACATGGACACAGTGACCGAGGCCATTATGGCGATCAAAATGGCCGAACTCGGTGGACTCGGAATTCTCCACCGTTTCATGTCGGCCGAAGATCAAGTGAAGCAAGTCAAACTCATGCGTGAAAAAATTAAGCCACTTGGTCTTCCGGTCGCAGCATCGATCGGTGTAAAAGAAGACGGAATGAGACGCGCGGATCTTTTGGTGGATGCCGGCGCCGATATTCTCACCATCGACATCGCTCACGGTGATTCAGTCATGATGTTTGAAACTCTCGATTACGTGAAAAAGAAATACCCGCACATTGATGTGATCGCAGGAAATACAGCGATGCCAGAGGGTGTACGCGGACTTATTGAACATGGTGCTGATGCCGTGAAGGTTGGAATTGGCCCGGGTTCTATGTGTACAACTCGAATTATCACTGGCTGCGGAGTTCCTCAGTTAACTGCGGTTGCGATGTGTGTTCTCGAAGCAAGAAAATACAATGTTCCCGTCATCGCGGATGGAGGAATTAAAACTTCTGGCGATATGATGAAAGCTTTCTCGGCCGGAGCAGAAACTGTGATGCTTGGATCAATGCTCTCGGGCTGTTTAGAAACGCCTGGAGAAATTGAAGGAGGTAGAAAGCGCTACCGTGGGATGGCCTCGAAGGATGCACAAGTTTCTTGGAGAGGAGAACTTCCCCAAGGCATGGCGGCAGAAGGCGAGGCGCGCTGGGTATCTTGCAAAGGTTCAGTGGAAAATATTATTCATGAGATGTGCGGAGGCATACGCTCGGGTATGACTTATCTGAATGCGAATACCATTGCAGAGATTCATAAGAATGCCCGCTTCATGGAAATGACTGCCTCTGGTATGATGGAGTCCAAACCTCATGGACTTAACCTCTAGGACCGCATGAACGATGCCCTTCAATCAGTTCTGAATTTTCCGCGCATGGCGGAGAGACTTAAAGATAAACCCGAAGAAGCTGCGAAAGTAAAAAAACTTTTCCAAGAGATTCACGGGGAGTTTTCTCCGACGATGATAAAATCAACGATCAAGTTTATCGATGCGACCTTTGCGAATCTCTATGATGGGGTCAATCTTGAGACTCCTCCTGGCATGGACCTGAAAACACTTCAGGAAAAAAATCATCTCATCCTGGTTCCGAACCATCAGTCTCACGCTGACTATATTGCGATTACTTATTCGGTTTATAAAAAATTTGACGTGATGATTCGCATCGCTGCCGGGATTAACCTAAGTGTTTTTCCTTTGGGGCAGATCTTTGGAAAGTGTGGGGCCTTCTTTCTTCGCCGAACTTTTACCTCTGATCATTTGTATAAGCTCACTTTTGAGGCCTACATTTATTATCTTCTGGAGACGAATCAGATCGTGGAGTTTTTCTTCGAGGGAGGACGCACACGTACAGGTAAACTTTTAAAGCCCAAATACGGTTTGTTTCAAATGCTCCTCGAGGCCCATTCTTATTTAAAAGATGGAAAGCCTCTGATGTTCATTCCGATCTCTATTGCTCACGAACACATCCCGGAAGAAAAGGCCCACGCACGGGAGCTCGGTGGTGAGAAGAAAGTCCCAGAAAAGGCCACCCAACTGCTGAAGCTCTTCAAGCTCTTCAACAAAAGATTGGGCACAATTCACATTCACTTTGGTGAGGGAGTTGTCGTTCACGGATTCACGGGGGACCTAAAAGAGGCGACTCAGAGTCTGGCGTTTGCGACTTTTAAGGCCGTCGGTAAAAATATGCCGATCACTCCGTCTTCACTTCTCGCACTCGTTATGCTGGATGAACCATCCGGTGCACTGACTTGGAAGCAGGTCGAGGACCGAGCACTGGACGTGATTAATTATTGTGAGGCGATGAAAATCCCCATGACGCCCTCTCTAGCGAAACACTCTTATCAAGACGCTCTGAGAAGTTCTCTGGATCTTTTCATTGGGAATAAAAAAATTGAAGTCTTGAAGCGCGAAAAATTGAACCAGGTTTTCTACGCCATAAAATCAGAGCACCGAATTGAGGTTCTGTTTCATAAAAACATGATCCTTCATCACTTCCTCGTTCCCTGTATCATCAACTCGACCTGGTTTAACGTTTTCAATGGCTCGATTAAAGATGGGATGCAGCTCACGCGCTTCTTGATGAACAAGCGCAAAGAATTAAAGTACGAGTTCTATCTCCCCGACGCAAAAGACATGATCCGTGAGGCGATCGATATTATCTCTTACGCCATTGGAAGAAAGATCAATGACCTTGAAGAGGCGATGAAGCTCTCTTCGCAAGAGCTCTACGAGATCGCGACGAAAGTTCGCCGATTTTCAACGGCACTGTCGTATCTCTATGAGTCTTATTATATTTCAAGCCTTGCCGTGAAATACCTCGCCAATGAAAACTTCACCCAAGAGCGCTTCATCCAGGTCGCGAAAGAACTTTTTCATCTCGAGCAGGAACACGGCCGAGTCGTAAAATATCCGGAAGCCTTTGCGGTTCCGATTATTAAAGAAACTTTGGTGTATCACCAGAACCAGAAAGTCATCGATCGCAACAACGACCGAACCTTCAGGGTCATTGATGGGGATAAGCTTGATGGGCTCATTGATAAATTCATCCTTGATCTCAACGATCAGGTGGCGATTAATCTCAAGTTTAATAAGTCGTGATGAATTCACTTCTCCCCAATATGCGACTCATTGGCCTTGAATCCATGCGTGATGGTCAGGATTTTTTGGAGCTAACTCAGAAAATTGACGAAACTTTAGAACACTTGGGTCATGATCTGGCCGAAGAAGCCGTTTATATTTTTTATTCTCCCGAAGGGGAGAGTCTAGTGGCGAGGTCGACCATAGGCCCCCTTAAAGAGCCCAAACTTCCCTTTAAAACCTGGGATTGGGTGAGTGCACCGGTTGAGCGCGCCACTCTCAAAGCGTCCACCTGGACCGAAGCAGAAGCTGAATTGGAGATTCTTAAGAAAGGCTTTGATAAAGCTCGTGGATCGATACTTCGGCTTGTGCGCCGAGAGGAAAAGGGACGGCTAACTCTGTTTGTCGAAGGGATCATTCACGAATGATCATGTTTTTAGTTTGTCAGGTTATTCCAAGCGTTGTAATTTTTGTTTTTATTTATTTGAGACCCCAATCTAATGGAGGTGGGTTATAAGCGAGAAAGTTCAAGAGCCACGTGTAAACGATAGAATTCGAGCACACGAGATTCGGTTGATTGGTGATGATGGTAAGGCTTACGGCGTGGTCACACTCGCACAAGCAAAACTCATGGCCGACAGTGAAAACATGGACCTTATCGAAATTTCCCCGAATGCCGTTCCACCCGTCGTGAAAATGATGGATTACGGTAAGTACAAGTACCAGGTTCAAAAGAAACTTGCTGAAGCTAAGAAGAAGCAAGTTGTGATCGAAGTTAAAGAAATCAAATTCCGCCCAAATATCGAAAAACATGACCTTGAAGTAAAACTCAATCACATTGAGAAATTCCTCGATCACGGTGATAAAGTGAAGCTTTTGATGCAATTTCGTGGGCGAGAGATGGCCCACAAGGAAATTGGTCTCGGAAAGTTCGACGAAATCGTGAAGGCCGTCCTTGAAAAAGGTGCCATTATCGAGTCTCCATCCAAAATGATGGGGAACCGGGTCATTGCGATGGTTGCCCCGGGTAAGAAGGGTAAGTAGAAAAGCCTTAAAAAAGAGCTTTCTCTAATAAAATGATCGTGTTAATTTCATGCACTCTTTTACGAATGCAATTTATGCTTTAGGAGCTCTATATGGCTAAGATGAAAACTAAACGTGCGGCCGCCAAACGTTTTAAAGTTACTGCTACTGGAAAGATCAAAATCAAGAAAGCAAGTCACCGTCACTTGCTTGTGAATAAATCTTCTCGTTCTAAAGCTGATAAAAACAAAGCTGGTTATGTTCACTCTGGTGACTATCATAACGCTGCTATGTGTATCCCTTACCTCGTCTAGTATTGATCCTTATGGATCTGTTTTATAACCAACAAGAGTAGTGAAACAGGGTTAAGAGATTTAAAAAATCCCCCTCGGAACGAAGAAGGAGAGCCACATGGCACGAGTCAAACGGGGTTTTAAGGCCCGCCAACGTCGTAACAAAGTATTGAAACTTGCAAAAGGTTTCCACTTCGACAGACGTACTAAGTTCAAGCACGCATCTGAAACAGTTCGCCGTGCACTTCATTATGCATTTATCGGCCGTCGTTTGCTCAAGCGTGACATACGCAAATTGTGGATTGTCCGTATCAACGCTGGAGCTAGAATGCTCGGAACATCTTATTCTCAGTTCATCAGCGGAATGAACAAGAAAGGTGTAACCATCAACCGTAAGATGCTCGCTGAGCTCGCGGTTCATGATTTTAACGCTTTCAAAGCTGTTCACGAAGCTACGAAACAATAATTCTTGTTGAATCCAAGCCCCAAGTATCGATAAAACGGTGCTTGGGGCTTTTTTTTTCCCTTGAAGTAATTTCTTTTCCTGCTAACCTATTAATAATTAGTAAATACAGGCGATAAGCTTATGAAAACTAGTGGGAGATTTCAATGAGCATGACGAAGGCAGATATTGTTGAGCGCATCTACAAAGAAGCGGGTTTCTCTAAGAAGGAAGCTGCT
>JBBQGK010000138.1:0-6338 GCA_038322885.1 Bacteriovoracales bacterium | reverse complement strand
CCATAAGTAACAAGAACTATCTAGAAATCAATGGCCAGTCTCGTAATAAGAGCCAGCAGATTGTTTCTAAAATATCTGGGGTTCTGGTTTGCAAGTAAGTCTTTAATCAAGTTTATGTAATTTGAAATTCTGCGGATTTTTTCCTCTGATGGTTGAGTAATAGTCCATGATGGTTTTCATATCCTTCTCAAAGTCTGTTGGATAAATAATGGGACCGACTCCCCAGGTTTTTTTCTCATAATCACCGAAGCCACAAACAATCGGAACACCCGCCTTCTGAGCTATATAGTAAAAACCTGTCTTCCATTTATCGACAGGTCTTCTTGTTCCCTCAGGTGCAATTAAAAGGACTAGTTCATCATACTGAGTGAAGAGCCTCGCCATTACATCAATCGTGCTCTCACGATTTCCCTCTTTCAGTTTTCCGCGATCAAGCCCAATAGCTCCTGCTGCTTTTAATAACCATCCAAGGGGTGGTTTCATCCACTCAGATTTGATCACAAATTTGCAATTGCGATTGATCATGTGGCCAATCACTGTTGCTGGGGCGACGTCGTGATTGGACGTATGAGGAGCACCCAGCATGACAAACGATCGAAGATTTTCCGGGATAGACCCTTCAAACTTCCAGCCTTGGGCCTTCATGTACAGACTCATCATTTGGGAGATCATTTCTTAACTCGTTTCTTTTCGATCAGATAAATTTTATCTTCACGCTTAAGTTTTTTTACCATCGCCTCAAACTTTGAGGCAAGAGAGCGGTCTGGAAATTTCTTTTTAAAAAGAACTTTTACCGGCGCACCTGAACGAAAAAATTTCGCTCCCTTCGGACTCTCTGAGTGCTCTTTAAATCGCCTTTCTATATCAGTGGTGATGCCGGTGTAGAGAAACCCCTTTTCATTCTCAATGATATAAACAAACCAAGTGGTCTTTTTCATGTTAAGATTATATCGACCATGGATAAAATTAGAATCCCTTTTTCTGAATTCACCTTCTCTTTCGCGCGCTCCAGTGGCGCTGGGGGCCAGAATGTGAACAAGGTTAATAGCAAAGTCCTGCTTTATTGGAATATTATCGAATCCCCTTCTTGTACTCAAAGTGTCAAAGACCGCTTTTACGAGCGCTTTGGGACCCTTGTTTTAGAAGACGGAACTGTCCAGATTATTTCTCAGGAACACCGCTCGCAGAAGGCCAATATTGATGAAGCGATCGAGAAACTTCATGCCTTGATTGATCAGGTAGCCAGGCCTCCTAAGATCAGAAAGAAAACGAAGCCAAAACGAAGTGCCGTTTTGAAGAGACTCAATACCAAAAAGAAAGACTCCGAAAAAAAACAGATGCGAAAAAAAGACTATTAGTAGCAAAGACCACAATCAGGACATTCTTTTTGGACCGGTGAAAAAGTCGCTCCACACGCCTGACAAATCACTTCCAACAAATCCGGATCAAAGACCGCAATCATATGCTCAAGCTTTGGCTCGTGCCCCTTCACATGCTTCATGTAGTCTTTGTGAAAATAGCTCTGCACTTTCTCTGCATCGCGGGTGTGCGCCCAGACCTCAACAGTCACCGTACATCCGGTCGTACAAGTCTGATCATTTGATTTTAAAGTTAAAATCACACCCTCGCCTTTCATCGCGAGCTGATGGTTCTTTGCTTCTTGATGATTCATGACTCCTAAGAAAACTTCTTCTTCGATTTCACTCATAGAATTCCCGATTGAAATAAATAATCAACGCATTTCTCACCCAAGCAAGTAAACGTATCTGCATCCGAGAAAAGCTGAACCTTGATTTCTTTGAAGCTGCCCCGGGTGATGTCCCAGACGTAAATCAGGTAGGGACCATTCTGATACTTCTCCCAAAGTCTGAACTTTCTATTCATTCCGTTTAAAAGATAGAGAAGCGACTCTTGCATGTCTTTTTTTGAGAGGAGAAAATTGATATCTCCCGGACCTCTCGCCTCAAAGAGCATTTGGATTTTTTGACGAGCAGAGAGGTTCTTGAACTCTCTCATAAGGGGATGGTCATAGATTGAGAGGACATCCTTATAATAATTTTGGTTGTAAACCATCATGAGCCTCTCACCTTCAAAACTCACATCACAAAGAGATTTAACAGAAGAATCTTCCTCTGGGGAATCCGAGGGCAACTTTACTGGAAAAAAGTCACAGACCATATGCTTAAATTTATGGGGCTTGAGTTTGGGTTTAGGCAACTCCCCTTTCATCACCACAGATGGTTCATCTTTTCGTTCTTTTTCTACTTCTTTTATTTTCTGAGCGAGAACATAGGAAGTGATACTTAGCCCGCCCAGGAGAAACCCAAAGATTCCGATGAGGGATATGATCAGCTTTCTTTTCATGCTTTAAGTTTCTCACTCAGGTAGGCGAGGTAATCAGAGGTCTCAAGCTCACCCACGATATCTGCCGAATTAATCGAGCGCCCTTTCTCGTGAATATTCTTACGAAGATAAGTCAGGATGTCTTTGAAGTCCCCTTTCTCTATTTTCTGGGAAAATTTAGGCACAGTAAGCTTCATTTTCTGATACAGACTTCCTGAAATCAGGTTTCCTAAAGTATAAGTTGGGAAATATCCAAACGCTCCGCCGGCCCAATGTGAATCCTGCAAAACACCCTCGCGGTTTGTTTTTGGTGCGATCCCTAAATACTCTTTATATTTCTTATTCCACAGAGCGGGAATGTCCTTGGTTTTGAGTCCCTCGTTGAAAATCATCTCTTCAATTTCAAAGCGAATGATGACGTGCAAATTATAGTAGAGCTCGCAGGACTCGACTCGGATGAGGTTGGGAGTCGATTTGTTAAAAATCTGAAAGAGTCTTTTTTCATCAATTCCCTTCATCGCTTTCGGGAAGTAGTGTCTCATTCTCGGATGAATAAAATTTGAAAATTCTTCCGAGCGGCCAATGATATTTTCCCAAAAACGAGATTGAGATTCATGAACAGAGAGCGAAACGGCTTCCTGCATTGGAGTACCTTCCCAGTCTCGGGGGAGCCCTGATTCATAAAGCGCGTGCCCCACTTCATGCATGGTACTGCTCAAGGAATCAAGATTATGAGTCACATACCGAGTGGTGATCCGCTGATCCTGGGGAGAAATATTAATGCTGAATGGATGGGTGGAAATATCGAGCCTTGAATTCTTTGTGGGAAGACCAAAGAGACTTGCCACCTCCTCACTCAAGAGTTTCTGAGCGGCAATATCGAAATTGCCCTGGAGATCTTTGACCTGATTGTAGACACTGTCTTTTTTAACCTCAGAGGCGAGTTTCAAGAGGCCTGTTCTCAGTTCGGCAAAAAGTTTTTTAATGTCGGCCGAAGTAAATTCTTTATCGTGAAGTTTTATCAAAGCATCGTAGGGTTTTTTATCCCCGTAATATTTGGTCTCTCTCTTCTTTAAAGTAATGAGCTTGTCTAAAAAGGGCTCATAACTTTTCCAATCATTTTTAGTTCGAGCTTCGGCCCAGGCGCCTGTGGCCATCGTCGTTAAATGAGAGAGCTCCATCACGTGTTTTGTGGGAAGTGCCTTTGAGAGTTTAAAATCCCAGCGCATTTCCTTCAGGATTTTTTTCTCCAAGGGTTTTAGTTTTTCACCAGCGAAATCCTTGAGGAGTCCATGATACTTTTTACCCGTGATATGCTCATGCATCTTACCTTGAATATAAGAGAGTCGTTTCGCACGATCCTCTATCGCCCCCTTGGGCATCATGGTTTCCATATCCCAGTGTAAAAGGGCCTGTATGCTTTTTAGGTAGGAGTACTCTTCAAGGTGGGCCTTGATTGCATCAATGATCATTTTTTGGCCTATTTAATAAGTGATTTGTATTTTTCTTCATCAAACCCGAAGGCCAAGACTTTGCCATTTTTTTCCAAGATCGGACGCTTGATCATAGAAGAGCTGCTACTTAAAAGAGAGAACTTCTTTTCATCAGAAAGAGACTCAAATTCTTCTTTATGTTTTTTATAAGTGACTCCGGCCTTATTCACGGGCCAGTCTCCAAAGGCTTCTTTCCAGCGCAAAAGATCATTCTTTGTAGGGGGGGATTTCTTGAAGTCGATAAAATCCACGGAGGCAGACTTCTTCTCTAAAAAGGTTCGTGCCTTTTTGACAGTATCACAATTCGGGATGCCAAATAGTTTGAACATGGATCAGGAGTACTGAGCGACGGTTTTAAGGATCGTATCGAGTTCGACAGGTTTACTTAAAAACGCCGTGATCTGGAAGTTTTTCATCTTTTCTTTGGCATTCGCTTCGGCAGACATGACCACAGTCGGAATCTTGGCCCACTTATCGTTTTTTAATTGTTCGGTACGGAATGAATAGCCATCCATTACAGGCATCATTAAATCGATCAAAATGAGATCAGGGGAGATTTGATTCTGCAGATATTTTAGACCCTCGAGTCCGTTAACGGCAGATGCAACCGAGTAACCTTCGCTTTCTAACAACTCAACCAGGAGTTCCCTGATAGACGTGTCATCTTCAACAACTAAAATACGCTTCGACATCCTATAATTATTAAGGCTTAGCCACGTCAAAGTCAATGAAACTTGGGGGGTTTTTTATTAAGACACCATTCACAATTTGCCTCTAAAACTTGGGCCCAGCTTAAGAAAAGAGAACGACTTATGTTCTATGATTTCCCATTACGCGCATGCTCAGGATTTCAAGTTAGTGACAAGTCCCACTGATAGAATCAGGACTCTCAAAAGTAGCATCGTAAACAAGGCTTCGAGACTGCTTAGTCATCTTAAGAAGAGAGAGCGAAGTTTTAAAGACCAGAGGAGAGTTTCCTTCTTCAACTTCTTCATGCCAGGTTGATTCCACGAGTTCTGTACCTAAATAATATTTACCCTCAAGGCAACTCAAGATAATATTTTTTCCAGGAAAATCGCAAACTGCTGCCTGTGGGCTGTCTGAGATTCCATCAACTGAGCAAGGTGTTTCTGAAGCCATGCTATTGAATGAACAAATGAAGACGAGAAGAAAAAATATTTTCATTTATTCAATCCTATGAGGCTTAGGAATTCACCACGAAGCTTTGAGTCTTCTTTGAATTTTCCATCAAGGGCCGAGGTCACCATCGTCGCATTGGCCTTCTTAGCACTTCGACAGGTGAGACACCCATGGGAGCCTTCAATCACGACCATGACACCAGCTGGTTTGAGCTCACTTTTAATTGAGCTCATGATGTTAAAGCACATTCGTTCCTGAAGCTGTGGTCTTTGGGCATGGCAATCAACAATGTGAGCGAGCTTAGAGAGTCCCACCACGCGCGATTCATTTCCGAGAGAAGTGTCAGGGAGATAACCAACATGCGCCTTTCCTGTGAAAGGAAAAAAATGGTGACTGCAAAGTGAAGTGTAATCGATGTCTTTTAAAATGATCACTTCGTTATAGTTTTCAGCTGGAAAAGTTGAAGAGAAAATTTCTTTCTCATCCATCCCAAGGCCTGAACAGATTTCCAAGAGTGCACGGGCCATGCGGTTGGGCGTGCCTTCAAGATTCTTGTCGCTCATGTCTAACTGCGGATAGGCGTCTTTAAGCCCCTGCAAAACGATCTCATAGCCCTTAGCCATTTTTTCTCGAGCATGATTCAAGGTTAGTGCCCGCTGACGAAGCTTTTCAAGTTCCCCTTCCAGATCCGCATGGGGATCTTTCGAGCGAGCAAGCTTGCGAGCAAAGTCTTTGTTAAACGATGATTCAAATGCCATATATTTCCTTTGAGATTAGAACCTACCTCAAGGGCCATGAATTTTAAAGGGATTGGGAAGGGATTACATGAAATAAGAAGGCCACCCCGAAGAGTGGCCTGTCTTGAATCGACCAGTTTTATTTCTTACGAATACTCCTCTAAAAAACATCTTCGAAATTTAAATCCTTCAAAAATCAAAGAGTCCACGCTCTAGAAGATCCCGGTCTTGCCAATAAGGATATCACCCACAACATGAGTGGGATGCCCTTTATTATGAATCTTGCCTCAAGAATCCTGAGAGCTTTTGTACCTGACGAGGCGAAAATGGCACTGGATCAGTGGCAAAAGGACTCTGCTTTAAGGCCATTCCGAGGGAAAAAGCTGGCAAGTATTTTGCTCTTAGATTCTGATCTTCTCTAAGTCAGAGAAGATAGTCCTGGAGGACCTAATGTTAAAGATAAGCCTGATCGCCTTACTTTCATTGTTTATTTTACAGGGTGCTCTCGCCTACGACGTGGGCCTTGATGATGGATCAGATGAAGAATGGGTTGCATAAGGCACTCGATAAAATAAGACCATTCAAATTAATTTTCTAGTTCTAATCTAATCCTCATTGAATATTT
>JBBQGK010000137.1:0-6624 GCA_038322885.1 Bacteriovoracales bacterium | reverse complement strand
CTGTAAAAAAGTAGAACTTGATCCGCGGGATTATCTTTTGATCACTGTGCGCAAAGCTGCAAACCGTGAACCTTTGCAGACCCCGTTTGAAATGGCTAAGCAATTACGCGGTCAAGACCCGCCTTAAAATTTGGGTTACATCTTTTCCAGTAATTCTAAAATCTTTTTATCCACAACGATTCTCCTTTGGGCTGGAGAGGTCTCATGAATTAAATCCTGGCGGTAGGACCGCCTTTAAATTTGGGTTACGGTAGACTCGCGCGCGTCCCAAGTAAAAACCCCGATCCGGTAATTGGGACCAGCCCACTGTGCCTTAATCTTCCGTATTAAACTGACTTTTGATGCCAGAGAAGCTTCAACGAATCCTTCGCAATATTTGCCTCACACCACTGCTTGGAACCCAGGTTGTGGGCAATTTCCTTCGGCGAAAGGACATAATCTACATGGTCAATTTCTATGGCGGCGATCGGCATTGGTTTCGAGGAGGCAGTCTCAGGCGTTTGGGCCATTGTCGTACCACCCTTTTCTTTCAAAACTTTTAGTCCTTCCGCGCCATCAGATCCTTCTCCCGAGAGAATAATACCTATGGACCCATGAGCCTGGTCTTTTGCTAAGGAAAATAGAAAATGATCAATGGCGCTATTCTCCACTTTGGCTGGGCGAGGGATGAGAAGAAGTGAGTCTCCCTGGATTTCCATAAACTTATCAGGGGGAAGAACATAGACGTGATTAGCCAGGATTTGCTCTCTGCCTGTGACTTGCAGAACCGGCATTTTCGTCGATTGAGAGAGAATCTCAGGAAGCAGACTTTTCGACCCGCGTAAAATGTGTGAAAGCAGAACAAACGCCATTCCGGTATCGGCCGGCAAGTTTTCAATAAGCTGCTTAAAGGCAGCTAAGCCTCCTGCCGACGCACCGATGGCAACCACGCATGGATAAGGATCTGAGGTTTTACTTTTGGCAGAGATCTTCAAGATAGCTCTGCCCAGTTCATTGACTCCGACTGGTTTTGCGATGTGGGCTTGAAAGCCAGCAGCCAACGCCTCTTTCGCATCTTCAGGTGTTAAGAAGGCAGTTAGGGCCAAGGCGGGAATGCACCCGCCACTGTTGTCGTCCAGCGCCCTAATTTTTCGCATTAAACTGTAACCATCTTCATCGGGCATAGCGATGTCACTAACGAGAACGCTAGGTTTAAAACTTAGAAAGGTTTTGAGCGCCTCACCTGCAGACCCAACAGCCATAACTTCAGCACCCAAAGACTTAAGATGTAAACTTATTGCCTCAAGCGCGTTTTTATCATCCTCGACAATGAGTACTCGCAATCCGTCAAGATTCGGTGTTTGAATTTTGGCAGCATTGCTATCGCCTGGCAGGGAGTCTTTCCCATTTCCAAGCTCGGTTTGAGCGATTGCAGATTGATGTAATACAATTGGGAAATTTAGCGTGAAAATCGCTCCCATTCCATCGCTCGAATTTTCTGCCGTGACGGTCCCGCTTTGCATTTCCACCAAACTGTGGACAATGGAAAGTCCAATACCCAAGCCACCATGAACTCTGGTTGATGTGCTGTCTGCCTGGCTGAAGCGATGGAAAATTTGCGGAAGAAATTCGGGCGGAATTCCTTTCCCTTGATCAGATACCTTGATCTGGGCAAATCGCTTATTTTCCTTCTCAATGTACTCGAATTTTACGTTAACGACGCTCTTCTTGGGAGAAAATTTGATCGCATTCGTAAGAAGATTCCAAATAATCTGCTGAAGCCGAGTGGGGTCAGCTTGAATCAACTCTACCTCGTGCGGAAAATTGCTCTCAATCTGAATGGATTTCTTCTCCGACATGGAGCGGACTGATTCAATAGCTAAGCGAACGATAGAAGCAGGGTCGACCGGCTCTAATTCTATGGCGAGCTTTCCTGCGATGATTCTGGAAACATCAAGAAGGTCGTCAATAAGTCGATTTTGAGTTTTAGCACTCTGCTCGATGACGGCAGCGCCTTGTTTCGCCATCTCGAAATCAATCTTTCCCGAAGCAATCAGTTCGGCCCATGAAAGAATCGACGAAAGAGGGTTCCGCAGTTCATGTGAAAGGGTTGCAAGAAAAACATCTTTTGCAAGATTGGAATTATCCGCCACAATACGCGCTTTTTTTGTAACTCCTTCTCTTTTTTTAAGAACGTTAATATCAGTTAGAACAATAATCGCTCCATCAATTTTGTTATCGACTGTTTTATAGGGACGAATTTGGACTCGTAGCCAATTGCCGTTTGTATCCTTGAGTTCCATCTCCTTTAAACTTAAGGTTTCGCCAACTTCCGATATCAAGCCATCTAGGCTTAAATTGAAATTAGGTTTGATATCGCCAATAGGACGGCCAATATCTGTGGGAATCAGATTAAAGGCATTTTTTGCTTTTGGCGAAAATCGACGCACACGATGATCACCACCTACGATCAGCACTGGTATTTCTATACTGGCCAATAGATTATTAAGGTCACCGCTGAGCGTAGTCAGATCGACGTTTCGCATTTGTAGTTCTTCGTTTACTGTGACCAGTTCTTCATTTGTCGATTGAAGCTCTTCTTGGGCTGTCTGGATTTCTTCATTGGTGCTCTGGAACTCTTCATTGGTACTTTGCAGCTCCTCGTTGGCCGAAGTCAGCTCTTCTTGAGTGACTTCGTACTGTTCAATAAAAGATTGTTGATAATCCTTTGTTTCCGAAAGTTCTTTCAACAGTTCTGATACGCGCTCTTCATCGCCGTCTCGGCTTTTACCGCTCCGACCTTTTTTGCCTTTTGTTTGCTTGCCACTGCTGATTTTTTTCTTGACCTCAGTTTGTTTAAAGATAACTAAAAAGGTGCGCTCTGTGGGGGGAGCTTTGGGGTCAATTGGGACCACCTCAATGTCGACAGTTATATGTTTGCCATCAGATTCAAAATGCAATCCACGTCGTTCAATTGATTCATTTTCCTTCTTAGCCGATTGAATTGTCGCTCGAAGACTTACTGATAGTTCAGGTCGAGCCATTTTTAGAAGGTTCAGGCTGGATTGACCAGATGCAGGTTCTAGAAATGGGACGGTCCTGCCGCGAAACTGCAAAATCTCAAGATCAGCATTGATGATGACACTTGGTGGTGAAAACTTTGAAAGAAGGATTTTATCGGCATCCTTCTGAAGCTCAATTCCGGATCTCGCAATGAACTGACTTTGCTTTATTGTATCTGGAGACTCTCGAAAATGTTTAGTTGAAAAATGGATAAGCGGAGTGGGCACATTCGATTTAGTGTAAATCTTGTGCGTTTTCTCTAGCAGATCAAACAACTTTGAAAATTCCCCGGTATTCTCCGCTCTGCCAAGCCATAAGAATCCGCTAGGTAAAAGCGCGTAATGGAAAATTGGAAAGACTCGTTTTTGCAGCGCCTTCGCAAAATAAATCAAGACATTCCTACAGGAAATTAGGTCAAGCCTGGCAAATGGGGGATCGCTAGTCACGTCATGTCGGGAGAAAAGACACAGATCACGAATCGTCCTGCGAACTCTATAACCACCATCTACTTTATCAAAAAATAGCTTTAAACGTTCCACTGATACATTTTGAACAACACTCTCTGAGTATTGTCCACTACGCGCTTTTTTGATCGCTGGCTCGCTAATATCGGTTGCGAAAATCTGAATCGGATATTGTTTTCCTGATTTGCTTAGAAACTCTCTTAAGGAAATGGCGATGGAATATGCTTCTTCGCCTGTAGAGCACCCTGGCACCCATATTCGGATGGGTGTGCTCGCAGGTCGGTTCTTTATTAAAGTTGGGAAAACCTTTTTCGCGAAAGCCTCAAAGGATTCAGGGTCGCGGAAGAAGGTGGTTACATTTATTAGAATGTCGTTATAAAGAGCGTGAAATTCCTCATCGTGAGCCTCAAGGTATTTTACATATTCTTGCAAATTCTTCGTTTTGTGCACCATCATTCGACGCTGAATACGGCGCATGATGGTGGTTTGTTTGTAATCTGTAAAATCAATCTTAGTGCGCGCTCGTAGCAATCCCAGTATTTTTGCAAGGGTTTGCTTAGAGCGAGACACATCTGAACTTGCATCTGCCGTTTCAAAGTCATGCCGATCTTCATGCACCTTTTCTGAAGGCAAGTCCTCTTCCTCAGTCATCAAATATGGATGAGTTGCAATTCTGGAAAGCTCCTTAGTGATGTCTTCTGGAGCTAATACAAGGTCTGCAACTCCTGCGTCTATAGCACTTTGAGGCATGCCTGCGTATTTCGCCGAGTCTGGATCTTGAGCATAGGTCACTCCGCCCTCAGCCTTTATCGCCGATAAGCCTTTTGTTCCATCGGTGCCTGTTCCAGACAATACAATACCAATTGCTCTGCGCTTTTCTGATTGGGCAAGTGACTGTAAGAAAAAGTTAATGGTCATGCTTTGACCAGGCGTTGGGTCGCGGGCTGAAAGATTCAAAACGCCGTCGAGGATTCCCAGATTATAATTGGGTGGAATGACGTAAACATGATTGGGCTTGATACGACTTCCGTCTTTTACTTCTTCAACTTTCAACTGTGTAGACCTGGAAATAATATCAACTGAATGACTTGGGTGTGTGGGGTCTAAATGTTGTATAAGAACAAAGGCCATGCCCGTATCAATTGGCATGTTCGCGAGGACTTGTATAAAGGCCTCAAGGCCGCCAGCAGATGCACCTATTCCAACTATTGGAAAACCGTTGTTAGGTTCCATTTGAACGCGCTCTACTTTGCCTTTATCCGTCTTCTTCTTTTTAGATTTTTTCAATGACTTCAATTTGTGTGTTCCTCTCATTCAGGGGCACACACACGCGATCATTGATGTGTCCACTGCTGTTACTAGTGTCTATAAGGTGGGTGGCATCCCAATTCAATAAAGCTGCGAATGTCTTTAAGAAGTTTGACTCTGTCCGCAGGCTTGCGAATAAATCCGACGGCCTTACTTTTAGGAACCACATCCATTCCCGTGAGAAAAACAACCGGAACATCTTTAATAATCGCGGGAATTTTTTCTTCAAGAATAGTTAGGAACTCAAGCCCACTCATATCCGGCATCTGCATATCAAGTAAAATCAAGTTAGGTTCGTTGATTTCAGAAAGAATCTCCAGAGCTTCGATTCCACATTCAGCCGTGAAAACCTCATACCCATCCAACTCAAGGATAATTCTATTGAGATTTAGAGTGTCCGAGTTATCGTCGATCACGAGAATGGATTGCTTTGACGAAATTGTCTTGGTGACCTTAATGAGCTCTGAGTTTTCCAAAGATTTTTCCATTGTCTCCTGATGTCCTATCCAAATATTTTGACAAATTGCAGCATCCTCCCTAGCCAGACCAAAGTCTATGTAAATATAATGACTAAGCATCACAGTCTAAATAACGCGCTCCAGGTCTCCTTAAGCCATTACTCAGCGTTTCAAGTCACGCTGATACAACGAGATGTAAACTGCGGCCTTAATTGGACCCCTCATTGAAAACGTGATCTTCATCTCATCATTAATTCACTACGCCAAAACAACGTCTGCGCCTGCTCTAGCAGCCTGTCCATATCGCCTGCCCCTTTCCTTGGGCCGAGACTAAAGCGATTGCATAGGGCCCGTGTCGACGTCGCAGGACGGCGACCTCACCAATTCGGAGAACTCTAAACTTGAGGCTTGCCTGACTGGTCATTGAAAGTCCTTTTGCAGACTGAATACTGACTACAACCCCAAAATGTTTTTCCTTGATAGCCTCGTTTCTGCAGCAGAATTCCCTTTCCACATGAGCAACGGTGGATGACTTTGGGAAAGACTGGCTGCTCATTGTCATCAGACAATTGAATTTTGCATTCCGGCTTCCTCTCACAGAACCAGAATGCTTGACCATGACGATTGGTTTGACTGAGTAGCTTTCCGTTACAAGCTGGGCAAAAATGAACTTGTGAATACATTTAGTTTTCTCCTGTTTGATTGCTGCATTAATACAGCGTAGGGAAAACGCACCCAGCTTACGTTTGTATAATTGAAGCCAAGTTCTGAAATTCAGATAGTTGTTTAGATTGTTTCTCTGCGCGTCTGGTTAAGAACGTCTATACGAAATGAGAAAAAATATTTTTTGAAATGGACTCTTTTTGATTTTCTTTTTGAAATTAAAAAGGCAGCTTTGCTCTTGCTCCGTGGTCACTTTGCTTCGGAGCTAGTCGATGCGTAGCCTGGTAATGACGATAACTCAGGCAAAGATCAGTACCTAACAAGGCTGAACTCAAGCAGGTCGTGGATCCCTGTGATTTACTTAGCTCCACCAAATCTTCACTGCTGTGTCTAGGTGCCACGTTGGGAATAGAGAAGGACTCTATAGGCTGGTCAGTCGGATCACTGGTAAGTCAGGAAGACATATTTACCAGTGAGGGGGATATCCATACCGAACCGATGGTCAGTGGGAATTTGAATACACGAGATTTACATTATTCTTGGACCACTTGGTAACCCAAATTTTAAGGCGGGTCTTGACCGCGTAATTGCTTAGCCATTTCAAACGGGGTCTGCAAAGGTTCACGGTTTGCAGCTTTGCGCACAGTGATCAAAAGATAATCCCGCGGATCAAGTTCTACTTTTTTACA
>JBBQGK010000136.1:0-6835 GCA_038322885.1 Bacteriovoracales bacterium | reverse complement strand
CAAACTCAATTTTCACAACCCATGGAGCCTCAATACTTTGAACTTGAGTACCATTTATTAGGTTCACGTTCGAACTAACGGCGTTAGAAAATATAAAGGCCATGACGAAAAAAAATGACATTTTCATAAAACCTCAAAGAGCGTTTACCATTGAATATTTTGTTTAATGTAATGATTGGTGAGCTGAGCAATAAGTTCAGGATAAAGCCATGTCATCAATCTTTAAGAATACGATTTACATCTTTCGAAGGTATTTAGTCATTTTAAAAGTAAAAATGACATGCAAGAAGGTAATGATTTTGAAGTACCTCTTAGATCGAATTGTATCGACTTACCGATAAATCTTAAGATCCTGCTTGTATGTGTAGGAGTCAGTTGGTCCTCCGGTATGGGCTTGAGCCCATCAAGAAAATACTCTTGGTAAAGCTGCAAAATCAAGAATTTCTAGGTGAGATGAGAAGACCATGAGAGGGAGTGCTTGAGAATATTAGGGGTGGCCTTTAGATCTGCCACCCATTGATATGAAACTATTAAGTCATGAGAGCAAGATTAGAAAAAAAAGCTAGTGATTTTGGTAGCAAAAAACTAACTTGCAGCCTAGAAGTTAATATACTATCGCTCGTTGTGTTGTATCTGCTGGACGAACTTGGGGATAAACATCAGTAATTTCTCTCAGACCCTCAATAACTTTTTGGCTTACATCTTTTTTCTTTACTCGAATAGTCACGGCCTCAAAGCGAGTCCAGTCTTTTAACTCGTACTCAGTATGGTTCGGAAGTTGTTCTTTTAAGAAGTTTCTAATCTCTTGAAGTTTCCTTGCATCATCAGCAATAATGACAATCTCAGTGATCATCTCATCCCCAAGAGTTTTTAATTCTTGGTTTAAAGCTTCCATTTTTTTTAATGTTTCAAAGTTCACTCCATCGGATTTTTGATCTTCAAGGAAGCAGTCGCACTGAGGGATTTTATCAGCAGCCGTCGCCACTGAAATTGCAAAAAGAGCAAATAATAAAGTGTGTAACATGAAAAATCCCTATGTTGAGTTAGTACAAAGCGATTTTCTCATAAATAAAGACGACACTATATTTCAATTGAAGTTTTTACAAATCGATACGTTAAATGTCTAAATGATCGACACCCGCGTAAATTAAAAACGAATGTTCTTCATAGTCCTTAGAGTGATAGGTCTATATAAACTTTCAAAGCCCTTCTATCTGTCTAACTTCTAACACCTCCGCCAAAAAATTACATTCTCATCTCAGCTTATTTCGATATGACCTTAAACTAACCTCATGAAAAAACTAATCGCCATTCTTGGACTTATCCCTACCCTTAGCTCTTTTGCCGGAAGCCTTTATACTGATCGTTCAGTCTGGGATACTAAGGATATCGATGTGTGTTTTGCGTCTGGGGAAAAAGATAAAAGAGAACTATCCGGTGAAAACTATCCCATCTCTAATTGGTCAGAAGGCAATAAGAAAAAAATCCAAGAATATATAACTTCAGAATATAAAATTGAGAGAACGAATATCGAATTTTCCGGATGGAAAGATTGTGATGAGAATCCCCAAGCAAAACTTGTAATTTTCTATGGAAAAAAACGTTTAGGAAATTATTTTTCTGATTTGATCATCGGCTCAACACTTGGACTATCTTCTATTGGTCCCACTGCCTACCAGGATCTTCCTCAGTACTTGAATGCAAAAGCTTTTGTATGGCTATACTCAGATGGCCTTAATCGGGGAACCGCAACCCATGAATTTGGGCATAGTCTCGGGCTCCATCACGAACACTACCGATGGGAAGCGGGGAAAGATCCACGCTGCAAAAAAGCGCATGTTGAAGACGCCGGCATTGGGCCAGGGTATGCCAAGGCCGATATCCATGGTGAATATGATCCGGAAAGTATCATGAGCTATTGCACGATTCGTGGGCCAGGCGGCTTTAATAAAGGACTCTCACCAAGGGACATTGAACTTATAAAATATATCTACTCTTTTTAGATCATTTCCCATTCAAATGCCGTTTCAATAATAACGGCTTTGCCTCATGTGGTTTATCCGGCCAGTAGTGTCTTTGGTAATTAGTCAAATTCTCAGTGATCTTTCAAAACCAAGAGGTTGTAGGCGAGATGAAAAGTACTTGAGATTGAGTGCTTGAGAATATGAGGGGTGACCTTTAGATCTGCCACCCTTAGATTTAAAACAAAGCTAGATATAAATTTCAGATTATTTGCAATCAAATCTCGCAAACCCACCAAGTCTGAGCGTTGGAGAATTAGGTATTTGCATTTCTACAGGAATTTGAAGTACTTCATAGGTAAATCCCTTATCAGCTTGCACAGCAAATTTCTTTCCTTGTTTCATACATTCTTTAGTTGCTTCTGCCCATAATCTACCCTCAACGATTAGCTTTGTTGCTGTTAATTGAAGCTCGCCCATTTTCTCAGATAAAGAAACTGTATCAAATGCAATGGCGGAAAAGGAAACAGACGCCATGATGAGAAAAAACAATTTTTTCATAAATACTCCTTAAAGTTAAGTGAAGCGGTCCACTAGAAATTAAGAGAAAAAGACTAAAAAGAATTGTTTGAAAAGGATTTGTGTACCAAGGATAGGGTACGGTATGTAATTTTGATCAAATGATTGAAACTGTTTGGATCTAGGCCTATAGATGCGAAGAGGCCAGATTTCTCCGGCCTCGTATGACTTCTTTGACAAAATATTCAGTCTTAAGGTCGTTGATCAGCGGATTCCATCCCTTAATTTGGAGGAGTTTGCCCAAGTTTTCCATTTATAAGATCTGTAACGTAAATATGACAAGAATATTCCCAAATTTTTGTCGTATTCAATTCCTTAGATCTTATGCAGCGAAGTTGATCAGAACTTCTTTTTTCTGCTGTCGTAATTGAAGTAAGATCGTAATTCTCGATTGAGATATTAAGCATCCCATTCCAGAGATATTTCGCTGGCTCTCCTCTTACTGATACGACTGTTACAGACTCGTAGTATGGAGAATATGGCCAGTTCTTCATTGTGGAAGTTGAGCCTAAACCTTCTTGATCAGCACCAATAGCAAACGAGGAAACAAATAAGCACATCACTATGAATACAATCATTTTCATTTTAACCTCCAATTAAGAATAATTACCTCTTTATTTAGCAAACTCCCAGAGCTGTCGTAAAGGGCATGGGTAATGATGCTCTAAAACTAATGGTATTGATGGGCTTAATAGATCGATTATCTTTGTCCTACCGCTAATCTTAAGATCTTGCTTTTATGTGGTGGAAGCTAGAGTTGCTACTCCGGTATGGGCCTATCGTCCCATTTTTTTAACCTTTCAGTGAAGTTGCAAAATTAAGAGAATCTAGGATAGATGAAAAGACGAAGAAAGGAGTGCATGAAAGTATTAAGGGAGGCCTTTTCATCTGCCACCCATTTATATGAAACTCTGAAGTCATGAGGTCATGAATTGAAAACAAAACTAGTGGATATGATTCCATTAATTGACTTTAACAAAATCGCAACGATCATTCTTTTCATAATTTCCCGTATTATATTGAAGGGTGAAAATGGGTCCGCCAAGTGTACTGGGTGATAAAATCAAAATCTCAGTGCGATTTCCCCCAAACTTTTCATGATGCACAGTATATGAACTTAAAAATTGGTCACTCGCCAAAGTTTTATAAGTCATCCAAGAATAATTATTCTCTGTAGGATCATAACTCGTACTTCCCGGGTCTTTAACAGTTCCTTGGCCAGGTAAGACTGAGCTCGTAAAATAGAAAAGATTGTGAGGAGAAGGTTCACGAAATTCCAAAGTCAACGAACCCTCCGGAAGCTGATTTTGCTTAAGTGCCAGTGATATTGTCATGTTTTCAATGTTTCTATTTCCATTCACCAGAGTGCATTTGCCTACTCCTTTATAAGTCCCAATGAATTTTTGTAACGAACTTGCCTGAGCAAACGTTGTCATAAGGATAAATGTAAAAATCGTTTTCATAAAACTCCTTTATCTTATAATTACTAATTAGAGGCTATTCAAAATCAAGACAACCTTCCAATCTCGGATGACAAGACTCTGGTGCCGGAAGATCTGGAATCTGATGACAGTCATCAGGAGAGAATTTTACAGTCTCTGTTCCTAAACCTTTGATCGAAACTGGATAATAATATCCATCCGGACCTTTGATTTCTTTAGGTCAAGATTACAAGATTTGAGTCAAAAATGAGAGTTTAATATCTGGACAACAGTCACTCCTGCTTTTGGTACATTCATGCTTTCCTTCTCCACAAATATTGTCTTCAGTCTACAACTCAGACTCAGTGGCTTCGGTACACTCGAGATAAATTCCAGCCCACTCGATACCGTCATAACTGATGGTACTCGGTGCATAACAGCCGCGCCCAGAGACCTGAGTGACTATGTGAAGGTGGTGAACGTTTGGAAGAGGTAGTTTAAACTCAAATCCACTTGCATAAGACCCACAACGGTTTGGTGTAATGTTGTTCCAAGGTTTTATACTCGCTGTAGAGTTTGTCTTGACTCCATCAAGGTCGAGAGACACTAGCGCTCGATGGCCATTTACCTTAATAGTTACTTCAACCTTTTCTTTAAAAGAATCCAAACTTTTACAATTGTAAGTATTCGCACTTACCACGAGAGTGGACATTAAAAAGGTGAATACCAATGCTAATTTCAAAAATGACTTCATACTTCTTCTCCTTTATATTATGTTTCTAAAATACTATTCGAAATCTACACATTCCTCGCGTCTTGGGTGACAAACTTTTGGTCCTGGACGATTAGGAATTTCATGACAGTTCTCGGGGGAAAAATTTATGATTCTCTTTTCTAGACCTTTAATAGAAACAGGATAAAAGTATCCGTTTGGTCCTTTGATCTCTTCAATCTCCAGCTTCTGCGGCATGTTCTTCCATGTAGAACGGTCTGCTATCTTAGTCACAAAGCTTAGGTAACCATCATGGAAAGGGTAGGTGTTGGAGCTAGCATAGTCTGCGAGAAAAAGATTACGCGTACCATACGATCCAACCGTGTAGAGCCCATCGTACTGAATGGTTACAGTATGCTCTTCGTAGAGCTCGCTAAGTTTACACAGATAGCCAGCGTGGGCATTAAAACATGAAGCAACGAAGAGAAAAGGCAAGATCTTTTTCATATAAATCCTTTGTTGTTATCGATTTTGAGTATGTCCAACGAACACACTTAAAATAAAAGTCATAAAGCGAGTTTTCGTTTCAAAAAAACGATCTAGAGGCATTTTCTACATCATTCAAGCCTTGCCTCAATTTCATTATGGCATCTAAGAGGTTCTGCTTCTCTTTTTTAGGTCGTAGTCCCAAAATTTCGGCAAGATCAACCCCGAATACTTCAGCAAGTTTAATATATGGCTCGCCGGAAATGTCTCTTCCATATTCCCAGTCTCTGTAAGTTGAAACGGGAACAGAAAGAAATTCTGAGACCTGTTTCTGTGTGAAACCATTATCCTCTCGAAGCCTTCTTAATCACTTGCTCATCGTTTCCATGTGGATATTTAAGCGATTTTTGATAATTCTAAAAATTAATTGATTTAATGTCGTAATAAGAAAAGTTAATACATCTATATCCGTTTTGATTTAGATGAGCTTCAAGCTCTCTCATGTTGAAAAACTTATGAGTAATGTTTGAAACTGACTGGATGAGCAGGATCTCTTGGTCTTGATATGCGAAGAAGGCCAGATTTCTCCGGCCTTGTATAAATTCTTCGTCTAAATATTCAGTTTTAAGATCGTTGATCAGAACTTTATGCTTAATTCCTCAGAAAGCCCTTCGTTCAAGTTACCATTAAGTCGAATCAAATTACCTAGATCTTCGATAGTCTGATTCGGAGTCGCCTTAACAGAAATTCTATATCTTTTTCCTTTTTTCAAGTTGTAGGTAACTTTATAAAGATCCACTGATTCACTTCCTAATCCTTCCGATAAAAAAATAGTTCCGCCTCTTCTTGTTAATTTCTCATATACATCTATAGTAACCTTAACTCCTAAAGCATGCTTCCCTTTCAAGTGAAAACTTAGAACTCCTTCGTTCACCTTTAGGTCTCTAGGCTGAAAAGCTTCTTTGAACTCTTTTAGTGGGTAGGCCCTGATAGAGAGAAGTTTTTTATCTCCTGAACCGTGGAGATAAAAATTCGAACTCCCTTCAGAATACGCACTAAACAAACTTGAAAGACGAAGTTCAATATCAGTATTGATAGGAAGGTCACTGTCGGGTGAAGTGATTATAACTCGCGTATCTGAAAAATTTGTTTGGTAGCTAGGATAAGACTCTGAGGCGCATGAGTAACTTTCAACTCCGCTCGCTGGACATGAATACCCACTACAAGGTCTATAACAAATATTATTCTCTGAGTTTGAAGACGAAGAGCAGTCGTAGGACACTTGAGTAAGTCCTCCAGGACAGTGGTCCTGAGGAAGGCACTGACGATAACATAACCTAGTGCTTGTCGAGTTCGGCGGTCTTACAGAACATCGGTAGGAGATTTCCGTCTGGAACATAGGACAGTAGTCTTGAGGTATACAGGGTCTCTGACACCATGTCTGATTAACATCTACCTCTTCGTAGGTGGATTTGAGGTTTACATTAAAGTCCATCGGCCCAGTTGCATGGAAAGTATAGGTGTCACTGGCGATAGAGAAGTTCGAATGAAAAAAAATAATCATTATGAAGGCTAAAAGTTTTTTCATACGGACTCCTGTTTTGGGCTTGGCTTTCATTACCAGTAATCCGCTTTCTACAGAAGAAGTGCATTTTGACACCGGATAAAAGGTAATG
>JBBQGK010000135.1:0-7046 GCA_038322885.1 Bacteriovoracales bacterium | reverse complement strand
CTTATCGTTGGATTTGTTTGTGCCAAGAGACAAACGGGTAGAAAAAAAATAATAAAGAGAATCTTTTTCATAATCTGACCTCTTGCAATATCTATGACGAAAAAAAATAATTACCTAATATTATTCACATAAATAAACCTGCACTTCAAGCTAACGCAGATAGCTTTGTCTTAACTTTTTCTGAATTCTGAACTTTGATCCTCATTCGAATCGGACTATTGAAGAGAATTAAGATAGGATTTCAGGATGAATTTACGACTCATTTTCATTCTATTCAGTTTATTTTTTTATTCATCCTTTGCTCAAACGAGTGAACCTCCTAAGCCGCTAGAGTGTATAGAGCTTTTGTTTGGCGGATTAAAAATTGGTTGTCTCTCAAATGGTGTGGGGCCTTTCTCGTCCACAGACCGAGTTTCTGCAATCACCAAGCGCCTTTCAGTACTTTCAGATGATCAGACTTTCGATACCGATCGTATGTACGTTCTTAACCATGAAAATAACTCTGAAATTCTCGCTGGTGACATTGTTATTGCAAGTCTCAGGGACTCAGATCTCGAAACAAATGATGATAGATCTCGCGCCACTTTGGCCCAGGCCTGGCTGGAGCGAATGCGCGAATCAATCTCACGAGACAGAAAACTAAAAAGTCCAAAGGAGCTTACTTGGGCCATTGCTTACACCATCCTGGCAACCATTGGTTTACTGATTTCCCTCAAAGTCTTTTCATCTTTTTTCCCCAAAGTTAAAACTTATGTTGATGAAAAACTTGGAAATAGAATTCAGGCGATTAATTTAAAAGGAAAAGAAATTCTGAGCACTGAGCGTATAAGTTCTGCGCTTCATTTGTTGGTAAAGAGCACAAGAATCATCCTGACTCTGGTTCTTTTGTATATTTACGTTCCTTTGATTTTTAGTTTCTACCCCTACACCGCCAACTGGGCACCGAAACTCTATGGCTACATCATCAACCCGATCACTACCATCTTCCAGATTGTTGTCAGCTACATCCCGAATCTCTTTTTTGTGTTGATGATCGGTATTGCCGCTCGCTACACCATTAAACTCGTGAAAGTTTTCTTCATGGAAATTGAGCAAGGTACAATTCGCTTTGATGGCTTCTTTAAGGACTGGGCACAGCCAACTTTTAAACTTGTGCGGATTTTGATTATCGTTTCGGCGTTTATTATGGCGTTTCCATATCTTCCTGGATCAAAATCCCCTGCCTTCCAGGGAGTTTCAGTTTTTATCGGCGTACTCCTTTCTCTGGGGTCTTCATCGGCAGTCGCCAATGTCGTAGCGGGAGTCGTCATTACTTACATGCGTCCTTTTAAAATCGGAGACCGCGTGAAGATTTCAGAAACCATGGGTGATGTGGTGGAAAAGACTCTCCTTGTGACAAGAATTCGTACGATTAAAAACGTCGATATCTCAATACCCAATTCAATGGTTTTGGGCAGTCACATTGTGAACTACAGCACCATCGCCACTACTGAAGGCCTCATTCTTAATACGACCGTCACAATTGGATACAATGCACCTTGGAGAAAGGTACATGAAGCCTTGAAAAATGCGGCTAAAAGAACTGAGCTAATAGATCAAAAGAAAGAACCCTTTATTTTTCAAACAGCTCTCAACGATTTCTTTGTCTCCTATGAACTCAACGCCTACACCAATGAGGCCAACAAAATGGCCTCTATCTATTCCGCCCTTCACCAAAATATTCAAGACTCATTTAATGAAAGTGGTATTGAAATCATGTCTCCTCATTACACAAGTCTTCGAGACGGAAACGAGGTGACAATCCCCTCAGATCTGAGACCAAAAGACTATCAAGCGCCGCAGTTTCAGGTTTTGAATCGAGGAAGCAAAGATAACACTAGTTCCAATATTTAATTTTCACTAAAGTTTTGGATAACTCTAAGGACATCTAGAAAATATTCTCATACTCTTTTTTGATGACGATACAGAAATTTTATCAAAATTTTTATAACTCAGTAGAAGAACAATTCCTGACTTTCGGGCGACATATTCCTGACATTATTCTCGCCATTCTTATAATCGTTGCGGGAATTCTTATTTCTAAGCAAGTCGCTAAGCTCACACGAAAGGCGATAAGTTACAAAACCAATGATGCGATTATGATCGATTTTCTGGCCAAAGGAATAAAATTTCTTGTGGCAGGATTTTTCATCATGTACGCCCTTAAAATAAGTGGCCTGCAATACATCGCTTCGGGAATTCTCACTGCAGCTGGTGCCTCGGCGGTGGTGATTGGTTTTGCCTTTAGAGATATTGGCGAAAATTTTATTTCAGGGATAATTTTATCTTTCAGTCGTCCATTTAATGTCGGAGACTCCGTGAGCATTGGAGATATTTTCGGCAAAGTGAACACGATTCAATTTCGCTATACCAAGCTTCGAACATTTGACGGGAAAGATGTTTATATACCAAATAGTGATGTGATTAAAAAGCCCGTTTTCAATTATACCGAGGATGGATTCATTAGATTTGATTTTATCGTGGGAATTGCTTTTGAAAATTCAATTGATGGAGCTCAGGAAATCATCCTTAATTTATTAAAAACCAATCACAATGTTATCGAAGATGAAAATCACACAAATTTTGTTTGCGCTGATGCGCTCTCAACAAATACAGTAAACCTCAAGGTCCACTTTTGGATTCATACTTTCGAATATGGATTTAAGGCGTTGTCTATACGAGGTCAAATTATCGCAGATGTTAAAGAAGCATTGATTGAAGCGGGTTACAACTTACCGGCGAACATCGTTGAAATGAAAATGTATGAATCACAGACATCAATTCCCTTCAAGGTAATCTCGAAAGGTCAGGAGCTCAACTCATAAGACCTCTACTTTTTTTGATAGAGGCCTTATGAATTAAATTAACTATAGTTGACGGGCCATTTCAAGACCACTCTGAACTCGCGCACGAATGATTGAAGAGAAAGCACCTATTGGAGTTGTCTCTACTTTCATGCTTGAATCAATGTTCATCAATGCTTTTTCGTGAATAGCAATCATGACCTTTGCGTATTCTCCATCAAAAGCTAATCCGTCTAATTCGCAAAGCTCAGCTAGTTTTGGATCAAACTCTCCTTTGTCGGAGAGGGACAATCTTTCTGACTTTCCGAGTGAAAGGAGAACGATGTTTGCGAGCGTGTGGTTGGCAACAACTCGTTTCGCATAGCTGAGAATCTTAGCATCAGATGACTTTGAGATCGCCATGTTGCTCAGACCAATCTCAACTTTATCTTGGTGATTTAAAAAAGATCCCAGTTCGAGTTGAGAATTAAAAGCGAACGAAGTCAGGGGCAAAAGAGCGAGAGAGACTAGACCTGAAAATTTCATAAATACTCCTATTGTATTTTTTTTCATGACTCAATATATTTTCATGATTTCGTTAAATTCTTTTTTTTCTATCTTGGGAACCACTACTCCCTCGCTCGCGTGTCCCGCGACAATGAGCATGTAAGGTCTAAAATCAGAATTAAGACCCAAGAGCTCATTTGAGAAACTCATCGGCTTTGGGGTGTGGACTAGGGTCGAGAGGCCTGCGAGGTGCAAAGATGACAAGAGCAAACCCACAGCAATTCCCGTGGACTCCACAGGATAATAGGTCTTTTCGTTTGTATTCTCTTTTCTCGTAAAAACCATGATCAGGGCGGCGGCATCAGAGAGATAAGGTTTATGCTCGTCAGTGCCCAGGGGAGCGAGATCCAGGAGAAATTTCTGTGGAGCGCTTCTGCGATAGAACGTAGTCTCGACTCTCTCTGCCTCTTCACGGATTTTATTTTTTAAGTCCTGGGAAGTAATCAGAGCAAATAACCAAGGCTGACCATTGGCCCCACTAGGTGCTGTTGCTGCGGTTTTAATTGCGTTCAATAGTAGTTCTTGATCAACTGTCTTAGATGAGAAATCCCGAATAGAGCGACGGGTTTTCATACAATCCAAAAATTCTTGAGAAGCCTCGAGGTTTGTCTTTCCGTCTGGACAAACGTGCATTGGAGGTAACTCAGGTTGATAGTAAAATTCTCTATAATTCATAATTACCTTTCTAGGGAAGATTAAGTTCGATCCATTTTTCTACTAAACTAATATCATCAACATTTAAGCGAGGAAGATTCGATGTAATCGGTGGCATGGGCTCTACCGGGTCATTAAGTACTTCCAAGAGATAGCTATCTTTCGGAGATGCCGTATCTAACAATTTTTTGTCTCCAAAAAGTCTATCTTTCGCTGCAAGCACAGCTTCTTTTGAAGAAAGATCGAGGAGCCTTGCCTGGCCATCTGGGTTATGGCAGATCACGCATTTCGGAACTATTATATTTTGTGAAAGAGATTTCCAAGTAGCCTCTTTCACCGGTGGAACATAACTTCCCGGGAGATCATTTTTAAATTCCGGAGCCCCTACTGCAATCCATCCCAAGAGAAGATTTCTTTTATTTTGAGAAAGTCCAGAATTCTTCGGCATTCGAAAATGCTCGATCGAATCTTTGATTTGCTCAACTTCAAGCCTCACTCCCTCAAAAGTCTTATACTGAGAGTGGCAATAACTGCATGAGTTAGTGAATACCTGCTTTTGAACAGTTTCAAATTCCAAGGCAGTTAACGACTCGGTACTTTTTGTTCCAGGGCTGAACTCTAAAGCACTTCTTTGGCCGCAAGAGAAAGCGAGAAGAAACAATGATAAATACATGATGAATGAATTGAGCATTGTTCCTCCTCGAGTTTATTTAATTAGCGACGTGGTTCCTCACCTGAAATATTCTTCCAAAAACCATCAGCATTTTTCTCAAACGCAGCAACATCGCGGTCGAAGTTTTGCTTAGCACGTGAACTTACAAAATAATGAGCACGGTTACCGTGAATGGTGACAAGTTGAGGTTGAATATCCACTTTTGCTCCTGACGCCATCGCGTAAGCGCACCAGCCACCGTATGTTGGCTCGTATTTCTCAGGGTTTTTCTTGAACAATTCAAGGTTCGCCTGAGTTGCAAATGAGTACATAACACCTGAATGAATAAGGCCGATTTCTTGAAGACCTTTCTTCGCAGCAGATCCGCCCTCTGGAAACACAGCAACTGGATCAAAGCCCTTGAGGCCTGTTCCACTTGTTAGGTTGTACTGGGAAACGTTTCTTCCGGTCTGAGCGAAAGCACTCGCACTCAAAATGAACAAGAATGAAAACAGGGACAAAAGGTAGGCGCGTCTTGATTGAATCATACCATCTCCTGGTTAGTGGTTTCCTCTATAAGACCCTAATTCGTGTTGTAATTATATTTGAAACGATGTAACCCTTTGTTCAATTAATTCTAACGATAAGGTCTAGGATGATCCCAAATCTCGCCCGTCACTCTGAAAAACTCCTCTACTTCTATGAAATTCTTCACGAGGGAAGCATGCAGGCGACAAGCCGTAAGCTCAATCTCTCGGCCGCGACTCTTTCTTACTCAATTAAGGAGCTTGAAGAGACGACCGGGGTTGTCTTACTTAACCGGAGTAAAAAGGGTGTAACGGCGACCCCTGCTGGTGAGAGGCTTTACGAATTTTGTAGAAGACTCTTTAAAGACTTAGATCAGATCCAGACTGAAATAATCGATCTAAAAAATCCTGCCAGAAGGAAAATCCGTATTGGGACTTTCTCATCAATTGCCATCTACTTCTGGCCCTACTTAAAAAGTGAAATTGAAAATGATGAGGCCTTATCAGTTTCGATCACCACAAAAAGAAGTAAGGAGATCCTAGAGGCGTTGATAAAAAAAGATATTGAAGTCGCGATTACGGTAGGTAGCTTCCAGCATTCTAATTTAGTGACAAAAAAACTTTACTCCGACACTTATAGTTTTTATTCGGCTCCCTCTAATAAGTTGAAGACCATTAGTAAAAAAAATCTAGAGAAAGAAGTCTTACTTTATATCCCTGATGCTGAGTGCGATGCTGGCAAAGACCTAAAGTACTACCTCCAACACTTTGGTCTTAAATTTAAAAGTGAGTTCGAACTTGATTCGTTTGAAGTCATCGTGGAATTTATTAAAAAAGGATATGGGATTGGCATTTTACCAAACCTCGTGGCAAAGAATCTGGGATCAACTCTCAAAAAGCTCAGCGTGGAATCGATCCCTTCCAGTGGTTTTGGTGAGCATGGTTTCTACCTCTCTCACAGGGGAGACTCTGAGATGAATCATAAAGATTTGGGACACATCATTGGAGCGGCACAGAGTGCGGTGAAAAAAATGTCTTTGATTTGAAATTAGCGAATCCCTTCAGAAACGATTCGCTTTTCAATTAAGTCAAAACTCCACTGGCATAGAAGCGCCAAGATTGTCGCAGGTAGGGCCCCTTCTAAAATGAGACCGTAATCATCGAGGCGAATTCCTGTCAGGATGGGCTGTCCATATCCGCCTGCACCCACGAGTGCACCCAGAGTTGCAAATCCCACATTGAGCACAAGAGCAGTTTTGATTCCGGCGAGGATTGAAGGAAGAGCGAGAGGAAGTTCAATTCGCCAAAGCTTCGTCGCGGCCGAGAGATTCAAAACGTCAGCAGTTTCTTTCAATGACTGTGGAATTTGCTCAAGGCCTGAGAGTGTGTTCCTCACAATCGGTAAAAGACTGTAAAGAAAAAGTGCAATCATCGCCGGGGTGTCCCCTATTCCACTGAGACCCAACATTCCGAGGGGTTTAATCAAAAGAACGAGTAAGGCGAGGGCCGGAATTGTTTGGATCGCACTGATCAAAACAAGAATTCCTCGTCCCAGATTTTTTCGTTTGGCCACAATAATCCCAAGTGGTATGGCGGCCAGAATCGCGAGCAGCATAGAGATCGATACAAGTTTAAAATGAGTAAGTGAAGTTCGCCATAACCGCTCTTTCAGACCACCCGTCTTAATTGTCACGACCTCATCCATTTCTTTTCTTAAGAATTCCTGGGCAACTCGGTTCGAGTCTTGCTTATCTATTTTCGCTCGGCGAGTAAGATTGACCATCACGTTTTCAGTAATTTTTCCCTCGAGTTTATCCAAAACAG
>JBBQGK010000134.1:0-7077 GCA_038322885.1 Bacteriovoracales bacterium | reverse complement strand
CCGATTCAGATCGGTATTTTAAAATCTCAATTTCTCTATTAGTAATATTTCTGTAGGCCATGAGAATGATGAAGAGGATCATCGATGTTGTGACAGTGACTCTCATGAAATCGTAAGAGCTTGTTTCGAAGAAATAATGTTTAACAATAAAAGTCGCAAGCGCTGGTACAATGACGATTAAAAATCCGTAGCCCATCAAAGACAGAGAGAACAGCCGCTTGAATCTTTTTTTATAAACCATCGTTATGTCCTCAATTCACTTTTGGAAGGATACTAATGGTTAAGACTCATAATTTGAATTGATTTTGTTGGTCTATAAATGAATAACCTGAGAATTGGATATCCTTGGGTATTTCTATGATGCTGAGGCCACAGGATCTGCGACCCCAGCATCTTTTTTAGGTCGTTTGTTCTTGTAAACTTAAGACCTTCTTAAACTTAAAATTCTTGGCATATTCAATAAATGTTTTTAGCTCTTCCGGTGTGTAGAAATTGATCAGCAGAATCATCAGGTTGATCTCAAAAAATGGAATACTCATGAGATATTCAATTCCAAGATGAAAGATCAGGCCCGCGATGATAAGCGGTCTTCGAAACTCTTTGATCCAGATGAGACTTCCCAGGGCAACTTCAAGAACAATTGTTCCCCACGTTGAGATTTTCATAAACCACATTGAGTCCATGAGGTAGGGGAGACCGAAATTATTCATGTTCTCGAGACGGCTGGCGTAGTAGAGGGCGGTACCGTCGATCCAGGTCTCACCTTTTAGTTTGTGCCACACCGTCCAGAGATACAAAACAGAGACCTGAATCTGTATCAACCGAAGGGCCCAAAGAGAGGCAAAGCGAGGCAAGGGCATAATTTTGCCTGCCTTCGCTCGAAGAGCATCAATTGAAAGAGCGTTTCCGCACGGAAGGAACACCATGTAGGTCATGATGATCCTCATTAAAACTTCCGAAGAACTCAAAAGCCAAATATTGCGCTGATGAAAAGTCACCATCATGATGAGAGTTACAATAAGAGAGGCCCTTGTATAAAGACCTATCAGGGAGGTGATGATGGAAGTTCCGTAAATAATAAGAAAAGACCAAGTCACGGCATAACTTATATGAAAGCGATGAAAAAGATTAAGATGAAATCGGTTGAATTGGGTATCGACTGTTTCCAGAGACACGATGGCATGTGGGCCATAAAAATCTTCCATGTTGAACACATCACAGACAAATGTTCCAAGGATCATGAGCATCCAAAGAATTCGAAAGAGGGCGACACCTTCGACAGGCTTCTCTTCAAAGAAAAATTTATCCCAGCCCTTAATGATTGTATTTAAACTTAACATTTAGAGTACCTCATAAGTGTAAAAAGACTTGCTCTTGTAATTTTGTGATCTGGATAGATGTGGTCTGAATTCTTGCTCTAGGGATGGAATAATATCTTTATGTTCGATAAGAATAACCTTCATCGGCATTTTCGACAGGTTTTTATCCCTTGTTTTTCTTAGTACAAATCGAGCTGCGTCTTTCCACATCCACTGATTACTATCCTTATGAATTCCTTCAGACATGAGTTTACGAAACTTCTCGCCATACAAATACTTGTCTATCAAAGAGAGATTCGTTGAATTCGGAAAATGGTAAGTATCAGTTGTGCCGTCCTCGAACTCAACCTTGGCCGACATTTGAAGATTCGTCCGAGTAGGATCAGGCGCAAACATGAACCAGTCTTGGTAGATACTAAAAAAGGTCAGATAAGAATCGACAGGACGATACACCAGTTTAAACAAGGTCGTGTCCTGAGGTAGGTGGACTCTTACCATCGAAAAGAAATTAAGAAGAATAAAAAAGCTTATCAATATTTTTTTAAATTTTTGCATACATTTTTCCAGGAAAGAGGGCACCTCTTAGAGGTGCCCGATGGGGTCAATTGGTTATGAAGCGAGGCCAAAAAGACTGTTGCCGTTGTTGCCGTTGTTACCGTTGGCCCCATTGCTATTTCCGTTGTTGCCATTGTTTCCGTTGTTTCCATTTCCGTTGCCATTGTTACCGTTGTTGCCGTTATTGCCATTGTGTCCAGTCATGCCGGTAGATCCGTCGTCACCATTACTTCCGTTGTTTCCATTGTTACCGTTATTGCCATTATTACCGTTGTGTCCCGTCATGCCGGTAGATCCGTCGTCACCATTACTTCCGTTGTTTCCATTGTTTCCGTTATTGCCATTATTACCGTTGTGTCCCGTCATGCCGGTAGATCCGTCGTCACCATTACTTCCGTTGTTTCCATTGTTACCGTTGTTACCGTTATTGCCATTGTGTCCAGTCATGCCGGTAGAACCGTCATCACCGTTACTTCCATTGTGTCCAGTCATTCCAGTAGAACCGTCATCACCGTTACTTCCGTTATGTCCAGTCATACCTGTAGATCCGTTATCACCATTACTTCCTGTAGAACCTGTGCTTCCAGTAGAACCTGTGCTTCCTGTAGAACCCGTGCTTCCTGTAGAACCTGTGCTTCCAGTAGAGCCTGTGCTTCCAGTAGAGCCTGTGCTTCCTGTAGAACCTGTGTTACCAGTAGAACCTGTTTCTCCAGTAGAACCTGTGCTTCCAGTTTCTCCGGTGCTACCAGTATTTCCAGTGGCCCCGTTATCACCAGTCGTATTTTGTTCCTGACGAGGTTTACGGTGGCGAAGCAGCAGACAAGTCACAACACCGATGATGATGATTCCGATAATCACGATAATCACACCACGGTTACTGCGATGACCTCCACCGCCTCCCTGAAATCCAACGCCTTCTTTATGATTTTTCTCCATGTAGTCCATGGCGACTTTTGCAGCTGCATCGCCTGTTAAATTCTGCTTCATCATGACATCAAGGAGTCTTTCATAATCCTTGCGAGCGGCCTCATCGAGGATTGTTTTCGCCATATAGGCATGAATATCTTTATCTGAGACTCCATCTCTTTTAAGAGCTGCGAGTGAATCAGTTAGTTCTCTTTGTGCTTGTTCCTTGAAATGCGGGTCCCGTTGATCCCATTCTACAGTCATGTCGTAACGGAATTTGTTAAGCACCTTAGCGATATCACTTTCGCTTACTGCTTTGACTTCCATCTTGTACGCCTTCGTAGAATGCGCATGTACACCTTGTGGAATTGTCGCCGTCGTAAATACGGATAGTGCGACGAGAGCGCTGACATTTTTTCTGATTTTCATTTGACCATCCTTAATGGTTGAAGTTTTTCGACGGGATATAATTATGATCAGAATTAGATTATTTCTCCTTAATACTTCTTAAAGAAACTCTTAAAGACTTTTAGGATGATTTTTTCTTTAGATGTGACGGAAGAATAAAAAGACTGTTTTCTGTTGCGAGAGATTTGTTAAATGCTTGGAATAGATTTTTAAAACTTAAGATTGGTTTGAGGATTCAAGAGACCATCGATGAATATTGAAGATCAATATTATTTGAACACGAATTTTTTCTAAAGGATAAAAGTTGGTCTTCTTTTAATGAAAATTATGCGATTAACAAATTCAAAATGCTCTTACGGAGTCGTTGTGAACTTAATCATATCCACCGCAAAGAACACATCACTGCCATCTCTGTCGATTTTACCTTTGAACGCTTTCCAGAATATATCGGCTTCAGGATGAAACCCAACAACTGCAACTTTACCTTTTCCGTATTGACCGCGAATTCCACCGATGTCGCCGTTAGGGTAGCGTGCGATCACTTCGCCATTGATGGACTTGAGTTCTTGTTCACTGATTTTAATGTACGGTCCACCAGCGTAGAGGATCCAGCGTGATCCGAAATATGTTGTCGCGATCTTGAGCATTTGATTTTCTGGTTTTCCGTCTTCTACCCACAGTTCAGTTTCCCCTGGGATAATCCCGTAACCAGGCTTACCACTTGTTCCAATATCATTAGTGGCGATAAAGAGGCCGGCACAAAAACCAACATATCCTCCGCCATTAAAAACAAAATCTTTTATCTCTGAGATCATCGCATTACTCATCGCTGCCGCCACCGTCACTGAGTGGCCACCCGGTTGAACCCAAACCTTTGCGGTTTTAAAAACTGAGAAGTCTTTTAAATGTTGATTTACAAATTTTACTTTGAAGCCCGCTTTTCTTGCGGCATGGGCCGCATCCAGAACACAGCTCGGTCTACATGCTCCAGGCCCCGACCACACCAAGGCCGTGGGTTTACTTTTTGCGTGAGCAATCCCCATAAATGAGAGAAGAAAAAGGAGCGAAGAGAGTTGGAATAATGTTTTCATATCTCTATTTTCGGCGATTTTTTGGACTTCTTCATGCCTACCTTGGGTGAGGGCAAAATTTGCTGGGTTGGGTTATAAAATTCTGAAAAACTTAAGCTTCAAGATGATTTTAACACCATTTTAACATCCAAAAGTGTTGTATAAGGTATCAGCATCATTAAGTGAGAGAGAATGAAAAATAGTAAGCTAAGTACCGGAGTGGTTATCACTGCCTTAGGTGTGGTCTACGGTGACATTGGAACAAGCCCTCTCTATGCCCTGAAAGAATCTTTTCATCACCTGAATGAACTTCCTGTTATTGAAAGTAACATCATGGGAGTTCTCTCCCTGATCTTTTGGTCTCTCATCCTGATTATTTCACTAAAATATCATCTCTTGATTCTCAAGGCCGACAATAAAGGTGAGGGTGGGGTACTGGCCCTGACATCTCTTGTGACGAATTTGTTTAAAGGGGATTCGAAGCGCTTAAAGTATTTAACCCTCCTTGGACTTTTTGGAACGGCCCTTCTTTATGGGGACGGCATGATCACGCCGGCGATTTCAGTTTTAAGTGCTGTCGAAGGACTCGAACTCGTTCAGCCGGGTCTTCATCCCTATATTATTCCGATCACGGTTGTTATTCTGATTGGTCTTTTTTCGATTCAGCGTCACGGCACGGCGACGGTTGGAAAAATTTTCGGGCCCATCACTCTTCTTTGGTTTTTAATTCTGGGACTTTTAGGTCTCGTGAAAATTATTGATTCACCCCATGTCTTGATGGCCTTAAGTCCGCACTATGCTCTGGATTTCTTCATTCATAACGGAGGCAAGGCCTTCATTGTTTTAGGATCAGTTTTTCTTGTTGTCACAGGAGGGGAGGCCCTCTATTCTGATCTTGGACATTTTGGACGTCATCCTATTGATGTCGCCTGGTTTAGCTGCGTGCTACCATGTTTGCTTTTAAATTATTTTGGCCAAGGGGCCCTGCTCCTTCAAAATCCCGCGGCGATTAAAAATCCATTCTATCTTCTTGCCCCTGACTGGGCCTTGATTCCCTTGGTGATTATGGCGACCATCGCAACCGTCATCGCTTCACAGGCCTTGATCACCGGTGTTTTCTCCATCACCATGCAGGCGGTTCAGCTCCAGTATTTCCCACGTATGAAAATTGATCACACTTCTCAAACCGAGTTTGGACAAATTTACGTCGCCAACATGAACATCTTTCTCATGATCAGTTGTATTGCTCTGGTGATCTCATTTGGATCATCTACTGCTCTTGCTTCTGCGTACGGAATAGCAGTTACGATGACGATGCTGATTACGACCATTCTTTTTTATTTTGTCGCTCGTTACAGTTGGAAATGGAATCCCTTCATTGCCGTTGGGTTGTGCGGATTTTTCGGAGCGGTCGAGCTTTGCTTCTTTGGAGCTAACCTCGTCAAGATAGTTCACGGCGGTTGGTTCCCGTTAGTGGTTGGTCTCCTTATCTTTACTGTGATGATTACCTGGAACAAGGGAAGAAAAATTCTCTCGGCTAGAATGCTCGAGATGATTACGCCCGTGACGGATGTGCTTGCGAGAGTAGAGAAGGAAAAAATTCATCGTAATCCTGGAGTCGCAGTCTACATGGCGGGCCAGCCGCAGTTTGTTCCTTCGACTCTCACTTTGAATATGCACCACTATGGATCTCTTCATGAAACCATCCTGATTGTGACGGTAAAAACAGAAGAGGTTCCCTATGTTTCTCAGCGCGAGAGAGTCGTCGTCAAAGACGCAGGCATGGGGTTTTATAAAGTTCAGCTTCGCTACGGATTCATGGAAGTGCCGGATGTGCCGATCGCCCTCAATGGACTCGAACTTTCTAATGGAAATAAAATTCCGGTAAAAATTATGACTTATTTCTTAGGGCAAGAGCACCTCATTCCTAAAGATAACGGACGAGGGATGCCTGTTTGGCAGGAAAAGCTTTTTGCCTACATGTCACGAAATTCTCAATCGGCCGCTACATTCTTTAATCTTCCACCGGATCGGGTGATCACGGTGGGATTGATTGTAGAACTTTAATAATGGTAGTGAAGATCAGAGGATTGGGGCACCTTGAGTTTAAAGCTCGTGTGTGGTCCATCTACGTAGCTTAATTCTCCGCCATTTTTCAGAGCAATCCCACTCACGAGTGAAAGACCAAGACCGGTACCTTTTCCGTTTTTTGTCGAAAAGAAAGGATCTAGCATTTTTGTTCGAATCGCTAGCGGGATACCTTTTCCTGCATCGGTGACGAGGATATCAACAGTCTCGAGATCTTTAGAGGCCGAGATTTCGATCCACTTCTCTGGAAGTGCAGAGACTGCATCGAAGGCATTACTTATGAGATTGAGAAGAGCTTGCTCATATTGCCCCTTATTCCCTCTCACATAAACTTTATCCACGTCCTTAAGCCTTAACTCCACCCCATGGTTTTTTAACCTCTCTCCGTAGAACAGGAGAACATTGTCGATGACTTCTCTCAAAGACACGTATTCATCGATTCGCTCATCATCACGGTAAATATAGGTCCTCACACTTTGAATGATTTTAGTGATGCGATCAACGTTCTTTTCTATCTGAACGAGTCCTTCTTGAAATTTCTCATCTTTCTCCGGAGAATCTTTCATGCGCTTCATCTGAGTCAGGCGTCCGAGGATGATGGATAGAGGGTTACTAATCTCGTGAGTGATCCCGGCCACCAAAAGCCCAAGTTCAGAGAATTTTCCGCGGCCAAAAACTTCTTTCTCGTTTTCTCCGCGAATATTCTTGATCTGTCGCTCAAGAGTTTGAGA
>JBBQGK010000133.1:0-7108 GCA_038322885.1 Bacteriovoracales bacterium | reverse complement strand
CGTTCAGCGTCTGAGCTATTATGACGACTCATTTCAGCCGGCTCGTTTTGATTATTAAATCCAGGTTCCGCGTTAAGGTACTGCATGCGATCCTGGATATTTTCTTTCATCACGTCTTCAAGACTTCTTGAAGACACGGATTGCGACATGCCTGATTTCTCCGCTGATTCAAGGGCCTGAAGAGCAATTTTACGAAGCTCTTCCTGAAGCTCAGGGCGTGCCACAGCAATATCTTTTTCAATTTCTTTTTTTATCTCCTCGGCAACAGCGTCAGGATTATCATTGGCCTTGATACCATCTTGATAAGCATTTAAGACCTGGGTTCTGATTTTATCAGCGAGAATGTTGGCCTCTCTTTCGGCCCTTTCATCAACAGAGAGATTTTGATCATCGTACTGAAGCTCACGTTGATAAGATTGAGCATCAACAGGAATTCCTGCTGCTGAGATTTCCTGAATCAACTCCACTCTTGCGAGCTTGTCTTCACGGGAAACTTCCGCGAGAGCACTGAAAGAAAAAAACACAGCGAGAACCATCCAACAATTACGCATAAAATCTCCTAACGATTTTTCTCATTGTAAACGCGCTAAATGGTTCGTTATTAAAAGAAGTGGATGGAGGAGTAGTTTTTATAAAGTGTCTAAACTTTAGTCAGAGCTCGAGTTTTACGGGTGATTCAAATGTTTTCAAGGTTTTGTCCCAAGGATCAATGAAGGAGATTGACTGGGCCAGAAGCTGAAGTCCAGCGCGATTTTTATTTCCGGTACCGTACTTTGGGTCCCCCATGACAGGAAATCCGATGAAATCCAGATGCCGTCTGATTTGGTGAAGCTTGCCGGTTTCTAATTCGACTTCAAGAAGCGAGCGATGCTGTTTATTGCCAAGAGATTTGATATGAGTGATGGCTTCTTTACCATCCAAGGATGCGCTTATGGTCTCAGCATGGCCCCGCTCTATCTCCCCTTTCACAATGGCCTGGTATATTTTTTTTACTTTGTTTTGAGCAAAGAGTTCTGAGAGGAACCGGGCCCCCTCACTTGTATGTCCAATGACTGTCATACCCATGGTCTCTCGGTCGAGGCGATGAATGAGATAAGTTTCTTTTTTGAGCTTGAGTTCGACTTGACGTAAAAGTGATGTGTGGTCACCTGAAGCAGACCCTTGAGCAATCATCCCTGCGGGCTTGTACCAGATGCTGTAATGCTGACCCTCATAGATTGAGGCAAGGCCATCGGCTACTTTTAGCGATAAGACTTTTTCATCATAGGTGAATTGGACGATATCATGGGGAGACAGTTTTACCCGCATATCTCTGGAGCGTAAGATTTTGCCCTTACTATTTCTTTGAAGAGTCACCGCTCCTTTCATGGCAGCATCACTGACTTTTTCAAGCGAGAGAGAACTTACTTTTTGAAGGAATTCCCCCAAGGTTGTGCCTTGAGGGAAGAGCTTTTCGACTTTTGATTTATAGATTTTCATTAAGACAGAAAGTTATCGAGATCCGACATTCTACTTTCATGAACCTGAGGGGCCGCAGCGAGGTCTTTTTTAATCAAAGAATGGAGAGACTTGAAAGTCTCGACGATTTTTTTCTGATCTCCGACGGAGTTCTTTTGGATATTGAATAAGGCCTCACGTATCTCATGGTCTTTTTGAGAAGTCTGAAACTGAAGTGTCGGCTGCTCAATCGGTGTCTTTTCATTCATCATCTGAAGTTTTCCGAGTAAAACGTCTAGCTGAGATAGTTTTTTGTCCAGAACCGAGACGTTCAGATCGAGGCGCGCGAGTTCATCTTTATATCGAGTCGCAAGCTTTTGCTGAGTTTCATCGAGAACAGGAAGTTGGCCAAAAAGAGAATTATTTATCGAGATCAGACGTGTTTTAACTTCTAATAGCTCAAATTTTAATTTCTTATAATCAACCTTCACTCCTTCGAGCTGTCCTAAGATCTCGGACGTTTCTCGATTTTTCTTCAGGGTCTCAGTGGCCATATGATTGAAGCGAACACCGTGGGCCTTGAGGTCATCGTTCTGTTGCAAGACTGTACGGTTAAGATTCATGAGTGACTCTGATCGGTCTACTGAATTTAAAAACATGTCACGCATTTCGTGCATGACCTTGAGTTCTTCTTTCACGATGTCTTTTTTAAAGGCGTCGGTCTTTTCCCATTCCGTCACCTCGAACTCTAGAGACGATTTCTCTTTCTCGAGCATCCGGATAGTCTGGATAAACTCATCTTTCTCATGACTCAAACAGTGATAAAGATCCGAGAGTTCCTTATAAGAACTACTAAGATCATTGTTTTCAAAATCTCTCTCGAGGAGGCGTAGCTCATCCTCGTCTAATTTTTCATCATTCCAGAGACTCACAAATCGCGCCAGAGTCGATCTCGACATGCTGACTTGTTCGTCGATGGCTTCCTTAACAGACACAAGTGGATAGAAGAAGACCATTACTTTATCCTCACGATTGGCCGTGATAGGGGTCACATACATCTCAAAAGGTTGTGCTGGTGTGAATTCGTCTTGCTTCATTTTTATGGGATAGATGCCGGCGATCTTATTGACCATGGCCTCATAAATTGGATCTTCTGAAAGATTTAAATAGTCGCGAAGATAATCCCAGTTAAATGAATCGCTTCGAACTTCTTCTTCGGAGAGATAGAACTGTTCAAGGAAGAGTTGGTTGAACCAGCTGAGTTTAAAGTGACCATCAATCATACAACCCGCAAAAGGGAGACCCTCGTGAAGCATAGATCCGAGGTTAAGTTTAACTTTCAGTTCATCAAGAAGATGGATAATATCGAGACGAGTCGTATCCGAATAATGATCAATCATAAAACGCTGATCGCCAATGATCCCTTTCTCAACCACACTCTTAACTTCTGCTTCAACATCGGCACCGATTTTAGTCTTTTGCCATCTGAAGAGATAAGCAAGCCCCATCCACGATACAACGAGGAAGCCCACCATACCCGACAGCAAGATGATGAGTTGATTTTGCTTTCGATCAAGCAGACCACTCAAGTCTTTTGACTTCTTCTCAAGATCAAGTCCCCACTGAGCAAGAGCGAGACTCGAATCTTTAATCACGTTTTTCAAGTCCCGTGATTGAGAGTTCACACTTCCCAAAAGATCGATCTCATTTTTCATGGAATCGAAGCGCTCATTTAATGGTTTCTTCTCTCCGTCAGAGAGTCCTGAAGAGTTCACGAGTTGTTTCACGCGTGCGAGATCAGTTTTAAGGTAAGTCACCTGGATAGAGCCAGAAACGTTTTTTGAATTGAGCTCCTCAAGGCGAGAATGCATTCGGCGAGCGATAATGCCGACATTCTTGTAACCTTTCGACTTTGCGAAAGATTCAAGGGAGGAAGCTTTTTGCTTGAAAACTTTTAGAGCATCGATCGGGCTCGACATGCCAGAAGTATTTCCAATGAGGTCATTGAAACTTTTTATTGATTGGGAGAGATCTTTGTTTGATTTGATTTCAAAAAGTTCTTCAGCAAGAGCAATCTTCTGAGAGAGTTCACGCAATTTTTCTTGAGCGTGATCTGTATCGACTTGACCCAAAAATTTTCCAACTTTCGTGAAGGTTTGATCTTCTTTGAAATAGGTCACGAGAGAATTGATCTTTTCCATACGACTCTCTTCAGTTGTTTGAAGATTTTTTAGGCGCAAAGAAAAAATTGTTGAACCTACGGCGAATAATAGCGCAGTAAGAAAAACGCCATGGATTATCCACTGGCCACGGTTGAAGGTTTTAATCCAATCCATAGAACACACCTTGTACTAGCAGTAAATTCCGCTACTTAATTTTCGAATAAAATGGAAGGGATTGAAAAGAGGAAAATCGTCGACTCTTTGGCATCGTGCCTCCGTCGACATACATGGCACGTTCGCTAGCGCTCACTTCCTGCCAATAAAAAAGCCCGAGTTTGAGACTCGGGCTTTTGAATAATAACCTGGTAGTTTACCTTAGCTAGCCAGATCTTCGTGCGATTCGAATTGATTGCGAAGTTTTGCTTTAAGCTTCAAGATCGCTTGAGTGTGCAGCTGAGACACTCGCGATTCTGTGACGTCGAGAACCTGGCCAATCTCTTTGAGGTTCAAATCTTCAAAGTAATAGAGCGATAGGACCAGACGTTGTTTCTCAGGAAGGGATTTGATCCCGTCTTTGATGATTTCTTGGGCACGCTTGTAGCCGACTGCCTGGGCAGGGTTAGCTGAGCGAGAAGTCTCCATCAAGGACACCATTAAACGCTTATCACCCTTACTCATGGCCGCAGCGTCTTCGATGTTCAAGAGAGATACTGATTTTGATTTATTAAGGAGTTCATGAAACTCGTCCATCGTACATTGAAGTTCAGCACAAACTTCATCGTCGGTTGCTGAACGACCTAAGTCTTTTTCAAGCTTGGCATAAGTCTTCTCAACTAACTTAGCTTTTTCACGAACTGAACGAGGAACCCAGTCTTGTGAACGAAGTTCATCTAGGATCGCCCCGCGGATTCGAAACTCAGCATAGGTCTTGAACTTGTTGTCACGAGTGGGATCAAACTTCTCGATGGCGTCCATCAGTCCGATAACACCACAAGAAATCATGTCATCAAGTTCCACGTTTGGTGGAAGTCTCGACGCAATTTTCTGCGCGATATAGCGAACAAACGGAGCGTATTCAAGAATAATTTCGTCTTTGACCTTAGGGTCAACAGTCGAACGGTAGTCTTTTAAGTTTTTCAATTTGGCCGTCAGTGATGACATGAAAGCTCTCCTTAGCGTTTAATGAACTTCGTGTTCAAAGGCCAAATGATCTCGTGAAATACGAGGAGTCATCGGTCCACCTAATTTTTCGGTGAACCCATTTAAAAGTTTAATAAAGTTTCTATTAAAATCATTCTTTGTTTCAGAGAGGAAAAAAGTATCAAACGACTCGGCAGAAAGATCCAGTTTCTGGATTCCTCCGAGGATATGAGTCCGGCAACCGAGGAAGTTCTCGATGGTTTCACTCAAGGTCTGAACGACTTTTTGATACTGCTTTTCATTCTGGAACATGTTCACCACGAGGTGATTCTCTTTGATCGCAAAACGTTGAGAGAGAATTTTTACGAGCGAATAAGAATCCGTGATAGATGATTTATCAGGCGTCACGACAACAAAGCGGTGATCGCAGTAAGCACTCAATGTAATGGTTTCTCGGGCAACTCCGGCAGGGCAATCGAGAAGAATAAAATCGTATTCTTCTTCGTGTGAGGCCATGATGTCGATGATGATTTCGTCGAAGTTTAATTTACTTTCAAAGATTTCAATCGAGCCATTGCAGGCAGGAAGAAGATGAAAGTTCTCACTCTGTTGAATCACGCAGTCTTCGAAAGATGACTCAGATGAAAGGAGTTTTTCAAATTTATTATCAAGGGGTAACCCAAGTTTAATAGCTGTGTTTGAAAGATTTGAATCGCAGTCGATGAGAAGAGTTTTGTAACCGGCGCGAGAAAGCTCCTGCGCAGTTTTAAGAGCGATTGAGGTCTTCCCCACTCCACCCTTGCCACCAGTGATGGCAATTTTTGTACAAGGTCTGTGGCCGTCCTTCACTCTCTTATGATCGTGACGAAACGAGAGTAGCCACTCACTGGTTTTGTGCATAAACCTCCTGTCATTGCACGATCGAAACATCCTGTCTCAATCATCGAAGAATCTTTAAGCGGTAGTTAGAACTGGAAGAGACCCGCCATCAATCTCTCAGCAGTCGCACCTTCGATGTCATCCGGAACCACAGGACCAGTTCCGAAGAATTTTAGAGGCAACTTATTGTGGGCCCGGTGAACATTGAAGAGAGCTCCAAAGTTCATGCAGAGATCCACATGAGAAATGATAACACCGTCCACAATATCTTTGTAACGAGCAATAATTTTCCGGTTATAAAGTTCTGAGTGAATCGCAGATAGTGTGCAGAGAACTTCTACGAACTGAAATCCGCGTTTTAGCGTCTCAATAAACTTCTTAGTCTCATCCGTATTCTTATTACTTAAACGAATATCAACTAATACTGACTTATTTGCCTCAACAGCTTTTCTTGTGAGGCCCACGACTTCAGAAAAATGCTGAACTTTTTCCACTTTTATCCCAAATACCTGAGCGGCAAAGTCTGCCGAAGTGCTGAGCTGCCCGTCTTGAGAAAATTGGATCAGGATCACATCTTTCTTTAAGACGGCGATCTTTGTGCCCATGCTACTTTGCCCGGAAGCCGCTTCAGAAACAAGCACAGTGACCACTGGAGAGCCATCTTCGACTTTAGCAAAGAGTGGGATTCCGGTATTGATCGAACTCGCCATTTCCTGAAGTGCAAATTCAAAAAGTGCATCAACATTATCAAGATCTTCTTTTGAAAATTGATAGTTCGCTTTCTTGATCAAATCAAGAATGTGAGACTCATCTACATCAAGAGTTTTAAGAGTGGTTCGAAGCTGAAATATACCTTTGGCTTCGTTCAAATGCTTTTGATTGAAGTGATAATTTTGAGAGAGTTCGAGAATTTTCTGCTCGAGGAGTTCAACTTTATGCTGTTGCGTACGCATTTCCTGGCGAAGTTCATTGTAGGCCTCGCGGCTTACTGAACTTGCAACTGGCGCTGCCTGAGCTTGAGGGCCTTTGCTTGAGAGAGTGACCGTATCACCGTGATCCATCGGGGGTTCTGAATACTTCCCTCTTCCTGCACTGGCCTGAGGAGCCGGTTCGCGAGCTGGGGCGTGGGCCTGAACCGGAGCACGAACAGGCTTTTTGTAAGTCACCAATGGCTCGTCATCCATCGCATCTGATGGATAATTTTGTGAACTATCATCAGTTGTTAAAAAATCATCGAGGCTATTTTTGATAATGTTAGATGTTTTATTAGTCACATCAGCCAGACTTGCAGTCCCTTTTGCGAGAGTGTTGACCATCTTGTTCAGTCCCATGCCACCGTAACCACCACCGCCACCTTGAGAGGGAGAATCAGCATATTTCTGAATGGTTGTTTTGACCGATGAGGCCGATTTTTGATAGAAACTTTCTTTTTGATCGTCACTCAGCACTTTATCCACCTTCGCCATTTTCTCGAAATTTCTCTCAGAAAT
>JBBQGK010000132.1:0-7553 GCA_038322885.1 Bacteriovoracales bacterium | reverse complement strand
GCGACAGTGCCGCTGATGTGGATGTGCTTGCCGTTAACGTTATCGAGTACCAGAGTAACTTCGGCGAAGGAGGCCGGTGAATACTTCGAGGAGCCAGCGAAGATCAAATCTTTCATGCTGGTTCCGCGCAAGTGCTTAGCGGATTGCTCACCCATGACCCAGAAAAGCGCATCCACGATATTGGATTTACCACAACCATTCGGACCCACAATACCTGTGATACCTTGATCGAAGTGAATGACCGTCTTGTCTTTAAATGATTTGAAACCTTGAATGATGAGCCTGTTCAGTCTCATGTTTGCCTCTCAAAAGTGTTTGTGTGAAGAGGAAATGATTTCACCATCTGCATCCTGCATTGGTAAAAAACCAAGTTAATCCCTCTAAGAAAACATCTTCTCCCTCGCAAGATGGCCTGTCTAGAAAATTTCGGGTGGTGTCAATGACCTGACACTCAATTTCTCGAGGAGAAATGACCTCTTTTGCAGGATAAATCGCCTATAAGGGCCCGAAAAGATGGCCTCCATTATGCATCTCCCACCAGTAACCAGGAGGACATGTATGAAGATTTTAGAAAAAGTTAAAGAGATAAAAAACAAAAGAAATATGAAAGATTCAACTTTTAGACCATTAACCAACGCAGAAAGAGCGTATGAGAAAGAACGTCGTCATGAGCTCGAGCAGAATCCACCTTCTCGCGAATCAAAGACGACCATTGAGTATGGGAGAGATATTTCGGCTATTTAAGATTCTTAGGGGAAATGAAAATTTTCCCCTGCCGAACATATCCCATGCGGACAGAATTCTGAAGTGAGGTCTGAATTTTTAAAGCATCCCTCGGAAGGAGTTTGCCCAAAAATGCAAATTCGGAAACTGGAGTTGGATAGGTATATCCAGAGTAGACTTCACCGGCAAATTCAGAGTTTGTTTTCTCGTAAATAGTGCGGCCCTTTGCGACGAGAGTACCCATGTTATCTTCTGTTTGATACTTGTTCCCACCGGATCGGTAATGCTTCACCCAGTAACCACGGTACATATTTCCACAACTATCTTCATAGGTATCAGACACAATCACGACATTTGCAGTTTGAGCTCTTAGGCAGAATTTTTTTGATGTCGTTGAAGTGATACAAGCTTCGGAAGTTCCCGGTAGCTTGGTGTAATCATAATTAGCAGCTACCGAAAAAATGTACTCTTTAGTGTCTTGAAAAGGATGAGTCGGATAGAGATTTTTATCTGCACAGGCCACTCCCACTTCTTGAACTTTGTTCGGTGGCAATTCTTTTCCGTCGGCAGCAATTTCGGAACTAATTTTCCATGGCATTTGCAAAAAGGTTGGATCAGTAAAGAGATCGGCAATATTTCCAAATTCATGACGGAGATAAGGTCCCCAAGCACTAAACTGAGTCACCACAGAAGAAGGATCTCTCTGTGGAGCGTGGTGGGCACAACCAACAATGAGGAGAGAGAGAAATAACCATTTCATAGCCATCTTTTCGTCAAAAAATGCAAATACTTGAGTTTTTTTATAAACCGGCCTTATCCATTTTTTTCTTCTCATATTCACCATCCTCCCCGGGATAATGAAGGACACTATCAAATTTCCCTGTTTCCTTCGCGAGACCCCAAATCAAACTCTGGCCTGAGGGCATAGCATTGGGAAGTTTTGCAAAAGCAGGATCTTGAAAGGCAACTTCTGCATCAATAATTTTCCAGCCTCGAGATCTGAACATCGCCAAGGCATCGCCCAAAAACAGAGCATTCAAAAGATTAAAATGTACAAGAAGTGTGTGCTTGATTTCACGTCCTAAGACACGTTTAGAGAGATCGTTATAGTACTGAGCATTTTCCCAGAGATGGTTTAAATAAAATGCGCGGTATTTCGTGAGATCAGTCTTAGGATCTTTTGCAATCTTCTCGCGCATTCTCAGATCGATATACCAGTCTGAGGTATCAATGGTAACAGAGCCGACCGTATAACCTTGATGTTTGAGCCAAGTTCTGACTTGATCACGTTTTTCAGCAGTATCCCCTTCGGCCAGCATGGGAAATCTAAACGATTTTTTAAAACCTTGGAAATCTTTGAGCACTTCTTCTGCCTTGATGATGTCACGGATCTCTTCCTCTGCAGTCACCTTCGAATCAAAAGGAACATGCTGAAAAGTATGATTTCCAATCATGTGACCAGCTTCCCCCCAGGCCTTGAGAAGGTTTTTATTTTGATCTGAATCAATATAATTTCCCACCACAAAAAGGGCACCCTTCGTTTCGTATTTTTTGAGCGCTTCGAGGATGCGCTCATTTCTTTTTTCAGGAGAGAGCAAGGTTTTTTCACGGATGTTAAAATCATCCATCGTCACACTGATTTCTGCCGCGAAAAGATAAGAGAGGCAAAAGAGAAAAATGATAAAATAGTGCACCTAGGCCCTCGTCGTTTTGATTAATCACTAAGTTCTCATTTTAACAGTTTCTACATGTGAACGATATATGCAACTTAGCAAATGGTTGATAAAAAATATGATGAATTGATTTCATCCAGAGAAAATTTGAAGTGTAAGGTGAGCCGGTGAATCGATCACTAGAGGTTTAACTATACTATTCTCTAAGACCGTCTAAGAGTGTCTTGTTTTCGGTTCGGACAAAGATGCAAATACTACGCTCTTCCCCCAGATGTTTTATCTCAATGAATTTATTTTCAGTTTCGTTTTCAACCTTAAATTTTTTAGAACTATTCATGACGAGGTAAGTACTTTTTGGATCAGTCGAGTAGCAACAACTCAAATTCGTAACTCCAAAACTCATATGTTTAGCCTTCGAGAGGAAAAACTTAGAATCCATACCAGTTGAAAAAGTATCCCATCTCGTTTGTAGCTCGACCGATTCATTAAGAAGAGAAACGATGAGGGAATTAGCCGATTTATCTGATTGAATAACGGCTCGGGGATGATCCGTTGTAAGTTGAAAAAAATTAATTAATTCGGAAAGACCTTTTCCCGAAATTGAAATTTTCATTTCCACATTTTTTTCCATTCGCATTGCTTCAGCCTTTTTGCCATATAAGAGAGCAAGAATCACAATGAACAGTCCTACAATTTTCAATTGCAAAGAAGTGTTAATAAAACAATTATTTGTCATTTTTTAAGTCTACTGCAGCAGCGAGATGTGGTCACGAAGCTAATGATTTGTATGTGGGCCCTGAAACACATTCTCTTCACCATTGGATCTGGGCTCTTTTCAAGATAGGGACCTTGATTTCATCCAGAGAAAATTTGAAGTGTAAGGTGAGACGATAATGCTATTTTTAGCAAAATAAGCCTTTCTCAACCGACCAAAAAAAAAGCACCCTGGGAGGTGCTTTCGTAAAACTTTTGTTTTTTCCAAAAAGATGGTCGGGGTGATTGGATTCGAACCAACGACCACCTGCTCCCAAAGCAGATACGCTACCAGGCTGCGCTACACCCCGACTCTTAATTGGAAAGTTATTTTTAAGGCCTAAGCTATATTTTGTCCACGATTCTTTAGATGAATGCTCTGCAAAAAAATTAGTCCTTGGGGAAAAAACTCAAGGCTCCCTGCACGGCCTTCGCTCGGTGTGAGTGTTCGTTCTTCCATTCTGGCAGTTCTGCGAGGCTCTTGCCGTCATTCTCAGCTCGGTCCGGGATGAAGATAGGATCATAGCCAAAGCCATCAGCTCCTTTAATTTCGGTGCCGATTTTACCAACGACTCGGCCTTCGAAGAAATAATATTCATCGGGCGAGATGTAAAAACAAAGAACACAGACAAAATAGGCAGTCCGGTTGGTTTCATTTTTTAGAAGGTCCAAAACCTTTTTATTTTTATCTTTGTAGTCGGTGAATTCTGGTGCAAAACGCGCACTCTGAACTCCAAGCTGATCAGGGAGGGCCTCAATATTAAGTCCTGAATCATCGGCCAGAGCTTGAGTTTTATAAGTGTCAAAATAAGCTTTCGCTTTAAGAAATGCATTTTCAGTGAATGTCGTTCCGGTCTCATCAACGTCCAAGGTTCGAGGCGCGGGCATGATAGTAAGCGAGCCCGAAAAGAGCTCAGCAAATTCTTTAGCCTTGTGTGCGTTTCCAGAACCGAGGATGAAGGATTTCAAATCGAATCCAAAACTTTTTTCTGTTCGGCCATGACAACCTTGAGTGCTGTTTGAGCACATCCAAGAAGGGCCTGGAGATGTTCCATCGAAAAGGGCTCGCCTTCAGCAGTGCCTTGAACTTCAACAAATTTCCCCGATCTCGTCATCACGATATTCATGTCTGTTCCGCAGGTAGAATCTTCTTCGTAGTTGAGGTCAGCGATGACTTCATTATTTTTAGTGAGGCCAATTGAAATCGCTGCGAGTCCATCTTTGATCGGATTCTCTTTTAAGAGACCATCTTTCATCAACTTTTTAATGGCCATCTCTAAAGCGACATAGGCACCAGAAATTGAAGTCGTACGGGTTCCCCCGTCGGCCACAATGACGTCACAGTCAATCAAGATGCTTCTCTCACCTAGCTTGTGCATATCTACGATCGAGCGCAACGATCTTCCAATGAGGCGCTGGATTTCTTGCGTTCTACCCGATGCTCCTTTGCGTTCACGATCTCCGCGGGTGTGAGTCGCACTTGGAAGCATGGCATACTCAGCAGTGACCCAACCTTGGCCTTTGCCTTTTAAAAAAGGAGGGACTGACTCCTGGACTGAAGCCGTGATATGTACTTTTGTATTTCCAAACTCAGCGATCACTGATCCATGAGCATATGGATTAATGTTGGGAGTAAATTTAATCGGACGCGGTTGATCTCTTTTAACAAGTGACATGAAGGGCCTTTTGAAGATGATACATGTTCATTTAATCGATTGTGATTCTACACAAGATGTTCTCAAAGAACAATTAAGCCTGAGGACTTCCTCGGAAACAATTCTTGTGAGTTGCGAAAACCAGTTGAAAGGACGTGGACGCGGTGATCACAACTGGTCAACGATGCCAGGGACTCTCTGTTTTTCACTCTCACTTTCTCCTCACCCGGTTCAAAGTTTTACGGCCATAGAAATGTCGGTGCTAGTGGCACGTTTTTTTGAGACGAAAGGTAGAATGATTAAACTTAAATGGCCGAATGATCTTTATACTCTTGATGGAAAAAAGTGCGCTGGAATTTTGGTGCAGACTCATGCTGATAAAATGATGGCAGGTATTGGGATAAATTTGTTTTCAGAAAGTCTTGAGTTCGGCGGCGTTTACGAAGCTGCTTTCGAAGTGGAAAAAAAATCATGGTGCGAAGAACTTGCAGAATTTATCCTCCAGAATCGCTACTTGAATGACCAAAAGCTCACCCAAGACTGGCAAGAGCGTTGTCATCATATGAATGAAGAAGTTTCAGTCGAAGAGTCCGGTGTCTTAAAAACTGGAATATTTACAGGGTTGGGTCTGCATGGAGAAGCAGTCTTGCGCGAGGGAAACCTGGAGCATCATCTCTATAATGGAAGCTTGAGAAGAGTGACTACTCGTCTCTCATAATTTTACTAGAAATTTTTGAAAGTTCCTGGCGAATGAGATTTTCCGCAAGGTCAGGAATGATCTCCCAAGAAACTTTTTCCACACTCTTCTGGAACATTTGATCCATGTATTCCTGAACGTACTTTTTAACCATCGCTTCCATTTCAGATTTCATGTCGAGACTATAAGAGGCTGTGGCATCTTTTTTCTGAGCGGCAGTAAACGCGTTGGTATTTTCTGACCATTTAATCGCGTCTCTATCGTTATCGCCAAAAAGGGACTCATCAAAATCATTACGAGTTGGCTGAAAATTATTTTTAGCATCTTCAAACTTACTCGCAACTTCACGCTTCAGGTCTTCAAACTCATCGACCTGCCAGAGATCATCAGCGACTTCGTCCTGGATAGCAGCTTCAATTTCTTTTACGTTTGAATCGTCCGGTACGTAGGAGCCTTCCATCTCAAGAGGGGCAGGGTCTTCCACCATCTCAACCGGAGCAAAATCAGCAATGCTCACATAAGCTGGTTTTTTAGCGGCAACTTCCGGTACAGCGGCAGGCAGAGGCTCGTGAGAAATCGGTGACCCCATATCTGGATAATCAAGATCATCACTTATCGGAAATCTGATATCATCGCGGGTCGCATCCGGACCACTGCTTTTTTTGGTCTGCATCACTGGAGGAAGGTCAATTTTTTCTATCGGAGGTTTCTGGTTGATAACTCCCGGTACACTAATTCCCCAATCCAACACACTTTGTTCGAGAATATTCATCGTTTCAGGAAATGAGTTATCAAGAGTCTTTTCGATCGGAGCTTCTTTGACTTCCACCGAGTGCTTCATCGTCCACTGCTCTTCAACCTGTGGAGCAGACTCCTCTTCCCGAGTAGAGAGAGTTGGATATTCAAGGTCTTCATCACTCACAAACGAATCTACAAGATGTTTGCAAACGGCTATAAACTTTTTTGAGTCAAAGGGCTTCACAATTTTATCAGAGGCCCCACACTTTTCCATGGCTGCTTCATCAACAGAATCGAAAGTCCCTAAAAGGAGAAGTACTTTTGCCCCTGGAACGATTGATTTAATTTTTGTTGTGAGTTCATAGCCAGTAAATTTTTCTGAAAGATTAAAATCTAAGAAAACTATTTTGGGCTGAACGTCTGCGAGCTTGTGAAAAAGTTCTTCCTCTGATGAGCAGTCAGTGATGTCGTAAGGTTGCTGGGCGAGAGTGATTTTGATGACCTTCTGAATGGTCAAACTATCATCTGCCAATAAAACTTTGTGGTTCATCCCTGTACCCTCTTATGCATTCCTTTAAAATTATAGAAGGCGTGGGTGCAGTATGGGAACGAAAAAAAGCTAAAACTCGAGAATCATTGCCGTTAGGTTATCTACGTTGCCGCGAGTGTTGGATAGTTTTAGTAAGTTATTCACCCGCTCTTGAGCATCGGGCGCATTCTTATTCAAGATATAGAGAATTTCGTCTTCGCTTAAATGCGAATAAACACCATCAGTAAGAAGGACAACCTTATCACCGAGAGCGAGACGGACTTCTTTGATTTGAGGTGCGAGCTCTGGGTACATTCCCAAGGCATTCATGGGAGAATTTCGAAAGCGAAGATCAAAATTTTCTTTTGATAAGAACTGGAAGGTATCTTCCTGGATAATCTTTGAAAGTTTGCCCTGCCTGAAATGGTAAGCGCAACAATTTCCAACTCCGGCGAGGACCAGAACACTATCGGCCCGAACAGCCGCAACCACACTGGCAGCTGCTCTCTGATTGACCGATTTTTCAGCATTATTTTTTAAAAGATTTTGATGCGCATTGAGAAGCGAGTTCACGAGAGCATTACCTTCTAAGAGATTTCTAGGATTGTAATAGAGGGGCATCGTCGCATTCGGGTCATCTGAAATTTTTGTGTAAAAAGTTTTAATCTCAGTTTTAAGCCTATCAACCGCACGGTCCCCGATGCCAGAGCCACCAAAGCCATCCATAATGAGGAATAAATCATTCTCAAAATCAAAATCATATCCATCTTCATTCACCTGAAGCA
>JBBQGK010000131.1:0-7829 GCA_038322885.1 Bacteriovoracales bacterium | reverse complement strand
CGTTTAAACGAATAGTTAATTTGATTATCACTAAATGAGCTCATGTTTTGCGAGGCGAGCATGGTTCCACCCTTATAGATCACGGGGTGTGAGAAACCCGGTGCTGAAAGGATGAGGAGAAGAAAACCGACAAGATAGGACAACATCTAAAAATCCCTTTATTTGTTTCATCTACCTAACGGATGAGTGGGGGATTTTGTGACCAAAGGGATAAATATTTTATTTTATGTAGGTTCAGAGAGGTGAGATCGATGTCCCTGAGGTTTTGATCTCAGGGACAGGTAGACTTTTAAAGGTCATTTACCAAATATTGCATGTTCTTAGTTTCGCACGTTGCATCTGATTCTGAATCACAAACGGAGACGTTCGAGAGGTCGATGGCCTTGAGTTCTTCTGAGCTTAAAGTCTTCAGGCATGATGCCTTTTGCGAGGACTTAACGTTATTGATTGAAGTCTCTTGGCCGTTGGTATTCATGACAACATTTTCTGTCTGCTCCATATTGAAATTACAATTTGGTTTATCTAGATTGGCAGTTCCAGTCATAGTAATGTCGAAAGTAATTTTGCTCCCAAGGAATTCCGAGGTGTCGGTGTTTTTTGCTTGGATTTGAACTAGGTTTCCTTCAATTCGGGCCTGCCCTTTTTCAACTAGATCTTGGAGTTCTGCCACTGGATCTTTAGTGTTGAGTCGAACGGAGCGATTCTCGATTTTACCATCTCTCGTGTCCTCAGAGAGTGTGTAAACTTCCGTTCCTTGAACTCGAAGCACCACTTCTCTTGAGCTGTAGACGTTGGGTTTTTTTGCGATGGTGGCCTTATCGTCTTTCGAACCTATCTCGATCGTTTCGCCACTGTACTGAGTAAGGGTGACTTCTCCGCGACTTTGCGTGAGTCCTGAGCGGTAAGCTTCAAGATTCGGTTTACTGTCTTTGCCTGATGAACCTCCACAGCTTACGAGGACTGCTAAAAGAGAAACGAATGTGAGATTTTTCAATCTATGCTCCTGGTTAATTTTTTTTCAAGTTTGGCATAGTTTGATGAAGTCTTGAGAAGCTGCCTCAAAATTACAGAGGTAGGTGTCCAAAAATTCGACACATCTAAATCGTATAAATCATAAACAGGACCTAAAGAAATAACGATTTCAAGGCGAGCCTTCAATGACTTACACCCTCAAAAGACGGCCTGATAATTGAAAGAACAAAGGCATGAAAATACTTATTCTTCTCTCTGCTTTATTCAGTTTCTCGTCGTTTGCTCAATGGAGGCATGAGAACTACTTCTCGTTTCCGACCAGTACCCAAGATGGAAAAATTCAAATCTCCTCTCAGACAAATCTGGCACCCGGGGTGAAATGGGTGAGGATCTACGTCACGGGTAATGGCAAGATTGATGATAATTTCTTTGCCATTCAACCAGGTGAGAGTTTTGAGCACACGATTAGTTTGAGATATGGACCAGGAAGATACACCTATCAGATTATGACTTCAAAATCTGAGGACAAGCACAGCCAGTATGACTATGTCGTCGAACATGGTGGTACCTTTACGAATTCTGCCGAGGAAGAACTCGATACAATCGCACCATCTTGCGATGTTCAGAGTGATCTTTCGGAGATTATCACTCTGGCCGAAAAAATCACTCAAGGCCTTCAGACTGATATGGAAAAAACGAAAGCCATTCATGATTGGGTCGCAAGTCACATTGGTTATGATGTAGATTCTTATTTTCAAAATACCTATGCTCAAAAGAACTGGGACGCACTTACAGTGCTCCATAGTGGGAAAGCGATTTGCCAAGGGTATTCAAACTTAACGGCCGCTCTTAACCGAGCTGTAGGGATCCGAGCAAAAGTCTTAACTGGAAAAGCTGATGTGTACTCAGTTGGGTGGTCAGACCACGCGTGGAATGAAGTCTATGTTGATGGCCGCTGGATTCCTCAGGATACGACCTGGGATGCAGGAAACGTGAACTGGCAGACGAAGCAGTTTCAATTTGCTCCGAGGGAAAAATATTTCAATCCGAAACCAGAAGACTTTGCTGTAGACCACAGACCTCTTCCATAAAAAAAAAGGCCCAACACCGAGGTGGTGGGCCCTTAAAAACTTAAATCTTCTTGGGATCAATCACAACATCTACGCGACGATTTTGCGCACGACCTTCGGCCGATTTATTCGACGCGAGTGGCTTCTCGTAACCGTAACCAATTGAATCAAACTCAGCAACACCCTCTTTGGTATTCGCCTCAAGGTAGGCCTTAACGGCAGCTGCTCGATTATCTGACAATTTTTTGTTGATAGCGGCCCCACCGGTTGAATCAGTGTGTCCTTCGATCATGACGTTACTTTTGTTAAAGCTCATAATGACATCATCGACTTTTTTTAAGAGAGCAAAGTTTGAATTCTGAAGCTCAGCTTTTGATTTCGCAAACTCAAGACCCTTGAGACGAATCACAAGTTTTGAGCCTTGCTTGTAAACTTCAGCTTCTTCTGGCGAAAATTTCGTGCGAGCAGCTTCATAGTTCTGTTGAAGCTCTTGCTCTTCACCTAGGGCCTCACTCGTCGAAGCGAGATTTGAAGCGAGGACGATATTTTCTCCGCGCTCCTGATTAAGTGCTGTTTTTGTACGAGCGAGGTTTTCTTTTTGCGCTTGAAGATTCAAGGCCATTTCTTCAGGGTTACCACTTGTGAGTGATTTTGCCGAAGAGGCAGTCTCTTGAAGTTTTTGAGCGGCCGCAAGAGCGATGGCTGACTTCGCTGCAATTCCTGCAGAGTCATGGCGATTTTGTGTGATGTACGAATCGGCATCTTTATAAGTTGCTTGAGCACGTGAAAGAGTTTTAGGTGTTAGATCTCTTGCTCCAATTTTAACAGAGTTTTCAATCATGTTTCTGACCGCACCGATATTTGTTTCTTTGATGGCACGAAGCTCAAGGTCCATGTATCCCGCGAGGTAGTCAGAGTTTTGCTCTTTGATTAAATTCTTATTCTCTTTTTCAACGTTTCCCGTCTGCTGGCGAATTTTCATGTCGAGTGAACCAAAATCACTTTTTAAAATCGTATCTGCATGGGCCGCTAAGGCCGCGTCTCGGGCGACAATGACGTCAGTGAGTTTTGGACGAGTTTGATCTGCATGATCTTTTGCTTGCTCGAGGTACGCACGACTTAAGGCAACTTTATCAAGCACGTCTTCTTTATTCTTGTGACGCTGATCCAAATTCTTTGCTTCATCCAAAGTGTCTTTTGCTTTTCCATAACTCACTGGGGCCAAGAGTTCGACCTCATCAGCGCGAGAAGAATCAATGGCGACATCAAGGTTTGTGATCTCTTGCTGAGCATCTGCAGATTCTGGAAGTTTTTTGTAATTTGGCTTGCTACTGCAGGCCACCATAGCAAAGCAGAGTGAGGCAAAAACACTCAGGCCGCGTAATTTTGAGTTCATTTTCATAGATTCTCCTTAAAATAAGCCGAATTGACATACTTATTGGGCTTCATTGCAAGGTTGAGACCATCAAAAGGTTTTTGACTGCTTTGGTCGGACACCAAGCACTTTTGTCAGTACGTAGATTACAATTTGGAATTCTATTAAACTTAAAGTGAGCCCAACTATCGGAAATAAAAAAATCATTTCTATGAGTTTAAAAATTAATTTTTACTTTTTCCTTATCATTTTTTCTACCCCGATTTTTAGTTCTGTTCAAAATATTTGTGAGCTTCCTTCAGCTTCAGTGTCCAAAGTTAATAACCTTCAAGATCTTGATCGAAATCTTTGCCAACTTCCGTCAGTTCTAGAAGAGAGACCTCTCGAGACACTGACCCATGAGACAAGGGAGATTATTCACAATCTTGCCTCTGATCCTCGCTTCACGAACGACATTTCTCTAGATCCTCTCGATGATGAGTCTCTTGTAAAAAACCTGCGTTCAATATCGGATCTTTTGACTGGTCAAAAGGCACCGTCTACATTTACCCCTAACCGAGACGACGAAATCTCTAGATCAATGTCTGCTCTTTTGACAGAATTTGGGACCCCAGGGGCCCGAATGAAAAATCCGAATGGATACTACCAGGCCATGAGAAACGTTCTATCTAAGACCAATCAGGGGGCGCGTGTCCTCGATTGTTTCGAGCGTTCAGAACCTCGGGTGACAGGAACTTCTGTGGAATTCTTTGATGCTGCAACAAACGAATCATCAAACTCAGCATCCTTTGAATCTAGATTTAATAAAAAACAAAATAACTACACCAAAGTGATCACTCTGAATCTGACCGACAATCCGGATCTTAGTCTTTTTCTTTTGGGCCATGAGTTTCAACATGCCTGCGACAATCAACAGACCATGACTCTTCTGGATGGTATACGTAATCTTGAGTCCACTCGTGATCATTTGCCCTCAAATGCCTCAAGAAAAATCTTTAATGCGAACGCCGATGAGATTGAAAAGGCGACGGCCCACCTCACTGTTCGAAACGCCATCGACGAGATGCGGGCCTACAGAATGATGCCCCAGCTCTTCTCTGAATTAGCTCCTTATCATCCCGCTTTTTTTTGTCATCATTACGGAGCTGGAAATCTCTTTGGACGTCAGATCATGAGTATTGGCGAATACATGAGCTCGCTTGAAACCCAAATTGCTGACGGTCGTTTCATTGATCCACTTATTGAGGCCTATAGTATTCATGGAGGCTACGATCCGATTGCTATTTATGATACGGATGGTGAGTCTGGTGATTACAAAAAAACGGCTCAAGGAAGAAAGGTCATAAGGCCAGAAGTGAGATCAGAATTTATGGCTGCAGGTTTTCGTGTCCCTTAGGTGTATGTATTGGGTTCTCTGTCTTTATTCATTGAATTTATTTGCCGGGTTCGAAGAGAAGACCGTTAAAAAATTTCTTCAAGATAAATATTTTCATTCAAGATCAATCCCTTTAATTTTAAAAGCTGATGGCTCAATTCCTTTTGTGAATTCAAAACTATTCCGAGTCCAAGATGTTTCAACCCACCGAGGTTGGACTGTTTGGGCGAACGATATAGGAAGAGTGATTGAAATCAAAAAAGGAAATGTAAAATCTTTCTTTAGTTCTCTTGCCCCAGGACTCGTACATATAAGTTTTTCACTGAGAAATAGTTCTGAGGCAAAGAGAATAGGTAATGGTCTCTTAAATCATCTTGGTACTTCGCAAAGGGTTATAGATTGTCAAAGTGAAATAGATAGTTCTACCTGCGAGCTTTTTTTCACCGAGGGACCTTATAAGTCACAAAAGATCTCTTTGAAATTTGATTTTAAAAAGGGTTTTATTCTAGAGAAACGGTGAAAAACTATTGCTGAGTCTTAAAGCGCCAGTCCTTATGAGAATATTTTCGAACAACGGGTGTATCAAATGCCGTCACCCCATCATCACCCCTGCAAAAGGGTCGATCCATTCCTTGCTTGGCGACCACTTTCTTCCATTCAGCTTCTCTCAACGTCGCCGAGATTCCTTTTTCAGAAATAATTTTCTTAAAAGTTTCATAAGAGGCCCTTGGACGGCGCTCAAAAGTTTCACGGTTCACGCCAACAAGACCAAACTTCGGACAATACCCATCAGACCATTCTAGATTATCCGTCAGAGTCCAAACGTAGTAACCCACAACTGGGATCTGTTCTGACATGGCCTTTTCAACGGCCAGGAGATGCTCAATTAAGTATGAGCCGCGTATCGTGTCCTCGCTGTCTGCCACTCCATTTTCCGTGATGATGATGGGAAGACTAGGAAAACGCGAATGAATGTCCTTTAAAAGTACATAGAGACCATTCACATCGATGGATCTTCCCGCTTCGGAGTATTCTTCGGATGGATTAAGATCGATGCCCTCGCCTTTGAGCCATTCGGCCCCATAGTAATTAAAACCAAAAAAATCCATTCGGCCGCGGGTACGTTCCGGAAAGCGCCAGTTCATGACTTCGTTAGCAAAGTAGACACTCACGCGGTCAATCCATCCACGTGTCGTGTAATGGGCCATGTTGTGGGCGAGGCCTATTTTAATCCTTGGATATTCTTTGTGAGACCAATCATAAATTTCATTATGAGCATCGGCCATTAAGTCGAGGGCCTTAACCGTTGAGCCGCGGATGGGACCCAGAGCAAATAATGAAAGAGGGGAGTGTTTCTCCCCTGGAGGCCAAAGCCCAACGGTGTATGAGTTAGTCACAAAAACATTGGCCTCATTAAAAGTGACCCAAAGATCGACGTCCTGATAAAATTCTTTGATGATGCGTTTTGAGAAATTTAAAAAATCATTTTTTGTTTTTTCATTGTGCCACCCATCTTGATTCATGATCCATTTTGGAACCGAGTGATGCATGAGAGTCAGCATGATTTTGAGATTTCTTTTTTTCGCCATGACAAAAATTTCGCGGTAGCGCTGAATCGCACTCTCATCAAAAACTCCGTCCTGAGGCATGATTCTTCCCCAGTCAATGCCCATTCGAAATGACTTCACTCCGAGCTTTTGAGCGAGATCCAGTTCAACTTCTGGATGAGTCCAGAACTGAAGGCGCTGATCGGGATGAGGTTCTATCTTCCAGCTGCGAATGAATCCTTTCTTTCCCCAGTCAGACCAAGAGTCATTGAGATGATCCTCAACTTGTCCGGGAGCATTGGCGACACCAAAGGTGAAGCTAGCAGGGAATTGGCCTTGGGCCTTGGTCTGAGAGATTAGAAGAGAAAGTATGAGAAATAGCATGATTTATTATTCTCTTAAACCAGGCACTGGGGCAATGGATTTTAAAGGCCCCAGGCTTCGGAGCAAAATGACCTGACGCCAGACGAATTTTAGTCTATGATGCTGGCATTAGAGTGATAGTTCCGGGCTTAAGGAAAAAATGAACGAAGATCGAATCATCAATTTAGAAATCAAGTTTGCTCATCAGGATGATTTCATCGAAGAGCTCAATAAGGTTGTCATTAAACAGCAATTGGCGATCGATAGGTTAGAAAAAGAAATCCTTGATCTTAAGAAAAATGCCCTGGGTGGAAGTGTCGAAGGAAGTCGATCTTTGGCCGATGACAAGCCACCTCATTACTAAATTCACCTACACAAGCTCATAGACAAATTTCTGACACCTTAAGTCTCATTTTCATGCGAATAGTGCTTGATGAATTGAGACGCTCCAGAGAAACTTTGGCAATAAAATTTCTCCTGATGCTTATTCTTCTTAGTGCGCAGAGTTCTTGGTGCTTTGTGGTCACTCACCCAAACTAAAGGGAGCATGTGGGGAGTCTATCGGCATTCTTTTTACGGATGATAGAGTGAAGGGACATCCCGAATTATGGACAAGATTAATCTTAATAACGAAAAGCAATTTTCAAAAAAGTAGAAGGCCCATGCATTTAACGAGTATCGATTATCTCATCATAGCTATTTATTTTGTCTTTGTTTTAGGGATTGGTTTTTTGGTGAAACGAAAAACTAAAAGCAGTTCTGATTTTCTTCAAAGCGGTCGCTCACTCCCTTTGTGGATTACAGCACTCGCCTTTATTTCCGCCAATCTTGGTGCGCAAGAAGTGATCGGGATGGCGGCTTCGGGAGCAAAATACGGAATCATGACCTCACACTTCTATTGGTTGGGCGCAATCCCTGCCATGGTATTTTTGGGAATTTTTATGATGCCCTTTTACTACGGCTCCCGCGCGCGCTCAGTACCTGAGTATCTCATGCTTCGATTTGATGAGAAGACTCGAACCTTTAATGCTCTCTCCTTTGCAGCGATGACTCTTTTTTCATCCGGTGTTTCTCTGTATGCGTTGGCGATTTTATTTCAAACTCTTCTGGGATGGCCTTTTGATATC
>JBBQGK010000130.1:0-7997 GCA_038322885.1 Bacteriovoracales bacterium | reverse complement strand
GAACGTAGATATCAAGAGTCTCTTGAGCCTTCGCCTGCTGCTTTTCTTTGGTCATGTACTGCAGAGTGCGCATGTTGTGCATGCGATCCGAGAGCTTCACGATGATCACGCGCAGATCCTGCGCCATCGCCACAACCATCTTTCTGAAGTTCTCGGCCTGAGATTCTTCTTTGGTCTTGAATTTAATTTTAGAAATTTTGGTACAACCCACAACAATCTGAGCAACGTTTTGTCCAAAGAGCTTAGCAATCTCTTCTGGAGAAACGTCACAGTCCTCTACGGTATCATGGAGCAGACCTGCCATGATTGAATCAAGATCCATCTTGAGTTTAACCAGAGTGGCCGCGACGTTGAGAGGATGAATGATGTAGGGCTCGCCGCTTGAACGCTTTTGAGGCAAGTGCATTTTCTCGGCGAACTCGTAACACTTACGAAGGATCACGAGATCTGTATCCGGCAAAAGGACTTCTACGCGCTTTGTGAGCTCGTCGATGGTGAGGTTTGCCTCGTGAGAAAAATCGATGCGTTCGGCGAACATTCCTATTTGATAATCCTTTCGACCAGAGCTTTAAGTTCTTTGTAAGCTCTTTCGACATCGTCGTTTAAGACGATGTGATCAAAATCATTTTTACGGAGAAGTTCTCGGCGTGCATTTGCAATTCGCTCCACGATCACATGCTCTTTATCTGTACCGCGTGAACGGAGACGTTTTTCAAGCTCCTCAATAGATGGAGGTTCGATGAAAATCACCTGAGCTTGTGACCCGTAGATCTTCTTCATCGAATCGACACCTTGAACATCAAGATCGAAGAGCATCTTCCATTTGTTTTGGATGCCTTCGCTTACAAACCTTTTTGAAGTTCCGTAATAGTTGGAATGAACTTTCGCCCACTCAACGAACTCCTCGTCGGAGATTTGTTTTTCGAAACTATCGGTCTTAATGAAAAAATAATCTTTCCCATGAGTCTCACCTTCACGTTGAGGACGAGTCGTGCACGAGACCGACCACACTAATTCAGGGTGATCTTTCTTGAGTTTCGTCAAAAGTGTAGATTTACCCGCCCCGGAAGGCGCGCAGATGACAATCATCTTGTGAGACATGGTTATTCCAGGTTCAAAGCTTGTTCGCGGATCTTCTCTAATTGTACTTTCATCTCAACTACATGGGAGGATATTTCTGGGTGGGCAGATTTTGATCCCATGGTATTAGTTTCGCGCCCTAATTCCTGCAGGAGAAAGTCGATTTGTCTTCCGATCTCGCCGGATGAATTTAAAACAGATTTAAGCTTACCCAAATGAATGTGGGCCCGATTGATTTCCTCGTCTATATCGAGTTTTTCTAAGTAGAAAACCACTTCTTGCATGAAGCGAGACTCATCGATTTTAAGGTCTTTCAATTTTTCATTGAGCTTTTGAGTCAACTTATCTTTCACCATCTCTGGATATTCAGCTTTTCTGGCCTCAACCACCGCCATATTTTTCTCGTAGATCGAAAGATGTTCTAAAAGTTTATCCGTAAGCTTTCGACCTTCTCCGGCCCGAGATTCTTTCAGGGCCTTGATCGCGGCTTCAAATGAAGCTTTCGCCAAAGGTGCCATCTCATCGGCCCTGTCGTCGCCTTCTTCCCGGGAGAAATCACTGCGCATGAATTCTATTGGTGAAACATTCATCGCAATTCCATGCTTCTCGAAAATAGGTTTCATCATTTTAAGATAGGCATCGACCTTTGGGACATCGATCAGGAAAGCAGTTTCCGCTTTTTCATTTTTTTTATAAGAAACACTGACATCAAAACTGCCGCGTTTAAATTCATTTTCAAGACGAGAGCGAAGTTCAATCTCTATGGGGTTAAAAAGTGAGCTCATGCGGAACTTAAAATCTTTAAAACGATTGTTAACCGTTTTGATTTCTGCAGTGAGTGTATAATTCTCCCCGAGTGCAGTTCCTTTTCCAAATCCAGTCATCGAGTAAACAGTCATGATTATTCTTTCGGTTCGATTTCAGTTTGATCGAGAGTTAAGGTTAAATTCCCCATCTGGCGGAATTTTTCAAAGCGCTTGTTCATCATCGACTCAACATCATCTTTTTTGATCTGTGCCAGAGTAGAGAGTATGGTTTCTTTCACGGTTTGAATCGCACGCTCGGGATGCCTGTGTGCCCCACCAGCGGGCTCTTTGATGATTGAATCAATGACTTTAAGTTCAAGGGCCTTATTGGGAGAAAGTTGAAGCGCATTGGCCGCAGTCTCAGCCATTTTAGAATCTGACCAAAGAATGGAAGCGCAGGATTCTGGAGAAATCACTGAGTAGACTGAATACTCCATCATGAAAACTTTATCCGCGATTGCGATCCCGAGGGCACCACCAGATCCACCTTCACCAATGACAATCGAAATAATGGGAGACTTGATCTTAAACATTTCTTCTAAATTTTCAGCAATCGCCAAGGCCTGACCTCTCTCTTCTGCACCAATCCCAGGATATGCACCGGGCGTGTCGACGAAAGTCACAACAGGAATTTGAAACTGAGAGGCAAGTTGCATCACTCGAAGGGCCTTACGATACCCTTCAGGATTGGCCATGCCGAAATTGCGTTTAATTTTTTCTTGAGTCTTACGGCCTTTCTCAATTCCAATCACGGCCACGCGTTGACCATCAATATGGCCAAAGCCCGTGAGCATCGCCTGATCATCAGAGAATCTTCTGTCTCCATGAACTTCATGAAAATCAGGAATAATTTTTTCGATGTAATCAATCGCATGAGGGCGACTGGGGTGGCGAGAAAGTTGAGTGCGCTGCCATGGTGTGAGCTTCTGGAAAATATCTTCCAGCATCCCATCGACTTTGGCCTGAAGGGCCGCGATCTCATGAGAGATATCAATGTTTGGTTTTGCCCCAGCGATTTTGAGCTCGCGGATTTGATTTTCAAGCTCTGAGACCGGACGTTCGAAATCTAAGGTAACTTCCATTCCTACCCTCTGTACTTTTGATTTTTAGAGTGGAGATTAAGTTACCTTGGATGAGGGAAAAATGCACGTTTTTCCCTCTAAAGAATCACTCCCAGCCTTCGACTTTTCCAGACTCAAAATAGACATACTTCGTTGCGCCATTTACGTTATAGGCCCAACGCTCATTCTCATAGCTAGGATTTCCCGCCACTTCCACTTTTATTGGACGACCCCAACTATCAACCACGTCATTTTTGTTCATTCCAAGCATAATGTTCGAATGGCCAATCGCCTTGATTCGTACGCGGTCTGAAAAATGGTGTTCATCTTCTTTGATGAGACCTTTTGAGATCAAATATTCTCGGCGCTCCCCTTTAGGAAGTTTCAAGAAATAGATTTTCTCAGAAGTCGTTTTCAATTTATTTTTATGAATACTGTAGAACGCCAGAGCAGATTCCGACTGAGTGTCTTCAAGCTCAGCACGCTCCCGTTCGAGCGCATAAGTAGCTCGGTCGCTCTCAAATTCTTCACTGGAAGGTGCCCGGCTTCGCCGCTCTTCCTCAGTTTCACCAATACGTCCGGTATCTCCGGCCATGACAGGGAAGTCATTACTAGGTTTATAAAAAGAGCCGCCGCTGCCACTATCTTCTCCACCATCGGAGAGAAAATTTCTTCCGGTTGAGAATTGAGTACAACTGACAAGGGTTGAGAGTGTCATGAGAGAAAATATACGTAGTCGACGTTGCATAAAACCATCCTTTGTTTTTGTACGTCAGGAATCTGTTCGACGGAAAAAAAGTGAAACTGAAGAGGATCTTCCGACAGGAAATTCCTGCCCTTAAGAGTACCCGACTATGTCACTCTCCCCTCATGATTTACTGAGATCTTCCGAAAAGTATTCAGATGGGACTTATAGAAAAAATTGAAATACTCATTAATCAATGGCTAATCAGGCTTCAGGAGCTTATTTCTTCGCGCGTGAAAAAAGCGACACCGGCAAAGATAAGTGTTTGGAGCGATAAGCTCCATTTAAGAAAAAAAGCCGTCCTCGTTTGGTATAAGGGCCTTGCACCAAGAATTAAAATCGGGATCACTTCATTAACTCCCGTGGTAAGAGCGAAGCTTGCAGAGCTTGATTTTAAATCAAAGATCGTTACTACTTATAAGACGGCATTGCAAAGAACCGGAACGCAGATTGATACCGGAAAACTTCAAAAAATTAAGAAGATTGTTTATGCCCCTTTCTTAGTCATGGGCCAGTGGCTTCAGGGATTAACCGCTCTTCAATCAGTGTTGCTCATGAGTTTTACGGCGGCCTCTATCCTCTCCGTTGTGAATATTTCTTTTTCCGGCAAGAGACTACTGGGTCAAATAGATGCAAACCGTGCTCCCGCCAGTGTTGAAGAGGAAGATGCCTATCCACGTCCCGGCTACTATAAGAAACAAACTCGTCACGTGGAGTTCTCTGGTCTGAGACTTCCGGTTTATGTTCCTGAAGTGAACGAACTTCGTACCATCGATATTGATTTCATCGCAACCTTGAGCTCTCGTGAATCGAAGGTCTGGCTTGAAAAAAGAGAATTTTCTTTCCGTGATCATTTGGTTATGAACATGGAACCGGTGACTGCAGATTTCCCGTTGGAGGATGAAGGAAAGGAAATTATCCGTCAAAAACTCCAGGCCGTAACAAATGAGTACCTGATCGAAAATCACATTGATGCCGAAGTGGTCGAGCTCAAGATCACTTATATGCTCGCCAACTAAATTTTCTCCATCAATGTTCTCACCGTTTTTTCACTGAGATTAAGTTTCCGTGCTGTCATCGCCACATTCCCCTCGCAAATACTAAGGGCCCGTCGCAAATGAGTGAGTTTTTGTTCTTCCATGGTTAGGATCACTCCCTGAACCGGAAGTTCACTGATGTCAGAACTCTGTAGCAGAAGTTCTTCATCCGAAGAATCAAAATCAAGCTTTAGACCTCGGGTGAGAATCTTCTTTTTTTCCAAATGACCAAAAAGTTGCCTCAGGTTTCCAGGCCAAGCCAGAGTTTCGTAAAATTCCATAAGTCGCTCTGTCATGATCATGCCTTCTCGCAGAGAGAAATGCTGACAGGCCTCCCGGATCCTCGTGACGTTATTTCGGAGTGGGGCCAGTTCAACCGAGTGTCCTGATTTTAGCCGGAAGTAAAAGTCTCGTCGAAATTGTCCTTGATCCACAAGAGTTTCGAGCTTTCTGCCGGAGGCAAAAATAAGACGCGCACGGATCGATTCTTCTTTGCTGGAACCTACCGGACGATATTTCTTTTGATCAAGGAAGCTTAAAAGTTTTGTCTGGAGATCAAGCGGAAGTGAATCAATTTCATCGAGAAACAGAGTGCCTCCATGTGACAATGCGAATGCCCCCTGGCGATCAGAAACAGCACCAGTGAAAGATCCCTTCTTATGACCAAAGAGTTCTGACTCAATTAATTGAGGGTTAAATGAAGAGAGGTTGATGGCAACAAATGGCCCAGATTTCTGACTTCTTTCATGAATCTTTCGGGCCAGATCAGTCTTCCCCGTTCCTGTCTCGCCGATGATGAGAATATTAAGATTTGATTGAACCAAATTTTCTTGCATGAGGACGGCATGGTCAAAAGATCTTTGGGTCAACTCGAAAAGATTGAAGCCATCAAAATTTATCTTATTATCCTCAATGAAAAGTCTGTCGTTCCTCTCAACATAGGCCTCGATCGCAGCAAGACCATTCAGCCAAAATGCTCCGCCCTCCATCGTCTTCAAAATAAATCGCTGCTCCTTTAGACCCGCTTCTAACTCAAGTCGATAGTGAAAATTCCCCGCCGAGAAATGAGGTAACTCCACATAGGCCGGGGCCAGACCATTGGGACGGTAGGATCTGGAGACGATATCAAGACAAGTTCTATTTAAAGTAAAAGATTTTTTGCGGCCCTGGAAGGGATAGATGCTGCAGCTGTCACCAATTCTTAGTCCGGCCTCAGTTAATTGCTCGCGGATCATTTTTCGATGGTACATAGAAATTCCTTTTTTTTAAGACGACAACACCTTATTCTGCTAATATCGAAGCAAAGTGAATTAAGAAAAGCAGGATGAACCATGAACATTCAGAAAGGAAAAACGCAATTTCTGATGGGTATCGACAAGGTAGACCAACTACAGGCCTGGCTAAATGAACACGCCTTCGCTAGAGGAATTGCTTTCATCGGACGATCCAATGTTGGAAAATCTTCTCTTATCAATTCCCTTTTTGGAAAGGACACCGCCCGCGTATCAAAAACTCCGGGACGAACTCGCCAAGTTAATATCTTTGAATTTACCGTGATCGAACCCTCTACAAAACATGTCGAATGTTTTTATCTTTTCGATGTTCCCGGATATGGTTTTGCAGAAGCTTCAAAAGAAATGACGGCCAATTGGCAAAATCTCATGGATTCCTTTTTTGCACTTTGTAGTGATAAAATCTTACTCATGTGTATCCAGGACTCTCGTCATCCACTGCAGGACGCAGATATTGTCTTCCAGAATTACATCAAATCTTTTGACCTCGATACGTTTGTTCTCTTTAACAAGATGGACAAACTAAAAACTCAGAGTGAAAGAAGCCGCTTGGAAAAACTCAAGCCCGATATCTTCAAAGAATTTAAATGGGTCAGAGAAGTTCATTTTGTTTCCGCGGAAAAAGGCACTGGCATAGCGAAAGTTGAGCAGTCTATGATTGGTTTTGTTAAAAGCCTCAGTTCTGGACCGGGATGAGAATCTTTTTTAGAAGACCGATCCTCTTTACAACTCTGCTCTTAGCGATCGTTTTGACGGTCATTCATTATCCTCACCTCATACATGATACGCTTCTCAAACGAGACGACATCGATCTTGTCGTACCGATGACTAAAGTCACCGGGATCAGCAATTATATCGAAATGGTTTCAACCAATAAAATTCTTGATGTCCAACCACTCCGTGATTTAAGTTTTCTTTTAAATACTTTTCTGGCCGATCACCTCAAGCTCCCAACTTTCCATCTCACAAATCTTCTTCTCTTATTGATTGCAACTTATCTAGTGGGGAAAATCTTAAACGGGTTGAAGTTCAGGCGTACATATGTCCTTGCTGGAATGATACTATTTGCCCTTCATCCAGTGATGGTGGCCTCAGTGGGCTGGATTTCTGCCCGGAAACATATCCTCGGACTAGTCTTTATTCTTTTTTCACTTTGGGAGTATATTAAAAACAAAAGTTTCACTCCCAAAGGTTGCCTGGCCTATGTTTGTGCGATCTTATCTCACCAAATTTTTATTCTTTTTCCCATCTGGTTATTCGTTGATTCTTTAATTAAAAAGCAAACCATCCGAAAACCAATCATAAGCCTCTATGGAATTTTCGGAGCACTTGTTTTCGGATTGGCCTATTACAAAAGTTTTTATCTTCAGATGGCCAATGTCACATACTCGACATTTTCCTTATCAGAAAACATTTCACGCTTTGTTCTGTCCATTGGGCGATCAATGTCTCTCATCGCCATCCCGGCCGTTCTTTCTGGGGCGTATTATCAGGGAAGTGTTTGGAATTTAATCGGTTTACCGATCCTCGTACTCATTCTTTTTCTTTGTTACAAAAACTCGAAGAGAAATGAAACTCTGAGTTTTGCACTATTGGCTGCTTTGACTCTCCTTCCGACCTATATTGCATTTATTCATGATACCTATTTATATCTCCCCCTCATTTGCTTTTTAATTATCGCTGCCTACTTGTTGTGTTCTGTAGAAACAAAAATTCCTAAGGCCGCATATCAAGTGGGCTTTGGAATTCTTACAATCTTGCTCTTTGCTCAGTCATTTAAGACTTCACCCATGTGGAGATCAGATAAGGCTTTATGGGAAAGTTCCTATGCTAACGAAGGATCTCCCTTTTCTGCCATTATGTTAGGCGCTCAACTTTTTCCCGTCGATCAAAGCTTGGCGATTGATCTTATGCATGACGGTGCAAAAGAATTCGACTTAAAGTCGAATAAACAGGCGATGGATTTTTTCCTAAAG
>JBBQGK010000129.1:0-8251 GCA_038322885.1 Bacteriovoracales bacterium | reverse complement strand
TACTGATTCCTCTTTTTTGTTACAAGCGATAGCAAGTACTACAAGAGCAGCAGCAAGTACGAGATACTTAGACATAGAATTCTCCTTTATTGTTCATCCGAAAATGATGACTTAAACCAGTATGATTTCCTTTAAATTTATAGCAAAGAAATAATCCCTGCAAGAGTTTTGCTTCAATTATTTTAACTGCTTGATGCAGGCCTACTCATGGTCTTCAGAAATCTAGTAACTAAATATTTTTTTTCGACACAGACTGAAGGCTAAATGCTGCGGATAGTAAGCGGCTTCGTTGATGAAAATGGGATACAACTCTTCGGTGGTTTCCAAGCTCAAATCCTCTCCTGAAAAAAGACGAAAAGGTGTGTACTGGCCATTGAGAGATTGAAAATCTAGACCTTGAAAACTTGAGTGAATGTAGGCACTTATTTGATTTTTTGAATCTTTTGGATAGGAGATATCGAGGATTTCCTCGAACATCGAAACTTCTCCTGAAAGCTCCTCAGGTGCCGAACTTAAGAGCTCTAAAGTCGCTTCAAGAATTTCCAAAGTTCCTTCTAAAACCCGGGCCTCCACTATGCCATTTGGAATCGGTCCTACCTCGATCATCATCCCAAATGGGGACTGAGACGCCAGGTATTTTTTTTGTAAATCGGGGGATCCGATGATCCGGCAATCGGAAATTTTGGCCGATAATTCTCGGGCCACATGACAATTGAGCTTATCAAAGTGGGAGAGAATCACCGTTTTGCCCATGTTCGAGGTCGTCGTATGGAGATCAATCACAAAACACGGAGAGCTTGAAATCTGTTTGAGGATCTCGTGAGCGCGCTGGTGCTCATAGCTCTGGCGCTTTTCCGAGAGAAATTGAAAGGCGCGGTTTAAGTCTTCCTCCGTAAAGCGGCGGTTTGCCTGATACGCACGAGGATTACCCAAGATGAATTCAAGCTCGAGCTTGGGATATTTTTTTTTGAGTCTCTCTTCATGATGAAGGATCACTTGGATACCGGTCCATTCATTGCCGTGAGTACCACCGATAATGAGGACGCGCTTAGGGTTCATTTCTTTGCCTCAATCCGGCGGACGAATTCGTGCATGATATTGTGGTACAGGTCCTGGCCTACGATCGCGTCTTCTACGTTGTGATCAATATTTGGGTTGTCGTTGATCTCGATCACAAAGGCTTTACCATTTTTTTCTTTCAGGTCTACTCCGTACAAACTATCGCCTACGAGGTTTGAAAGTTTAAGTGCGGTATGAATGACATTTTTCGGAACCTGAGAGATGGGAAAAGTCTCGGCGTCGCCAACCTTAACACCCTTCTTCATTTTCTTTGCGTGGTCATAGATCTGCCAGTGGCCCTTGGTCATGAAATACTTGCAGGCGTAGATGACACGGTTATTGAAGGTTCCGATCCTCCAGTCAAAATCAGTATAGAAATATTCCTGGGCAATCAGAAGGGCCGTTTTCTTAAAGAGATCATCCGTGCGTGCCACGAGTTCGGCCATATCTTGAACCTTGAACACACCCTTTGAAAACGCGCCGTCAGGAACTTTGATGATCATGGGAAAACCAATGCTCGCCACGGCGTCATTTAACTGTTCAGGAAAATCACGGCCAATCACAAGAGTCTTGGGAGAGTTGATATGATTCGTGTCGAGAATATTCTGCATGAAAATTTTATTGGTACAGCGAAGAATCGACATGGAATCATCGACCACAACGAGACCTTCGCTCTCAGCTTTTTTGGCGAACCGGTAAGTGTGGTTTTCGAGAGAGGTTGTTTCCCGGATAAAAAGAGCATCGAACTCAGCGATCCGCGTGTAGTCTTTTTTCTCAATCAGCTCAACCAAGATGTCATTGTCCCTACCGGCCTTCACAAAGTTTTCCAGGGCCTTTTTATCTGAGGGGGGCATGGGATCCAGGGGATTATGAAGGATCGCCATATCGTAGCGGAACTTTTTCTTGCGCGACTTTGGCTTTCGCCAAATTTTATCCGCGTACTCATCAACCGCGGAAGCAAAAACGTCTTCATCAGATTCTGAAAGTGTGTTGATGCTTCCGGTGCGGATGGTGTGAATTTGCCAGACTTTGTCCCATTGAAATTCTACGTGGAGAATGGGAGCAGGGAAGACGTCAAAGATTTGCCGAGCGACTTCTTTTAAAACTTCTTTATCGGTCTCACCAAAATAAATAGTGATGCTGATGTCTTCGGAGGTCGGGGCCTGGCCTTTGAAGGCCCTTTGAATCGCCTCATCGAGATCTTTCGCCTGAAGGTGATAAAAAAATGAGTGGGAGAGTTCGTTGATCGTTTTAATCGACGGGATCACGGAGTGACCGCGTCCTTCGGCCAGGAGAGAACAGTAGTAACCGTTACTGAGATATTTAAAATTTCGGCAAAGGTTAATCACCTTGATGCGTTCTGTGGACTTATGGCCAGTCCAATTCACAAGATAATCTTGAGGAGTCATTAACTGCTCAACTGGGTAGTATGAGTTCCAGTCTTTAAGCTTTTCTACAATAACGATAATCTTTGCCACGGGGTAATATCCAGAGTTAGGAAACTTATGTAGGATATCAGAATGTTATGAAAAAAACTTCTTTTAGAAAAGATCTTGTTCGTTTACGTCCCGCGCGAGTAAGCGACATTTCGAACCTCGTTCAACTCGAGAATCTTTGTTTTGACTACGATCAGTTAGGCAGAAGAAATTTTCACTACATGATCAAGGAAGCTAACTCCCTTTTTTTGGTGCTGGAGTACAAAACTCAGTTAGTCGGATATGGCCTCGTGCTCATTAATTCCGGCACGGGCCTTGCGCGTCTTTATTCCATCTGCACACTTAAAGAATTTCAGGGCGGCGGGCTTGCCTCAAAACTTATTGCAGAATTAGAAACCAAAGCGGCAGAAAAAAACTGTGCCTTCCTGAGACTCGAAGTTAAATCTGATAATCGAGGAGCGATCGCTCTTTACCAAAAACTTGGCTACCATAAGTTCACCGTCAAAGAGCAGTATTACGAGGACGGAAGGTCTGCGTTTTGTTTTGAGAAACAAATTAAGCTCTTTAAGCTCAAACCACGGTTGAAGATTCCTTACTATCAACAGAAGACCGATTTTACCTGTGGGCCTGCCTGCCTCATGATGGCGATGAAGGCCTTTCGAAAAAATTGTGAGATGAGTTTATCCGAGGAACTCCAAATCTGGCGTGAGGCCACGACCATTTTCATGACCTCGGGCCACGGCGGATGCGGGCCACAGGGCCTAGCTTTGGCGGCTTTTGAGAGGGGATTTAGGCCTGAGCTTTATATTTCTCATGAAGAGGCGATGTTTGTTGATACGGTGAGAAGCCAGGAGAAAAAAAAGATCATCACTTTGGTTCAGAGTGATTTTGAGAAAAAATTACAACAGAAAAAAGTGAAGATTTATCGCAAGCGCCTGACACTCGCAGATCTAAAAAAGATTTTGAAAGCGGGTGGAATTCCTATCGTGCTTATTTCGACCTATCATTTTGATCACAACCGAATCCCTCACTGGGTCGTGGTTTCAGCCTACGATGAACACTTCGTTTATATTCATGATCCCGATCAGGACAAATCTGAAGAGCACGAAGGGCTAATCAGTAAAACTCACATTCCCGTTCCAGAGGATCAGTTCATAAAGGCCACGCGTTGGGGCAAAGAAAAGATGAGCGCGACGGTGGTTGTTTTTAAGAAGTGAGCTTTTTGCTAGGTTGACCTAGTGATTTTACTAGGTCAACCTAGCAAAATAGGAAAATGAAAAACGAGTAGCTCGCCTTAATGAGATCTTTAAAAGTTAAGCAATGAATCCAATGCATCCACTTTGCTATCCAAATTGCAGCTGCGAACCCTTTTCAACGGGACTTATTCTTCAGCCCTGGGCCTTTTGGACATCACTCCTTTATCCGATTGCCATTTATTTCGTGCTGAAAAGAAATCCAAATGTACCGAAGGCCTGGACCTCTGCCATCATCTTAATGACAATCGCGAGTCTCGTGGCCCACGCGAGGTTTGACCTCTACTCACTGGCTCTAGATGATGCATCCGTTGTGGTGATTCTTTTTGCTTACCACCGGGGCCCATCGAGCTGGACTCGAGCGATTTTGACCAATCTGATATCGCTTTTAGGAATCGCAGTTTCTTTGATCTTTATTCCGATACACCTTTGGGTCACTTTGATTTTCGGAGCGTTCATTATTTCTTGGAGGATCGCGGCGGTTCGGAGGGGAACAAAGATTTTTAAAGAAAAAGAATTTTTGATGGCGATGACGGTCTATGGAATATCTTTTTTCATGTTTCACTTCGACGCAAATCCCATGCTCTGCTTGAGCAAATGGGTGCCCTACGGGCATCCGATGTGGCACGTGGGATCGGCGATCACGATGTTTCTTCTCGGGGATTGGTGGTATCGAGGGACTTGAATCGGGCACCAAAGATCCCCAGTTTCAATTAAAAATACTGCTTTGAAACCCTGGTACTGAGCATGATTTCTTATCTCCCTAAGAGCGCAACAGTATCATCAAAAAAATCATCTACGGGAATCAACTCAATTCCAAGATGAGTTTTGCGATCTTTTCCCCCGTAAATGATGAACCGTCGAGATTCCGGATAATCTTCGGCAAACAGCTGTAAGGATTTATAGTCCTCTCCCCGTAAACGTGAACTGGATTTAAACTCAAAGGCGAGGAGGCCCTGCTCACCATAAAGGATGAGGTCGACTTCTTCGTGCTTGCGAGTCCGCCAGTGAAAGAATTCGTATCCTAGGTCGAGGTATTGGTTTAAGGCGAAGAGTTCTTGAAAGCAAAGGGTCTCGAATGCCGCTCCAGTGAGTTCCGACTGGCTGTCCAAGGGGCCCTTGGGCCTGAGGGTTCGGTAGAGGCCCACGTCGAAGAAAAAAAACTTCCTCTTCGTCATCATTTCCCGCTTTGCTCGTTTTGTGAAAACGGGCAATTCGTACGATAGAAGGAGGTCACGGAGAATGGAGAAATAGTCCTCCACAACCTTCCGTCCAACCTGAGCGTCTGAGGCGATCTGAGAAACTGAAAGTGATTGGGCCTGAGAAAAACTGGCCACTTCTAAGAACCGGGCAAAGGAGCCGAGCTGCCGGGTGAGCCCTTCTTGTTCGACTTCTTCTTTGAGGTATGTTTTCACATAGGCCTCAAGAAATTTTTTAGGATTTTCGGAACTCACTGACATTGGCAAAAGTCCGAACTGAAGGGCCCGGTCAAGTTTAAAATCATCACCCATCTCCCTTGCTGTTAAGGGAAAAACAGAGTGTGTGAGTGCTCTGCCAGCAAGAAGATTGACCCCGTGTTTTTTTAAGCTTCTGGCACTGGATCCGGTTAAGATGAATTGAATTTTTTTCTTTTCGATGAGCCTGTGAACCTCGTTTAAGACGGCAGGAACCTTTTGGACTTCATCGATAATGACGAGCTTAGAGTTGGGTTTGAAAAATTCTGAGAGGCATTCCGGCCGCGCCAGCAATCTGCGGTAAGTTTCATCATCGAGCAAATCGATGTACGTCGCTTCAGGATATTGGAGCTTAACCCAGCTTGATTTTCCAGTCCCCCTAGGGCCAAAGAGAAAAAAACTTTGTTTCACAGGAGGGGATATTAATCTTTTATACATTAAGACCATTATTCTATAAAAAATGGCCTTAGACCAGTAATTTTTCCTAGAACTGAAACAGTCGGAATGAAAATAGTCATCCCTCTTTCCAATTTTTTGCTAAGATATCGTTAATGCGTATTGAAGTTCTCGCCCCCGATGAAAATCCAGTCTTTTATGATTTGAATAAGCCCCGTATGGTGGTGGGTTCAGATCTTGAATGTGACATTATCCTTTCTCACATTGATGTCAGCCGCCAGCATCTCACCATCCTCAAGGAAGGTGATGCCTACTTTGTCATGGATAAGGGGAGTACCAACGGAAGTTATCTCAACGAAGAACGATTAATCCCTGGTAGGAGAGTGGAGTTCAATTCTTTTTTTCCGGTGAGATTAGGAACAGATATTTTGATTTCTCTGGTCAGTGATGAAGAAGGATTGGTCAAGGAACTCGAAAAAATTGAAATTCCAATTCCAAAGGCCTACGCAGAAAAAGCGCATCCCATAAGGGATGAGGCGACGCGGGCGATATCGCTGAAAGATTTAAAAGCGGCGAAGACTGAAACTTTGGTCAAGAGAAGAACGGAAATCAAGAAGGCAGCCATTGCTGATCCCAAGGCCGCCAAAACTAAGGCCAAGAAAAAAAAGAAATTCAAATTCACAAGTGCTCACTTCGGGGCGCTTGCTATTTTGCTCGTAGGTTTATATTTCAATAATCCATTCGAAAAAAAAATCGTTGAAGTTAAAGCTTTGCCTGAAGAGGTTCGATTGGACGAAGAAGGGCGGGTGATTGGAAAAAATAAACCTCCGGTCATCAAAGAAAATAAGGAGGCCACTCTGGCTTCTTTTGTGCCCGAATTCGCCAAAAATGTAGACGAAGCAAAGTGTCAGGGTGATCTCACTCTTTTGTGCGAGAGCCTTAAAATGGAAATCTCTTCTGAATGGGGAGCTGTTAGAACGAAGGACGATATCCTCATTTTTATTAATTTTGCGAGTTACCTAGATCAAGCAAAAAAGATTCTTGCCCCTACGGTGGTTGGAGAAACTCAACCACCAGCTCCTACTGAACCTCCAACTCCCCAAACGACCTATACAGAAGAAGACATAAGTAAATTCGCCGCCGCCCTTTTCATGACCGATGCCTTAAAAAACGTTCCGGATTTCACCGTCTACGGCAATGCGAGACTTATTTTTGGGTTTTATAACCCGTTTGAAACTCCCAAAGTTTTAAAAATGATAACTTCAGTCAAGCCAACAAGCCTGGGCAGTATGAAATATATTATTCCCTATCGCCGTCTGATGGAAGTCAAAGATAAGGGAACAAAGATCACTGATGTCATCAATGGCAGTTACGATTCAGTCTTTTTGCCTTAAGTCGCTTTTAATTTAATTGTCATGCCCTTTTCCTTCATGCCAAAATTTAACCTGTAACCACATTTCCACACATTATTGGCAGTTATCATGTTGATAACTTCTTCGCTAGTAACGGAATTCAATGGTTTCAGCATGGAGTGCTGATAGGGGTTAAAATACCTTTATCAATATATAAGGATGTTTGTATGAAGCGGTGGATGCGAAATCAATCTGGTATGACGATGGTCGAAGTCATGGTGGCAGCGGGACTCCTCGGAGGACTCGCAATCGCCGGAATGACCCTCTTTAAAAACCAGGATAAAGCACAAAAAACTGTTGAATCAAACTATGAAGTCGCAACGACACTTGCCCAGATCCGGGGAGTTCTGAGTGACATCACGAACTGTACGGCGTCCCTGACTGGACAGAATATTAACGGAGGGACTGCTACTCTCATAAGAAAAAGCGGAGCCCCTGTTTTTCCAGTGAATACGAATTTGCCAGGTAACATCCAAATTAAATCTTATAGGTTAAACAACACCGTGGCCAATTTGGCGGCCAACGAGACGATGTTGCAAATTACATTTACCCGAAATAAATCTGCACTGCAGATGGACTTGGTAAGGTCGATGAAGGTCGTTTACACCGGCGGTCCAACCATCGTGAGTTGTTATGCTTACGTAAATAACTCTGATTCTTACTGGCAGCTTGCGGGTAACGGAGCAGATATTTATTTTGTGGGTGGGAACGTTGGTATTGGAACGGCGACTCCCGTCAGAAATTTACATGTTGATGGGGTCGCAAGTCACTCGGTTCTTCATCTCACAAACAGTGCATCCGGACAAACTCAGAATGATGGATTGAGTGTCTTTACTGAAGGATCGAATGCCTTTGCGATGATTAGAAATAATGAGAATACTCCTCTAATATTTGGAACAAATTTACTCGAATATATGAGAATATCGGCTACTGGTACCATCGGAATGGGTACGACTACCCCACTTCAAAAATTAGAAGTCATCGGCAATATTAAAGCTTCAATGTTAGCGGCAGGAAATCAAACAGGTATAACTATCGGCAATAATGGAAGTGAATTGCCTAAGCTTGAATTTAACGTAAGCGACAACACTAAACGGTTCTGGTTTCAAGTTAATTCAGTGAATGCTGCGACGGAGAGACTCTCATTATATGGAGGTCCGCTCGGAGGAACCGCTACAACTGAAATGATGAGCTTTGGAGGGAACGGCTACGTCGGTATCGGTACCGGTGGGGCGGCCCTG
>JBBQGK010000128.1:0-8258 GCA_038322885.1 Bacteriovoracales bacterium | reverse complement strand
GGCCTGCAGGAAAATCTTGGACGCTACCGGCGGGACTCGGCCCATTCTATTACAAAAAATAAGTTTCACATGGCGTATCGTCAGTGGTCGATGTACAGGAAGTACTTTCATGTTGGGATTTTGAAATCGGCGTTTTCGTTTTTGCGGTATGCTTGGTATGGGGTTAGTAAGCATTACCTTTAAGCAAATGACGGGCAAAATCTTGCATATAGTTATTTTTAGAGGGTATAATTACCCAATAAATGAATAGAGTGAGGAAGGCATGAGTACCACCGTTAATGAACTTATGAAGGCTTCTGAATCTCTAAAAACTGCTAAAAGTCTTTTAAAGCAGGCCATGTCTGAAAATTCTACCAACATAGAATTACATAAGGCGCTAAGAGACTCGTGCATTCAGCGATTTGAGTTTTGTATCGAACTGGCCTGGAAAGTATCTATGAAATTACTTGGTCTTCAAACCAAAGCACCAAATCCAGCGATTCGCGACATGGCACAAAATGGTCTCATCGATAATCCTGAAGTTTGGTTTGATTTTCTTTTAGCGCGTAATAAAACTTCCCATTCATATGACGAAGATATCGCGAAAGAAGTTTATGCGGAAATACAGAAGTTTATACCCGAACTCGACAAGCTTCTTAAGAACCTCGAAAAATTAAAATGAAATTCGGACTATCTGAAAAAGATTTTTCATATTTAATTGAAAAGCTGATTCGACCGCTTCAAATGAAAGGGGCAAAAGTATTTATTTTTGGATCACGTGCGACTGGAAAATATAAAAAGTTCTCAGATATAGATTTATTGTTCAAAGAATCATCTCCCGCAATACCAAGTGCAGAAATTTATCAATTACTTACTTCTTTTGAAGAATCTTCCTTCCCCTATAAAATTGATCTTGTGAGTGATAAGGAACTTGCTTCTAGCTACAGAAGTAATGTGGAAAAAGACAAAGTGGAAATTTTATAATTATTGCCCAGCACCCGTAATCACCGTCTTAATCGTCTTGATGATCGTGAGAATATCTAACCAAATACTTTTATTCTTCACGTAATAAAGATCGTATTGAAGTTTTTCCCGCGAGTCTTCCTGTGAAAATCCATAACGAAACGTCACCTGAGCCCAACCCGTCACACCCGGCTTCACGAGATGCCGCAAATTATAAAATGGAATGTTAGGAGCTAGATTTTTCTCAATCAGCTCGGGCCTCTCCGGTCGAGGTCCAACGAGGCTCATTTCTCCTCGAAGAATATTGATCAACTGAGGCAATTCATCCAAACGAGTCTTACGTAAAATTTTACCGAGCGGAGTAATGCGAGCGTCTCCGGGTTTAGACCATTGAGCACCATTTTTCTCAGCATCTACAACCATGCTTCGAAGCTTATACAAAGTGAAAGGCTTATTGTTCAGACCAGTTCGGGTTTGTTTGAAAAAGATGGGGCGACCGTGAACAATCATAAGGACAGGAACAAGAAAAATTGCGATTGGTATGAGAAGGATCATGAGAAGAATTGCGATCGTTCGATCAATGAGAGTCTTTATGAGATCGTAGCTTCGAGATTCTTGATGACCACAGTATTCAATAAACCAAGATTCATCGATCGCGTTCAGGGGGATTTTCCCCGATATCTGTTCAGCAAAATTCGCGAGATCGATTATGTCGACAGCACCCAAGAGCGAGAACACTTTATGATAGAGCTCCTGATCGCGAATCATCCTGCGCTCAATGGCCACGAGTTCAATATTTGATGGAATAGAAAAACTTTTTGTTTCGTTTTCTGAAAAACTTCCTGCGATCTTATAACCTAAGTGGGGTTTACGTTTGATCTCTGCCTGAACCATCTGGAGAGTGTCGTCAGAACCGATCAAAAGTGTTTCGCGCAAGCGTGAATCACTGGCAAAAAAACTAAAAAAATATGCGCGCCAGAGATATAGCAACGGGAGAGATAAAATCGCAACCAAGATGAGATTTGTTTTAGGCGTCAGATCTCCCAAGGTTGTTAGATAAACAACGAGAAAAGATATGAAAACTCCACCCAAGGTCCCGCGCAGAAGCGAGATCGAGAGGTTGGCCGGGTTATAAGTGCGGAGAGTGTAAAGCCCTTCCACAAAATACATCAAAATCCAAAAAGGAAAAAGAAAAGCAAAGAGGTTATAATGCCGAATTAGGTATCTCTCAGTTGGATGTCCGGCCTTACGTGCATAGACCACAATCGTGAGCGCCACGATCATAACCAAGAGATCTACGATTAAAAGAAGGAAGGTCTTCGCGCGATTTGACATGACTTAAATTTATACTTTTTTGGGAAGTTTGGCCAAGCTCAAAGCGTACAGAAAAAATATCATCGAGGCATTATTGGCGTCGAGAGTAACCTCGAACTGACTTGATATGACCCAGGCAACTCCGAAAGGAATGACTAGGGCACGTACAAGGTGCTTTTCCATAAAGCATTCATACGCCCAGGCGACGATCCAACCTAAAAAAGCGAAGAGGCCAACGATGCCAGTTCCAGCAGCAATTTCGAGGAAGACGTTATGCGCGTGGGCATCGTTGTACTCGGGAACTTCCAAATTATTCTCGATTTTGATTCGATTCACCTGAGAATGAAAATTTGAAAAACCGTATCCTAAGATCGGCTTTTCTTGAATCGCAATCACAGCTGCTTTCCACTGAGCTTTGCGTTTTTGATCCGAAGTATTGTTCTTATTAATTAACCAGCGAGACCCTTCCAGGTCTGATTTGATATTTCCAAAAAAATAGAATCCACCAAGCGCACTAACAATAATCGCTGCGACTGCTCCTACTGCAAGTCCATACTTAGGCCGATAAAAATAGAGAGCCACGGGAAGAGCGCAAAGAAATCCGAGAAGCCCTCCACGCGTATAGGTCGCATACATTCCTACAAAACCAAAAATAAAAGCGATGACTCCAAACCGAGCATCAAACCAACCCTTGATTTTCTCCCTCTGCAAAAGGGCACTGAACAGAGTAGCGAGAATCATGGAAGAACCATAACCGTACCTCATCGTTTCGGTTAAACCCTGAGCGCGTTTATCGATCGAAAAAGTCAGCTGATAACAAGCATAAGTAGCAGCGATGACGATGGTGAGAAAAAAAGTATTACAAAGAATTTTTTTGGTCTTATCCGTCGCATCTTTAAGCCACGCCCGCATCACAAAAATTCCACAGACTCCGTAAAGTAAATATTTAATGCGGCCAAAATTCTTGGAAGGCTTCGGAAGGATGTCAAAATTTAGAGCCAGACTAATGAGGGCAATTGCTGCAAAAGCGAGCAACCAGTAAGAACTCTTCGGTAAACGAGTGTCATTATTTTTAACGGCGAGGTAGGTATAATAAAAGAGTGGAATGGCAAACAACACTTGAAAAGCAGAAAGTATACTGACGGAGGTCAGGATACCAGCGGCAAGGAAAAAGAGTGCGAGATTTGTGACTCGGTTCATCTTCCAAGAGTATCCTGACGTTGTGAGACTCGTCTAGTTTTAGCGGCAAACCGAGCTGATTTCTTTTTGTTCTACGAATTTGCGTTTAGCAAAATCATAGCTGAAGTTCGAACTCCATTCTAAGCACTTAACGGGATCCGGAAAATTGATTTTTGCATCAGCAATTTCGCTCGGAACTTTGCTCATGTCGTAGATACAAGTCTTGAACTGAAGACTTGTAACGGTCACAACTTGTGAGAGATCAGCGTTCAACTTCCAAGTAGCGGGAGACGGTTGGTCTGAAACAAAGATTTTACTTTCTTTTAAGTTCGACGGCTTCCCACCCCAAGGTCCATAGTTCTCGGTGATCGCCGGATTTGCGTATGCGTATGAAGAATTCCGCGGAATCTCGAAGCCGCGAAGATCGTCATAACCTGCGGCCGCATTGGACCAGAAAACCGGGTCGCTATCATCTGCCGAATCGACTTCCCAATCTTTATGTAAGAAAGGCACTCCGTTTTTTCCCAAAAGTGAGCGGTACGACATTTTAACGTCGCCCTTGCTATTGAGTGAGTACTGACAACCTTTAATGTACTGAACAATACCGTACTTCGTTAAGAGATCGCGGTTCGAAGTTTCCATTTCAACAGACACCATGTTCCCAGTGAAAGTGCGATCAACAAGTTTATCCACAAAAAGCTTGAGTCCCTTTACCTCGCACTGTCCAGTGGCACAGTCAGGGTTGGTCCAGCTCGTAATAACGGGAGCTGCGAAGGCCGATTGAAAGGTAACAAGTCCGAGGGCAATAAGAGTTAAATTTTTCATTATTTCTTCTCCGGACAAAAGCCAGGTTGAACTTCGGCTTGGCGATTGTAAATCGTGTTCATGCAATCAACATGACACTTAAGATAGTTATATCCATTGTGACAAACAACTTCTTCATCAGTGAGACCATCCTGCCAAATATCTCCGCAACCACCAACTTTTCCAGCGATCACACTGATCGCGAGACAGTTTTTCTCTTTGAGATCGAGAGCGTTTACCAAATGAATCCAGCGACGTGATTTGAAATCTTCTTTGGTTAATGTTCCAGCATCAGATTTTTGCATAATAGATTTGATTTCATCATCCATGGGCAAGCTCGCCATATCTGGGCCGTAAATCGTGTTACCTATGACTTCGTAACCCATGTAGTAGTTCATGTATTCTGGAGAGATCACCGGATTTATTTTTCCAGTCATCTTTGCAATAAGAGCATTGATTTCTCTGAAGGGATTAGTGATCGTTGCTTTGGTGGTATATCCCGGGAGAAACTTTAACTGTTTACCGGCCGGTCCTGAACGCTGGGCTGAGATTGTAAGGGCCCACTCCTGAGGCCACGGCATCTCTTCGGCAAAGGCCTTCGTAAGAATTCCGAAGGAAGTCAGCATAAAAATCGAGAGCGATAAAATGCGAATTTTCATAAGTCCTCTTTGGTCGTATGGGCGGCGCCAATATAGCATAAGGATGAGTTTGCGGAGGGGTTAGGGTAAAGATTTCATGCGGTGCGAAAAAGATAGCTAGGGTTATGAAATTAAAGCACTTTCTGATTGAGTGAGAGGTTGTAAATACAGGTCGATCCATTGTTTTCGTCGACGATTTTGAAAGATCCATTAAAGACGTGTTGATCAGAGACCTGAGAGAATTCACCTTGGAGAGTTTCGGTCTGACAGTGAGCGGGATCCAAAACAGTATCAGGAATAGCGCCACAGTGATGAGTTGAGATGCTCATTGTACCACTCAAAGGATCGAGAGGAATGGATCCGATTTTTTGTCTGTTACCGTTTGTAACAACATTCACATCTGTATTCGGTAAAATCTCAATCAATAGGGGCTGGAAGGTCACCAGGTTACAAAGATTATTTCCATCTTCCATTTCAAAGTTTGATCCTGCGTAAGTACCGCAATAACCACTCAAAAATCCAAAACCGGTGGAGCAGAAACTTGAATTGGAGAGTGAAGCCATGTTCGCAAGAATATTAAAAATGTTTGTTTGTGTTGAAATGCTCACCGAAACCTTTCCATTTGAAGCAGTGGAGGTTGAGCTCGTGAGGTTCATTGTCCCCAAGGTCGGATGTTGAACAGAAACATTTCTACCATCGAGATTCGATTTACCTGAAATGTTGATAGGCGCATCGATGTAATTGTCTTTATAGATCCCTATCATGAAATGGTTGAGCTCGTTCCACTCGATTGTAAAAGCAACCGGAGTAGGAAAGCGGTTATTAATGGTATCAAGAGCTGGAACTGTGAAGGAGCCGCTCCACTTGAATTGGTATTGAGCTAAGGCGGGGAGAGTGAAGAGTATGAATAAGAAGAGGAAGAGTTTTGATTTCATGGTGAATTGGTACCTCAGGTAATTTTGCCTGTAAACCCGGAGTGAAACAACTTAAGGGTATCTAAAACTTAATCTCCCGTCGTAAAGCCTTGTATTTCTCAAACAAGGCCTTCTCAAAGTCCTTCACTTCACTACCATTTTTCTTCAGGGCCTCAATTGTCTTCAACCATTCGGCTTCTGCCCGTTTTAAAAGCATAGATGTTATTTTTCCATTCTCCGTCTGCCGAAAGGTCAACCGATAGAGGCGAGGATTCTGATCTTTTAACTGAACGAGATAGTTTGCACTAGTGAGCAAAAAATAGGGAAGTGGAAATCCAGCACGGTGGCCTTCTTTATCAATCACAATGTCTTTGCCGATAAATTCAAGTTCTCCTCGCCAGGTCATATTTGTAACGGTGTAGGCATTAAGCTCATCAAGGAGAGTGTTGAATGGTTGATTGAGGGCCTCAAAGTAGGTCGTCTGTAGTTTTTGAAAAAAATCTTTTGCGGCCGGATGAGTGATAAATGAAAGATCAACTTTCCCAATCGAAATGGTTGGAAGATCTTCTGGGATTTTTAAACACAGAGTCTTTTGTGTCTCCATCACATAAACACAACTAGGCCCCACTGATTCATGATTGAGTTCATGAGCGAGAGTGCGAATCGATTCCCAGTATTCATCACCAATGGCCCGGCAGTGAACCCAATTCATCGGACCAATATCTGGATCTGCCCATTGTTCTGGATTCTGATTTTTATGAAGACGAAGAAGTTCAGTGAATCCAGGAATGTTCGTGCGAGAAAGACTTGTGATCGCAGTATCCAAACATTCTTTCGCCTCAGCTTCTGTGCGCAGACCATTGTCTTTCACCAGCCGCCCATGAGCGCCGCCGTTTTTTGCGTCTGAGTAAACCATGATGATGTATTTATCGATTGAAAACTTCGCCTTGTGACACGTTCGTTCCATGTTCATGGGTGCCGCATCTTTTGCGATCATATTCTCGTAGGCCGGTTTCAATTTTCCAATCACCGTCTCAATCTCTGTCTCAGTTAGACAGGTTTTCGCCTGGTGTGAACAGCTTAAAATGAGAGGGAAAACGAGGTAAAAGTGTTTCAATTTCATTCGCGCATTTCACCACATTCATTTGCAAGTGACACCTCTTAAAATCTGAAGCAGAATAGACCTACTTTTCACTCTCAAGAGGTCTACAATGAAGCTTAGCATTATTGGTACTGGATATGTTGGTCTTGTCACGGGAACTTGTTTCGCAGAAATGGGCCACCATGTAACTTGCATTGACATCGATGCCGCCAAAGTTGAGCGCATGAAAAAAGGTGAGTGTCCAATTTTCGAACCAGGCCTTGAGCCCTTGATGCAGGGAAATTTTGGAGAGAAGAGACTTACTTTTTCAAACGACTATGAAAGTGTTCGCACCGCTGATGCTGTTTTTCTCGCTGTAGGTACTCCGGCGTCTGATGACGGCCAGGCCGATTTAAAATTTGTTTTTGGTGCTTGTGATTCAATTATTCCATTTCTTGCTGAGGGTGCGATCGTCGTTGTGAAATCTACTGTACCCGTTGGAACTGGAAACAAGGTTCGCGAATACATCAAAGGTAAAACGACGAAGAAATTCTACGTTGTGAATAACCCAGAGTTTTTAAAAGAAGGCTCAGCAGTCGAAGATTTTATGAAGCCAGAAAGAATTGTAATTGGTTCGATGGAGAAAGAATCTGGAGATAAAATTGAAGAACTCTACGAGCCATTTAATCGTCAGGCTAAGCGCACGATCCGCATGAGCAATATCTCGGCCGAGATGACAAAATATGCAGCAAACTGTTTCCTTGCGACAAAAATTTCTTTCATGAATGAAGTCGCTCGCCTGTGTGACATTGTGGGTGCTGACGTTGAAGAAGTTCGCCATGGCATTTCGACGGATTCACGAATTGGGGCCCAGTTCTTGTACCCAGGTCCTGGATACGGCGGATCTTGTTTCCCAAAAGACGTGAAGGCCCTTGTTTATACCGCTCGTGAACACGGAGTTCGCTTTAAAATTGTTGAAGCCGTTGAAGAAGTAAATAAAGAGCAAAAGAAATACATCGTGACCAAAGTGAAGAAGCATTTTAATAACGATCTGAAGGGCAAAATCTTTGTACTCTGGGGAACGGCCTTTAAAGCTAATACTGATGATATCCGTGAAACTCCTGCGATTGATACAGCACTTGCTCTCCACGAAGCTGGGGCACGCGTTCGCATTCACGATCCTGCAGCGGCCGATCACTTTGAGCAGTACATGAATAAGCTCGGGGTTCCTGTGGATCAGTTTGAGAATAAGTATGATGCTCTCAATGGCGCTGACGGCGTGATCGTGATGACTGAGTGGAAACAGTATCGTGCTCCGGATTTTGAGGAGATGAAAGCGAGACTGAAAGAAGCTGTGATCTTTGATGGGAGAAATTTGTATAATAC
>JBBQGK010000127.1:0-8434 GCA_038322885.1 Bacteriovoracales bacterium | reverse complement strand
GAACGGGATTAGGTCTGTCTATCTCAAAAAAGTTAGTTGAACTCATGGGGGGCGAGATAGGGGTTGTCAGTAAGCTAGGTGAGGGTTCAACATTCTGGTTCGAGTTAGATTTTCAACTTGGTCGCGAGCTCTCAGATGAGAAAGTGTTTACCCCCTTAGTTCAGATCCAATCAAAGGATTATTCTGGTAAGCGAATACTCGTCGCCGAAGATAATTTAATTAATCAGAAAGTTATTCTCAAGCAGCTCGAAAAGATAGGGGTCAAAGCGGATGCCGTAGCCAATGGAATCGAAGTGCTAGATGCTCTCCATCGAATTGATTACGATCTAGTCTTGATGGACTGCCAGATGCCAGAGCTTGATGGATATGAGACTTCGAGAAAAATTCGGTCTGACGTTGATACTACCTTTTCACAAATTCCGATCGTCGCCTTAACGGCTAACGCGTTCGCGGGCGACAAAGAAAAGTGCTTAGACCATGGAATGAATGATTACCTCACAAAACCAATCAATATTCATAAACTCAATCAATTCATCGAACATTTTCTTTTACCAACTTCTATCAAGAGCTCTATTCCCATTGAAACCGCATCCGTAGAGTCGACAAATTGGGAATCCATCAAGGAGCTTGAATCTTATGGCCCAGACTTCTTAAGAGATCTTTTTGTGACCTTCGTCAAAGAATCCGAATCTTATATCTCCAAGCTATTTCAGTATGCCGAAGCTAAGGACTTTTCTGAAGCGAAGAAAGTCGCGCACCTATTAAAATCAAGTTCGGCAAATTTAGGAGCGACATCGATGTCAGAAGCCTGCGCAAGGCTCGAGCAAGATGCAGAGAATATAAATTTATTTGAAGCCGCAAAACAACTGCGGGAAAAATATCATTTTTTTAAAAGTGAACTCGAGACCTATATTTTGAACAAAAAGTCAGTGATATGAAAATTTTAATTGTGGATGACTCAATGGTCGTCAGGGTGATCGCAAAGAAGGTCCTCGCAGCTGCAGGCCACCAAGTATTGGAATCAGATGAAGTCCAGGCCGGACTAGCACTCGCACAGACTGAATCTCCAGATCTGATTCTTCTCGATCTCGAAATGCCGACAGAAGACGGTTTCGATTTTCTTAAGCAAAAAATGGAAATGACTGCTATAAAAAAAATCCCGACCATTATCATGAGTGCTCACGATGACCAGGAACGTATGGATAAGGCAAAAAATTTAGGTGCGACAGGGTCAATTCTTAAACCGATTAAACCAACTACTTTTGCCGACGATGTTCTTAGAATTCTAAAATAGATCCTTAACCGTTTAACAAGAATTGCTCTTTAATAAAATCGATGTGCGAAGTCAGAATGGCGAGATGTTGATCTAGATCAGGAGCTATCTCTTCTACCGCGGCTTTTTGAATGAGTTTTACGATAGTATCGAGATCATTGAATCCGTACGAGATCGCAGTTCCTAAGATGCGGTGGCAGAGCTTTCTCACCTGATTATAATCTCTCTTCTCAATATGGTTTCTGAGTGTTTTATAATCCTCGATTGTATTCTGAACAAAACCATCGATGATGTCATTTAAATCGGGATCTACTAAAATAGGTTTAAAATTCAAAAAAACTCCTCTCTAGCTGGCTTTCGTACTAGTTCGACCATGATACCTTGTCTCGCTTAAAACTTGCTCTAAATATTTTTGAAGACCGTCTTTTTTGAGTGGTTTTTGAAGGGAGTATTGTGAGTTTCGTAGCAGTCGATGATCAAGGGACATAAAAATGATGGGAGTTTGATCACAATTAATCTCTTTTAGAATATGACTAAGTTTTCTGCCGTCGATAAATTGGAGCTGAATATCAAGTAGGATCAAATCGGGTCTTTCAGACGCGATTGAACGAAGTGCATCGAATTCGTCGTTGAAAGTCAGGATTTCACTCATCGTCATTTCTCTAAGATAAGTGCGAATGAGTGAGGTCGTTTTTGGGCAATCGTCAATGACTGCAATTTTCTTATACCCTTGGTCAAAAAGATCCTTGCGACTCCAGGCCTCTTTTTCTAATAAGGAGTTATTATGCATGAGTGATAAAACTTCTGAAGATGGTCTTTTCATAAATCGCCTCTCAAAAAGAAAGTGTACTTGCTAAATACCATTTTACTCTTGAGTTATGATTTCGGAATCTGACAGATGTGACCATTCGCCCACATGATTTTTAATTCATAAGGTTAGGCTAAAAATTTAGAGCTTAGTGAACGAATATCCAAGGCTAAACGACGTTTTAATTCCGTAGATCTTAGACTTCATTTTCTTTCGAAGTTTACTGATATGCTGGTCAACTGTCCTATCACTAACGTCCTTATCACTCGACCAGACTTGATCTAGTAACTGCTGGCGGTTAAAAACCTGGTCCTCTCGGCGAGCAAGAAAACAGAGGAGCTTAAACTCTGTGGCGGAGAGCTCTAGTTTGATTTTACCTTCTTCATTTTGAATTGAAGCCGAGTTAGCATTCACATCAATCACAAGATCACCCTTCTTAAATAGAGTTTCTACTTTTTCAGAGGCCAGACGAGAACGAACTCGCGCCATGACCTCGAGAGGTTCGAAGGGTTTTATAATGTAATCCTGAGCGCCGAATTCGAAGGCCTCAAGCTTGGATTTTATGTCCTGGTTCTGGCTGATAAAAAAAACGAAGATGGATTTTTCCTTAAAGTAGTTCTTGTTTTCACTAAAAAAGCGAAGTCCATTTTCATCACCAAGATTTATATCTAGCAGGAGGAGCCGGATATCTTCTTTTTCGATGATCGACTTCACTCCACCGATGGTAGGGTGATAGAAGAGCTCTTCATCAGGCCTGGCATAAGTCTTGAGCAAGTTAAAGATGTTAATGTCATCGTCCACGAGTAGAAATTTCATCTCTAGACCCCCGACTTTTTAAGAATCCATTTCCTTGCATTTTCGACGAGTTTTAGATCTTCCTCGCCGAATTCTAGAAAAATAGAATATGTTTCCGCATCGAGTTTCGAGTTTCTCGTGACCATGAGTCGAACAATATCGCTTTCAAGGATCTCTGCGATTAAAGGTCCCCCAACTTCAACCATCACTCCTTTGCTCACGCAGCATGGGCCGATAAGAGTGATGCCTTCCTCGTTGATAGACTGCGGAGTAAAATCAGCGGAAGTCCTGCAACTTCTATAAAGAGAGGGCACGGGCCTTGCTTTCAGTTGCCCCGCTAAATCCTGATTTTCCTCAAGTAGATAGGTAATCTTTGTGGTGAACATATCAAAGTCAAAGGGCTTGGTGAGATAGTCAGTTGCGCCACACTCAAGAGCATGAGCGATTTTCACATGGTCATCGTCGTGTGAAATGATAAGGATAGGAATTGGATTTTTTAAATGTTCTCGTATGTACTTTACCAAAGTAAAGCCAGCTTCATGGCCCTCTTTTAAATTCACATCAACGAGACATGCGTCCCAAACATTTTCCGAAAGATGACTGAAAAAATCTTTTGTCGTCGCAGTGGTGATGAGATTAAACATCCCTTGATTAAGCTTGTGCTGAAGTAGTTTGTTGAAATTTGGATCGTCATCGACAGAAAGGATGTTGAATTTTTTCATTTCTTATCCGCCCAACCACTTTTGAGTTTTCTAATCTCATGGGCCTCTTTCTCACTCACACCCAAGAGTGTCAAAAGCGTATCGTATTGGCCTTTTGCTGAAGGCCTAGAAGAGAAATTACTTCGACATATTTTTTGGGGATTGAAGTCAATTTTGACATCGTTTTTTTTCATGTACTCAGAAATACCCTCAAGGGTTATCTTTGTTTCAGAGAGCCTGGAAAAGCTGATCGGAGAGCGGATGATACAGCTCGCTTCCCCAAGGGCAATGAGGTCTGCTTCGCAGGAGACTGTAATTTTTTGCTGCAACATGGGTTCTGTAAAAGTAAATGCGACCGCATCTTGTTCTTTCAAGCAGCGATAAATTTTCTTAATTAACCAATCCGGACGATAAGGCTTTATGATGTAATCATTGACCCCCAGATCGATCACATTTGTGACCATTTCACGGCGATTATCCGATGAACAAATAATGACTGGGATCCTTGCTAGCTTCGCTACTGTATTTCTAATCTTTAAAAATTCTGAACCATGGACGTCATTCGACAATTGTAAATCGAGCAGGATGAGATCCGGGATGTTGTTTTTGAGATAATCAAAGGCACTATTTAAATCCTCGCACTCCTTAACGACTGCTCCTTGAGAGGTCAGAATTTTATTAGTGAGAATCCTAAACTTAGGATCGTCATCGATCACGAGAATTTTTGTGCTTTGTAAGTTCATTCATAGACTTTATCGGTTGAGGGCCATTTATTTCAATACTTAGGCATCATTTATTTTGAGATGTGAAGAAGTTGTGAAAAAGTTTGGTTCAATTGCAAATATTTGATTTTACTAGGGTTCGGATTAAGATTATAAGCTCATTCTACCGAAGAGACGTAGGTAAGGATACAACATGAAAACAGCCAAGCTGGTCGACGACGAAGTTGCTCGCATTCAGGCTTTAATTGACCTTCAGGTATTAGATACTGAGGCCGATGCTGACTTTGATGAGATCGTAAAAGCGATTTCAATTTTTTGTGAGGCGCCTATCGCTCTCATTTCTTTAGTTGATGAAACACGTCAGTGGTTCAAAGCGAAAGTTGGGTTAACTGTTGAAGAAACTCCTCGAGAAATTTCCTTTTGCTCCCACACTATTTTGCATGATGAGGTGATGGAAATTCCAGATGCACGTGACGACGTTAGGTTTGAAGATAATCCACTTGTCACGGGTCATACGAATATCATTTTTTATGCTGGAGCTCCTCTGACCACATCGAACGGTCAAAAGCTGGGAACCCTTTGTGTGATAGATCACAAAGCCCGAAAATTAACAGATTCGCAGAAATTAATGTTAAAGGCCTTGGCCAATCAAGTTGTCTGTCTGATTGAACTTAAACATAAAGTGTATAAGCTGAAGAAGTACACGAAGTTCATGGAAGAAATCCAAATATTAAATTCATTACAATCAGATGATCCCATTAAGCTTTTCCAAGATTATTTGGCCAAAGGTTGTTCGGTCTTAGACATGGAGCTGGGTATTTTTGGGAGGATACAAGACGAGACTTTTACAGTTCAGCAAGCTGTAGGAGTTTTTGCTGATGAACTTCAAAATCTCAGTCTCCCTTTGAAAGAAACGTTTTGCATGGGAGCCGTCGAAAAACAGGCCACCGTTCACTATAGCGAAATTGGTAAGCATGACTTGCTCTGTTACCATCCAGTCCACACCAAAATGGGAATTGAATCTTTCATAGGGACGCCTATTTATTTCAATCATAAAATGTATGGAACACTCAGCTTTTCATCGAGAAAGGTGAGAAAAAATGGCTGGGACGAGGAAGATATCCGATTTATTGAAATCCAAGCACAATTAATTGCTCATAGAATTGAACTTTGGGAAATGAAGAAGCTTCATCAGGAGACCAAGATCTCCGAAAAAAGATTGGAGCAAGAGAATCTGCTTCTTGAAGAAAGTTTTACAAAGTTTCAAACTCTATCAGACTTTGCGCCCGTTGGTATCTTTCTCACTGATGCCTCTGGCTCGACAACTTACGTAAATCCTTATTGGTTAAAAATTACTGGTCTCACATTTAGCGAGGCCATGGGTAATGGATGGACTCGTGCCATTCATTCAGAGGATAAAGATACCGTGTTTAAAGCGTGGATCAAGGCGGCCACCTTAGACAAAATGTTCGAGCAAGAAATTCGATTTCAACATTCGGAGACCGGCAAAATTTCAACCGTCATTTCAAGGGCAAGACTTCTCAAGAATGAAGAGGGTAAAGTTCTGGGTTACATAGGCGTAAATATCGATATCACTGAAGAAAAGAAAACCGAAGAGAATCTCATCCTTGCCATCATGAATGCAAAAAATGCTTCCAATGCGAAGTCAAGGTTTCTGGCCAACATGAGCCACGAAATTCGCACACCACTAAATTCGATTATAGGATTTGCGTGCCTGCTGAGTGAAACCTCACAAGACGAAGAACAAAAAAACTATACAAGTTTTCTCCAAAGTTCATCCGAGGTTCTCCTGAACATCGTGAATGATATTCTCGACATCTCAAAGATCGAGTCAGACGAGGTCTCTCTCAAAGAAAATGAGATTGATTTACGAGATGTCTTTGAGTCTACGGCGAAGCTTTACATGCTCCATGGGCAGAAGAAAAATATTCTCTTTTCTTCAACCATTGAAGATGACTTAACCACGAAAGTTCTAGCCGACCATATGAAGATTGGACAGATTCTGATAAACATCTTGGGTAATGCTTTTAAATTTATTGAAAGAGGCGATGTTCATCTCAGCCTGGGAAAAAACAATACGGCACGGAAAGGGAACTATCTTTTCACTATACGAGATACTGGGATCGGGATCCCGGAAAAACTCCACGATACAATTTTCAAGGCCTTTACTCAGGCGGAATCTCCGCTTAGTAAGAAGTATGCAGGAACAGGCCTTGGGCTCACGATCTCGAAGAGACTCGTCCAGCTCATGGGTGGAGAAATTTGGCTCGAGAGCACGGGCCAAGGGTCAACCTTTTTCTTTACCTTAAGTCTTAAAGAGAATTCAACCAACCCAGTCGACGTGGTTCCGGCCTTGTCCGTCTTAAAACCCTATGATCTTCATACTCCTCTAAAGATACTTCTTGTAGACGATGCTCCTAATAATAGGAACCTCGTGCTCGCCTACCTCAAGTCGTTTCCGTTCTCGATTACCCAAGCTGAAAATGGGTTGATCGCTCTTGAACTCATGAAAACTCAGTCTTTTGATCTTGTACTTATGGACATCCAGATGCCTGAAATGGACGGCTTTACGGCGACTCAGCTTTACCGTGAATGGGAAGTGACTAATTCAAGATCTATTCTAAAAATTATAGCGGTCACGGCCTTTGCGATGGAAGAGGATAAGCAGAAATGCCTTAGTTCTGGATTCGATCTTCATTTGGCCAAGCCCCTTAAAAAGAACGTGCTCTTAGAAGAGATTGATAAGATTTTTTTTCAAAATGAGCCGAAAAAAATATCCTACGGCTATTAAAAATATCTCCCCCAACTTCCTCTCTCGAGATAAGATTATTCCATGATGAATAAAAATCTCTCAAATATCGTCGTCTGCGATGATCATTACCTCACTGCCCTCGGTGTAGAGATGTCACTTATTCAAAATTTATCTCATCCGCTGACCATTCGCAAAGCAACGACGGGCCAGGAGGCGCTTGAACTTTTTAAGCAAAGTTCGCCCGATCTCCTTTTGATCGACCTCAATCTCCCAGATATTTCAGGCCTAGAAGTCATACAAAGATTTCGTGAGAATTACTCCACTTCAAGCATCATCGTCTTAACCGGTCAGAGTGAGCCCTATCTCTTAAAACAGGTCTGCGGTTTAGGCGTGAACGGGCTGCTGAAAAAATCGGATACGGCTAAAAATCTGAGCGATGCTCTGGATTTTATCCGAACCAATGGTCGAGATAAAATGTACCTCGATTCATTTATGCAATCAATTGTAGGAGATGGAGAAACCTACGTTCCAACAAAAAGAGAATTTGAAATCTTGTCCCTCATGAGCCAGGGACTTACAAGTAACATGATCGCCCTTAAATTGGATTGCTCTGTTGCCACAATCAAAACTCACCGCTCACGGATCATGAATAAGAGTGGATCTAGAAACTCGGCAGAAATGATCGCCTGGTTTTTACAGGGGAATGGAAAAGACAACTTCAGTTCCAACACCTAGCATCGACTCCATTGAAAAAGATCCTCTATGCAAAGAAAGAAAATACCTCGCGAGCATGAGACCTATTCCCGCACCATGAGTCTTGGAAACTCCCGTGATCTTAAAAGTATTGGAGGCCTCAAGAATCCGCTGTAACTCTTGCGCGCTCATGCCATGGCCCTGATCAGAGACAGTGATGGTCACAAGTGGCGAAGATTGAAGAATTGTGACAAGGATTTTTTTTTGGCGATCAGAGGCACGGATCGCATTGGAAAGAATGTTCCTAAGAACAGAGGCCATCATCTCAGAGTCACCTGTGGTTAAAATGGCACCGTGTGATTTAAAAATAACCTCAACTTCTTTCATCCCAAGACGGCCTTGCACTTGTTCAATCACGTCTCGAATGAGTGAGTTCCAATCGAAGGATTTTTTTACAAGATCAAATTTTATCGATTCGTTTTGAGTCCAGCTCCAATTGCTACAACAACTGCAGGCGCTGTTTTCAGTTTCCCATTAACTAATTCAATTAAAACGAGTGGGGGACTGGGATGGACAGGATTTAACTCTTCATGGGTTGTAAGTACTAACTGTAGCGACTGGACTTCTGGTGGAGCGGCAGGACTCGTGGGCGACACTTCTGCTGCTTCT
>JBBQGK010000126.1:0-8640 GCA_038322885.1 Bacteriovoracales bacterium | reverse complement strand
TCGCTCGATGAAATACTTTTTACTCCTCGCTCTCATTTCGTGTACTAGCTTAGGTTCGAAGTACTCACCTCAAAATTCAGAAAATAAAACAAAGGCCCTGGTTTATATTTACCGAGTAAAAAAATTTGCCGGAAGTGTTGGAAGTCCTTATGTGTGTCTCGATCACAAAGTCATCGGTGAAGTAAAAAACGGCGCCTACTTTCTGATCGAAGTTGAACCTGGCAAACACGAACTTGAACTCCGCTCTTTTGATCGCTTCAACTTAGGAAATCTTCCCTTTAAAATAACCGGTGGACAGACTTATTTTGTGCGATTCGACGCCAGCATGAGTAATGGAGCAAAAACCAATGTGAATGGGATTGTTCCACCCAAGAGTGCAGCAATGGGTGCGGTCTCTGGTGGGATGCAGGCCGCGGCCAATGGATATTTTTTTGCTGACGGAACAGAGAAGAAAAAAATCATCAATGTTATGGATGCACGTGCACAAGAGATGGCCCAGAATCCTGGTTTTCTTTTTGTTAAACCCGATTTTGCGGAAACTGAAATTGCAGAAACCCACGCCTTTTACGTCCCCAAATACTCAGAGAATCCTTGTGCAGAGAAATAAGACCATAAGAAGCATTCTGCAAACTTATATTAAGAATTTTCAAGTATATGTTAAGAAGATTGCAGGTAGAGAGAAAATTAAGATTGCCAGCATTTAAATCTTTTAGCTTTCTGTTAATATTCAATTGTTATGGATATCGTACAAACTTATTATTTTATTCATTACATAGAACTTGAGTCTATTCTCCTCGAAGATGTAATCAAATTGAATAATGGCTATCTGTATATTGGTAGTGCCGAGTATTCATCAGGGAATGATCCCTTGACCACACCACTTGAAAATACTTTCCTCACCATTCATGAAGCACGGGCCGCCTTAAGAAACATTGGCCTCGCTCTCAATAATCAAACGGGAAGTCTTAGTCCCTGAAGTTTTTTTGGATTTGGGACAAAGATCTTTGTCTGTTTATCAGTGTGAGTTGTGAGAAAGATGAAATCTTCAGTAATCAAATCTGGGTGAATAAGTTTTTTTTCTTTGACTGCTATCGCAATGAGTTCAGCTTCACTCTCAGAGGAACAAAAAACAAGGTACTTCCTCTCTTTCACTACGGGGATGGGGAAAAGGTAGATCCTGCCTTCAATGGTTGTGGCCTTGAGTTCTCTCATTAAATGATCTTACCTCAAAACGATGTGCTGGGTCTCCTGCGAATCACTGAAGAGGCCACCACGATCGAAATTGATTTCAACAACTTTACTCTTTGAGCTCGCAACATCTCGTCTTGAATGAAGGACTCCGAAATAGTTTTTTAAATTTCTTTGGCACTCAAATTTATCAGACCCAATCTTCTGACCTGGCATGACCATGGTGCTGCTCTTTCCGTAATTGTTCACCACACTCAAAACGATTCCCATTTCAGCGGCACGGCTGCAATCAAAGCGCATTTCAGTGATGGACTTACCTTGGCCCAGGACTCGAAAACCAAACTGGCCCATGGGCTTCACCATCTCGATTTTAAAGCGCTCCATACCAGAAAGGGCGAAGGCATTAAAACTCATGAGGGCCATAAGGGCGATGAGGGTTTTCATAGAGGTCTCCGTTTCCCTCTGTATCTGCAACTCGCAGACCAAAAAGGAGAAATGGATATTCAGTGAGATAGGGCCAATCAGTGATTAAGTTTTATACACCCGATCGCAAATAATCTAATGCTCCCATAATCGCCGCCACCTGAGCCTCAATACAAATCGCCTCCGAAGCGGTTGGGCTATCGGGATAAACCTCAGTCGTGGTCACAAATTTCGCGTCCGTGAATCCACCACAAAGAAAAAGCTTTTTCTTATCATAATTAATCACTCCTTCCTGCTCCAGAGGAACACCAATAATTTTGCCAGCACTATCTGGAGGAGCAATGTGAGTCACCTTTCTTACCGAATCAATGATCGCTTTCTGAAATTCTTTTTCCGGTTTTGAAGTATCACCCACGAGATAAAACCCATCTGGAATTTCCGAAAATTCTTCTTCCTTTCCATCTCGACTCGCCTTGGCCGGTCGAAAAATCGAGTTATCAGTGTCTGTTGTCTCATGGAGGTCGATGTGCATGAAAATACTTTCTTTCAAGTCTTTCATCGCTTCTACAAAGAGCTTTGATTCCTCGGCCGGACTATCTTTCAAAAAAGAGCGATTGGGATCGACCGCAAGCTGGTTCCAGCGATTGATCGTTTCGTATCCCCAGGGGCTGATGCAAGGAAAACAAATAATGTTAAAATGATCCGCATATTTTTGGGCATGAGTGCCGATGAAACTCAAGGCCCCTTGAACTCCACTCGTTTCATAACCATGAACTCCGCCTGTGATAAGAACTGTCTTTTTATTTTGAGAAAAATTTTTACTCTTAACCATAAAAACTGGGTATCGGGCGGGATCATAAGAGAGCGAGCCATATTGAGTGACATCGAAATCAGATTCTAATCTTTTAATCTTAGTTATCACTTCATCTTTATATGAGCGCTGGATTTTTTGTTCGGCCAGCCAATTGGCCTTCTCCACTTTTCCCCACGGGACGAGCTTTGTCTTTTCCATCTATTTTCCTCCTAACTGGGTGCTTGAAATTAAATCATACTCATAGAAGGCGCACTTTGACCCCAAAAACCATGGGTTATCCTCAAAACTTAGCAAGAAGATGTTATGTTTGCGCAAAGATTGTGGCTTTAAATATCCGATTGCTTTTGTTAGAGTCACCCCTTAGTTGAGTCATAACTATAGGAGCCTGCATGCGATATCTTCTCCCCCTTTGCCTCTCTTTTCTGATTGTCCCGCTTTCGTTTGCTGAGACTTATCAGAAAAGATTTACGTTCAAGGACACAAATGATGCGAGTATCGAAACTCTTCTTCAGGTTATCAATCATGATACTGGCCTAGAGTTTACTGCTGCAGATTTTTTCTCGCTTGAGGACCGTGACCTCGCTACTTCTCATTATAAAATGCTTATGCAGACAGTTGCTGGAGTTCCCGTTTCAGGCATGAGTATCCGAGTCTGGAGTGACCGAAAAAATGGCGATCTCGTTCAGGCAGAGATTGCGCTTGATACGACTGCTAAGACTAATTCATCTTCGATGGCGCGAAAATTCAGTGCCGCTCGTTTCAATACCAAGTCTCTTGGGTCAGCACGTCTGGGCCAACATGCTTTTCAAATGGCGAGAGCGATTGTTAAAAATCACCCTGATGATAATACCATCCACGGCTTTAAATCCATGGACAGCTGGATAAATGGGGATCTCGTTCGTACGGTCACGATCCGTGGTCGTCGTGGTGAGCACACTATCAACATCTCTCTTTTCAAAAATACTGTGATCAGCTCAAAATACTCTGAGTTCCCACAGGCCGATGCGGATCAGTTCATCGACATCGACGCGAAAATTTATCCAATCTACGAAGAAGCAGAAACCAGCAAAGTGATTCTTCCAAGAATCATGTCGAAGCTCAAATACGTGAAGACTCAGATTGCCGACGTGAGTTCTGATCCCTACGTGGTGCTTCGCTCGCAAAAATATGCTGATACTATGAACGACGCCTTCCTCGCAGAAACTGCCTTGGGCCAGGCCGCTGGTTACTGGTCGACACCGATGGTAAAAAGAAAAGCCTACGCCCTTGCAAATACCTTCCCTAAGAAGGCCAACGCTTTTGAGAGTGGTCTCATGCTTGAAGGTCTTTATACTTCGATCAACTATCACCCGTCTGCACTTCAGGGCTTTCCTAACATTCCTTTTAAACTCACTCCTTCGTCAAAGTTCTATCCAATTTATGTAGAGACTGAAGCTGGTGTTGAGCTGATCCCGGGTTCTGGGCTTAAAGGAAAACTGATCAATTCTCCAGATGAAGTCTTAAACCGAGTTGCTCGTCGTCTTCCAGACAATAATCCTGAGACTCTCATTGCTGATGGCTTTGATGAAGTTCAAGTTTACTGGGCCGTGACAACTTTGATGGAGTCTCTTGGAAAAAACGGATTTAAAGATCCAGAACTTTCAACTCGTCCGTTCAATGCATTCTTGTACGATCCAGATATCGGGATGAAAGATAATGCTTATTACACTGATGATACGATCAATTTTACGACGTACTCACCTGCGGCCATCAATTATGCTCGCGACAACTCGACCATTTGGCACGAGCTTGGTCACGGAGTGATGGACCGATTGATGGGTGACTTCATTAAGCTTGCTGACACTGGTGGACTCTCTGAAGGGATGGCCGATTTCTGTGCGCAACTCGTGATCACCGACATCATGAAAGACCAGGTTTATCCAGGATCTCAGGACTACCGAATCATCAACAACACGGGCTTCTCTTTAACTAACGAAGTCCACGATGATGGTGAGTCTTACGGCGGAACGATGAGAGACATCCTTGAACTCTCGCTCAAGAAGTTTGGTCCTGAGGTTGGTCTTGCTAAGATGACTGATCTCACGATGGAAACTATGCGCTTAACTCGTAACAACCCAGGACTTACCGCTCAAGGTTGGTTCAGCCACATGCTTTTTGCTGACGAGCGTGGAAGTGAATTCAGAGACGCGGGCGACATGACTGATATTATCAACCAGGGTCTCGCGAGCCGTAACTTTTCTTGGGATGGCAAAAACGCTGCTGCACTCATCATGAAAAATGGTGACACAGAAGTGACTCCGGACACTGAAGGATCACGCGAGCATCCGATCCGCTTGAAACTCGCGGCCGATGAAAAAGTAAGCTACAACTTGAAAGTAAGTCTCAAATCAATTGCGACTTACCAGTTTCAATATCCAGTGACTGTGAAAGTTGAATTCCACGCTGGTGCCCTTCAAGGTGCTATCCACTGGGAAGGCGAAGAGGCCAATCCATTTGTTTACGTTTTGAATTCAGAAGCTGATGAGCTAAACATTCCGCTTACGGCCTCGGGGACCTGTGATCTGGTTAACCAACCGGATGGATCTTGTAAGGACTACGCTTATGTCCAGATCTATAACCACGGTAAAGAGAATCAGAAGCCCTCAGCAAAGAAAAGATTTTACTTAAAAATTTCACCGAAAGCATAAGGTTTCATCGGGCCACCCACGAGGGTGGCCTTTTTTATTGTCAATTCCTTAGACACTTTCTAATACTCAATTTGAAAATTGTTCCGGGCCTCTATGAGGCCATCCAAATCCAGTCAATAATTTAAGCATTACAACAAAACGTCTTTGACGGTGGAGGCAGTTAGCTTGTCCACTTTCGGGACAACACCAACCAAAGGTATAACTATGAAATCGCTTATTCTTGCCATGATGCTTTTTTCGACCGCAACGGCCTTTGCGAGTTCGCTTTATTCAAGTAATGAATTGATTGATGGAGATCTTGTCATCAAGGACCCACAGATGAAAGTGGCGGGCATTTTGTATCGGGTGTCTGCCCATCCACAGCAATTATATAAGATCTGCGAGATTTTCAAAAAAAGATACGTCTCTCACCGTGAAGAGAAAGGGAATAAACAGGTGGTTGAAATGGATGATAATGGACATGCGACTTTAGGATATACTAATCAGGGGTATTACATTAATAACGTTATTTGTAATTAATCAGACGACTCTTAGAATCAATTCATCACCGAGGCGGAGTACATCAAGTAGCTTCGCCTCAAATTATTAGATCGAGATCTCGTCACAGTTATTTTACTCATCATCTCATCTAGGTATTGAGTAGGAAAACGAGGGCAAGTACTAATTTTTTAAAAAATCTTTTAGCGACGTTCGGTCCCAAATCAAGGTCTGTAGTTCTTTTTCTTTCTCGACTTCTGCCTCCACCTTAGAGACTTCATTTCGGATATTGTATTCTAAGATCGTGGTCTTACGGGAATAGAAAAACCGATACACTGACGAGAGAGGACCATGTTTTTTGAGACTGCTCTCAAGGGTCTTGAGTGCTTTGAGGCGATCATTGATGTGCTTAACGTAAAGATCAATTTTATCTTCCGAAAATTCCCTCGGTCCTAAGTGCTCTTTTTCAAGTTTTAGAAGTCCGTACAGATCCTGACTCTCGTATGCAGCGGTGATCTTTTTCATGAGATTGGTTTTTTCTTCTTTCAAATGCTCCAGTGGTTCTTTGTCCGGATGGAAAACCTTCGCGAGCTCTCGAAAGATTGTTTTGATTTCGAGTTTTCCTTCTTCCAGTTTTGGATGAGACACTTTAGGTGCGAAGTGATGTTGGTGATCCTCATCGTCAGGTTCGTTGTGATCTGCTTGAGGTCTTTCTTTAGGAATAAGATCCCTTAAAAATTCTTCCGCTCTCGGGTCTCCCATACTCTGAAGACCAACCGCAAGCTCGGTCATAAAATAAATGAGAAGGCGCCTATCGTTTTTCTTAAATCCAGAATCGTTCAAAAAATCTCGAAGTTTGGTGAGATTTTGAAATCGAAGTTCACAAAATTCTTCCACTATCGGAGTCATCTCACTTTGGACTCTGGCCTGCAGCTTTAGGAGAACTTCTTCGAGCGTTTTAAGTTTCAGCTCATCGCTTTCGATCTGCTTTAACTTCTTATCGAATTCTTGCTTGCGTCGGTTTGGCGTGGTCGTGGGTATACTCATCCCTGAAAAGTTCTCATAACTCTTGCATTCAAACAAGACCGTGTTCATTTTTTTGATTGATTTTTCTTAACGAAGAGAAGGCCAGTCACTGCTTCGGTCGTAGAGTGACTTGATATCCCGGCCCAGATCCACAAACTTCTTTCGTTTAAAGTAGTGGCCACGATCCGTGTAGGTTTTCAATTCGGCCTGGAGTTGATCCCGCAAAATGATTGAATGTGCATAAGGGACTTCAACGTCATCAAGACTGTGATACATAAAAATATTTTTGATCAGAGGCAGGTTCGAGAAATCTTTCGGAACTTCAAAACCTTTCATAGTCTTTAAGGGTGTTGCAACGATGTAGAGCGCCTTAACTTTTTGAGCGATCTTTTCTTCCGATAAAAACTTAAGTAAGAAAGCACCACCAAGTGAATGAGCGACAAACGTAACTTCTCCCCTAACCCTGGCGAGATACTTTAAAAGAAGCTCTCTCCATTCTTCATAATGAGGCTTCGTGAGGGACGGAAATTGTGGGGAGAGAACTTGATAATCAGATCCGAGCTCTTCTGGAAGAGCACTCTGCCAATCGCCACTTCCGTCTGCTAAAGAGCGGTAGTGCTTGGGTCCGGCGCCGTGAATGATGATGACGTTTTTTTGCGTTGTGTTCACCTTACATAATTATCTAAGGTATTGGCCTGCCTCTCAAGAGAGCGAGAATTGCCGAAGCGGGACTCACTAAACTTTAAAAAGTCTTTTAGTTCTGTCTCGACTTTTTCAGGGGCGGCCATTTGAATCCAATGACCTAAACCATCCAAATGGGTCTGAAGGTAGTAACCTAGATAAGCAATCGAGTAAGGAGTATCATTTTTGGTTTGCTCTAAAACCAAGGCCGGTCCTTTGTAGTTAAGCTCAACTGATGAGGGATCAAATGAACTTAATGCCCTAGTCATCCCGATAATGGTTCTCGGATCAGTCTTTTTCACATCACTTAAAACTCGGTTCACCACAGAGGGATTATGGCCAGCGATTGCTTGATAAAAATAAGTGGCGGTTTCAACCGGTGACTCTTCGATGAGCTTTTGAATTTCACTCCTGACTTTATGAGAAAGCGACATCCCAGATTTAGCAGGGTCAACGAGAAAGAGTCCCTTCACCTTTTTTGGATATTTGTTAGCAAACAGGAACGCCACCGCAGCTCCCCCGCTGTGGGCCACTAAAATAAATTCTGAAAGTTTGAGCGAATGAGTGAGTTGTAGGAGATCATTGACCTCTGCTTCATAATCAAATATTTCATCGTCAGGTTGAGGCGAATTTCCATGGCCCCGTCGATCATACGAAATGACAGTATGGGATGCTTTGAACGAATCATAGGTATGCTGCCATTGCTCACGAGTGCCTAAGTCAGCGTGAATGAAGAGAAGAGGGAGTGTGCCTGATTTAAATGATTCAATGTGAGATAATTTCATGGGTTTCTCCTACTCGAAAAAAAGCAAGGAGCATGCCATAAGAAAAAATCAGATTTGAGGTTTCTCGATTCGTCCGTCTGGGTATTTGGCGAATCTTTCAAGACCAGGCCCATGAGTCATGTCATCACGCTTCCACTTCCATCCGCCGAATTGAGTGCGCTGATAATCAGTTATCGTCTGAACAATTTCTTCGCGAGAGTTCATGACAAAAGGTCCGTGTTGAAAAACCGGTTCGCCAATGGGTTTAGCTTCTAAAAGGAGAAACTCTAGTTCTCCATGAGATGAAATCTCAAGCTCTGCACTCGCCTCTACGAACACGGCCTGCTTATTTGAAATCATCTCCCCGTTCAACATTCCACCTTCGCCCTCAAAAAAATACACCGAACGATTAAGCCCCGTTTTTGAAGGATAAGAGAACTTCGCTCCCTTTTGCATTTTAACCAGAAGAATATTCACCTGATTGGCCTCATCGGCTGCCCAGCTATTTTTTGGAGCGTGAAAGAATTTTGTCCTAAAATACTCACCACTAATGATGGATACCTCCACTTGATCAGTCTTG
>JBBQGK010000125.1:0-8776 GCA_038322885.1 Bacteriovoracales bacterium | reverse complement strand
ACAATCATAATCCACACTCGAGCTTAGGGATGATGACACCAACAGAATTTGCCAAGAGAAATGAAATTATGCTAACTGCTTAACGCTACGAGATTCAGATTGTAGATTCCCGATGAATGGGGGAATCGCCTGCCTGACCTTGAACCACACTCCCTTCAACCATCTTATCCGCTGGAACGACCTGAACTTTACCTTCGTTATCAATTGAAGCTTCGAGAATTGTTAATGTTGAGCTGTCGGATTGATAAGCAAGAGGGTATAAAGTAAACAGACCCTTAGCAGAGTCGTTCAAAACTTCGAAAGTTACATCGGAAATTTCTTTATAAGCTCCATCCTTCATAATTTTTAACTTTGTATGGTTTCTTAAAAGCGAAAAAGGTAATTCCTTTTTCGTGGCCCATCGTGCAAAAACCGACTGACAAAGCAAAAGCAATATAAAGAATTTAAGCATCATTAGACCTTGAAAAAGTTGTTCTCTAATTTTAAAGGTAAACAAACAAACCACAATCAAGCGAATGAAGCGGAAGAAACTGACTAGAAATATTTGGGAATTTTAAATAAAACTCACTATCTATATACATAAAAAGAGGCCCCATTTCCTGGAGCCTCCTCGGTTACAACTTTTTGTAAATGTTTCGGCCGGTGTTCAATCCTTAGAACCTTCTTCCTTAAAGTTTGGCGAAACCGAGATAAGTTCTCACTTCCCTGGAGATCCTACCCCAAATGCCTAGTGAGCTTTTAAAACCATTTTCTTCTGGTTCATCTGCAAGAGCATCTGGTTAAGTGCACTTTCCTTAGCAGCACTTGGTTTATGAGATGAGTAATCAAGTTGTACAACATCGTTCTGCACCTCTTGAGCTTGGATCGCCATGAGTGATTTAGAAGATGATGATGGTGGAGAAAGAATGTTGTTCAAATTGATGATTTTCGAAACGTCAGCTACGAGAGCAATTCCGTTTTGCCCTGCTTGTGCTCCAGTGAAGATCCCTGCTGTCGCAATCACATTATTGAAAGCAACAATTGGGAAGAAGTTAAGCCCTGGAAGTTTTGCACCGATGGCATCAAACGCAGAGATAGGGATCGCAACACCAATCGCAGCAGCAGTTGCAGAGAGTGTGAGGTAGAGTTTTGCTCCTTTACCTAAGTTCACGGCCACTGTCTGATTGTTCGAAATGAGTGGAATCGCATTTCCATTAGGGAGCACGGCCTGTGCAGCACTAACGTTGGCGAGAGAAGATACGTTCACATTTACTTTGATCATGTTCTGGCCTCCGAGACCAGGAACAAGCTCAACGCTTCCGATGTTAGTCTGTCCGTGAGGATTAATGATCGGAAGAGTGATGGCAGCAAAACTCATCGCACCGAGGTTGATGTTTGCTGAGAGAGACAGAATGACATCATTGTTTTGAGTTGTTGTGGAGACGTTAACCCCACTCAAAACTGTACTGGAAGATTGACCACAAGATACAGAGAAGACCGAGATCATCGCAAGGATGATAACTTTTGCCCAAAGATTACGCATGAATTTTCCTCAACGAACATAATGTTCGAGGTTGATCCCCCCTGCTTTCAACATACGTGCTACTTGGAAAAACGTGCAACCGCTGGAGTAAAATCAAATTAACTGGATGCGTCATTATATATGATTTAGTATTTAACTCAAGCTTAATTTTGGGTAGACACGCTAACTCTCTTTTAGCATTCTTCTAAGCCTATGAAAGAGCTCAATTTTTATTTCGATTATCTCTCTCCATTTAGTTACTTTGCATGGGTGAATTTGCAAAAATTGAAGACCGAAAAGAGGCTTCAGATTCATTACCATCCCGTGGCCTTGGGCCCACTTTTAAATCATTGGTCTATCAAGGGGCCGGGAGAAGTTACACCGAAGAGAGAATTTCTGCTAAAGCAGTGTCTTCGATATTCGTCCAAGCACAAGTTAGATTTTACAACTCCGAAGACTCATCCCTTCAATTCACTTTACGCTCTTCGATTGTCACTCAAAGGTGTCGCTGGCGATCATCAGGAAAAAGTGATCGAGACTCTTTGGAAAGCTGGATGGCAGAAACGCATTGATATGGGAGAGCCGGAGGAACTTTTGAAAGAGCTTCGAGAAGCCGGACTGCCGGCCGATGAATTGTATGAGAAAAGTTTTTTGAAAGAAGCGAAGACTGAACTGAAGCAGAATATCCAAACCGCGATTTCTCATGGAGCTTTTGGCGTTCCCACATTTATCGTTGATGGAGAATTGTTCTGGGGCAATGATGCTCTTGATGACCTCACCGATTTCATGGAAGGCAGAGACCTCCTCGATCGAAAAAAGCTGACTGACCTCCTCTCGAGCACTCCGAGAGCGGCTTCTCAAAGCCTCTGAATCTATGCTAAGATTAGGCATTCAATCAGCGGATTTCTGAACATTACTGTACCGAACGACTCCAGCGTCCTTCTCTCAAATACCCTCACAATCCGCCGATAAGCTAACAATAAGGTGTTTATGGCAAAAAATAGTAAGATCGATCTGTTAACAGATCACCTCACGAAAACAATTTCTGAGACCAATGGGATTTCCCTCTCTGATACGCTTGAGCTCGGAGTGATGGGAGAATCTAAAGATGATAACTCTCATGTTAAAAAATCTCTGATGGAGTTTAGAAGACTCCTCACGGGTTTTCAAAATGACGAAGTAGAAATTAAAACTCTTCTCGCGCATCCGGTTTCAACTGCCCTCTTTAATTTCTTTAAGAAATTTCCCAAGCCCTACATCGAAGAGCATATTCATTTAACCGGATCTCTATCTGCAGAGTTCATTCATCCTCATTTAATGAAGCTTCTCGAGGGTACTAACAAGCAAGTCTACTTTGATATCATCAATAAAGTTTACGGTGCCGGCACAGGTGAAAAGATCAAGACTGTGGAAGATGTCGATAACCTTGTTCGTCTCAAAGATGATGAGTTCTTTGACCGCTACCTTAAAATCCTTCTTCTTCCAAAACTCATCCTCACGACAAGAGAAATGCACAAAGCTGCCGCCTATCACATGGCGAGCGAGCTCTATCATAAATATAACGTCGGCATGCTTCGTTTAAAATTTACACTTTCACGTGCGAACCAGAGTGCAGACGAGCAAATCCCGGGACTCGAAAATCTTAAAGAAGAAGATGTGGTCCTTGGCCTCTATGACGGGTACATGCAGTTCAAAAAGGAAAATCCAAATTTTGAATTTGTTCTCTCTCCTTGTTTTAGAAAAGAGGCAAACTTTTTTGATGCCGCACACTTTGCAACGAAGAAGGACCATTTTCTTCACCAAGTTGATGCGATCCTAGAGATGCTTGATAATCATCCGCAGCTTATTCCGTACCTCAAAGAAGTCGACACGGTTGGATCAGAGAGAGACCTTTACCGAAAAGGTCACTTCAATGAAATGCAACAAGGGTTTAGAAAACTTCACTACAAGGGTTTTGCGATCCGCTCCCACCACGGTGAAACCTGGCACACACTTAAAAAAGGTGTTCAGGCCGTCGATAACGCTCTCAACATCTGGCACATCGATACTCTCGAGCATGGTCTTTCACTTGGGATTAATCCGAACTACTATTTCCATTCACTTTACCGCCGTCTGACTCTCGCAAACGAGAACAAAGAAGGAATCATAGAAAATTCTTCTGATTGGAAGGAGCTGATGGATATGGATTGGCGGGAGTACACTGGCATTCGTGAAAAGCTTTTCAAGGGTGAGCAACTAAATCCAGATGAAAAAAGAGAATTTGTAAAAGTTAAATTTCATACTGCGCGTGAAGTTGAACATTATCAGCATGATGTTTTGAACCGCATGATCAATAAAGGTGTGGGCCTCATCGCACTTCCAAGTTCGAATAATAAGCTGACCACGAGTTTTGCAGATTATAAAGATCATCCGTTTTCATGGTGGGAGAAGAAAGGTTTAAAGCTTGGTGTAGGAACAGATAACTACATCACTCTCAATACAAACTACATTCAAGAACTTTTGATTCTTCTTTATACGGATCCAGAGAATTTAAAGATCACCAAACTTTTAATGGTAGCGACGGGGGAGACGAGACGTCCGTATCTTTCGCAGTTGCTATGGAAAATGAGAAGTTAAGATTCAAAATTCTTTTCTATTTTTTACAACAAAGTGAATCGTCTTCTACGGTCTTGATCCAACCACCTACCGAATTATATTCCTGGCAATATCCAGCACTATCAAATTTGTAGGTGGGTCCTTTAACGAACGGATTGCAGTAATGTGCATCGACCACTCCGATGTATCGTCCACCATTAGTGTAGGCCGTACAGTACCCACCACCTGGCATGAAGACCACTCCAGGAGTTCTCTCCTGGCCAAATGAGGCTGCGCTATTTAGAAGGCAAAAGAACATCATCAAAATTTTAATTTTTTTCATGAACGTAGTTTGTCAGATTTCTGTGAATGTGCGGATTCTCGAGATTCTTTTATATACCAGTGTCTATTCTTTGAGCGGCCTTAAAAAAAGATCCCCCAGTTTCAGCTGGGGGATCCTCAAATCAGATACTTTAAGATCTCGTTATTGATTTTCTCGCTCAATATTAATCATCCTTCTTATAGCCTTTGTCGCCGTGATCACCTTTCGTAGCGCACATATGTTCAATTTAAATTACAGCCTAATATGGGGCAATACACGGATGATAGAAACTGCAACCGTCATTTCCGCCTTCGCCTTTATCACCTTTTTCACCGTGATCGCCTTTATCACCGTGATCACCTTTATCACCCTTATCACCTTTCATTCCGCCTTCGCCTTTATCGCCCTTATCACCGTGATCACCTTTCATTCCGCCTTCGCCTTTATCACCCTTATCTCCGTGATCACCTTTTTCACCGTGATCACCTTTGTCACCTTTGTCACCCTTATCTCCCTTCATTCCGGTATCACCCTTCATTCCGGTTTCGCCTTTATCTCCCTTAGCTCCAGTATCACCTTTGTCACCCTTAGCTCCGGTATCTCCCTTCGCTCCGGCCGCTCCAGTAGAACCTTTCGCTCCAGCTTCGCCCTTCATTCCAGCTTCACCTTTAGCTCCAGTGTCACCTTTCATTCCGGCTTCACCTTTCGCTCCAGTGTCACCTTTGTCACCCTTAGCTCCGGTATCACCCTTCGCTCCGGCCGCTCCAGTAGAACCTTTCGCCCCAGCTTCGCCTTTCATTCCAGCTTCGCCTTTCGCTCCAGCGTCGCCCTTATCTCCTTTATCACCTTTTGCTCCGGTATCACCCTTCGCTCCGGCCGCTCCTGCTGAGCCTTTCATTCCATCTTCGCCTTTATCGCCCTTGTCTCCCTTATCACCTTTCTCTCCGCGCTCTCCCTGGTCACCTTTAAGACCACGTTCACCTTGGTCACCTTTATCACCTTTGTCACCACGGTCACCCTTGTCTCCTTTATCCCCTTTATCACCCTTGTCGCCTTTAGCGCCCATGACACCCTGGATACCTTGAGAACCATCTTTTCCGTTTGAACCATTTACGCCGTTGCTTCCGTTTGTGCCGTTAGTACCGTTGCTTCCATTCGTTCCGTTGAGTCCGTTAGTGCCGTTGTAAGCACCACTTCTCAATTTATGAATTTCAACAATCATCACAACTGTAACAACAGTTACGATGGCAGCGCCTACGATCACTGCGATTCTTCCGTAGTTAACATCATTGCCAGAACCGTGACCCATGAATGCAGCACCAGTTTTCTGATCCGCTGTAGACATGAATTTGAGAGTTTCAGATGCAATTTTTTCTTCAGACAATCTTTGAGTATTTAAAGAAGCAAGAAGAGCGCGGTATTCGGCTTTCTTGCGAGGACTTAAAATTCTATTTTCCATTTCAACTTGAACTTCAGAAACAGTAACTCCTACTTTGAAAAGTGCACGAAGAGCATCTTTCATTCGAGAGTCTGAATCTTCTTTGTATGTAAGATTAGATCCATCCCAATCATCCATCGAGTACTGGTATGTATTAAAAACTTCCTGGATCATCTCAGAACTTTGAGCTGCGTTTCTTACGACCGGAGCTTTTTCCATAACTCTTGCGGTAGTGGCTTTAGCTGGAATTGCACGGTGATGGTTAGTCGCCGAAAAGGCCATAACCGAATTTACTGACATGGCCATGATGAGGGACGTGCTTATAAAGCGCTTATAAGGATGCATGTACTTCTCCAAGTTGAGACCGTTATGGTCGAATTTTTAATTTAACTTGCCGCAACAATAGCAGCCTTTTGAGTGGGTTAGCCGATTTGGTAAAATTAATACGCGGCGTTGCTCTGCACCGTCTAATTTTTATACACCCCGCACAACATTTTCAGGGTTTGGACCTTATTTTGGGCTTTCGCCCTAACATGAAGCAAACCGACCCTCTTTTAATAGTGAGATATCCATGAAGTTTTCTTTGATGATTATGGCGATGCTTATTTCAGTCCAGGCCTTCTCGGCTGATCTGGGCCTACTTAGAAATGATAAGGAAATCCAGATCCAGGCTTTCAGTATTAAGGAGAAGGATCGGATCACTGCACTCTATTCTAATAAAGAGACAAATTCTCAGATCCAGAGAGTCTTCGACAGGTCAGTTCAAAATTATCTACAAAGTGAAAATCTAAAATGTGAGTTTATTCTCTCAGCAAACTTCGAGTACGAACTGTACCGGGCAAATCTTCCTTATAGTGCGACCGAAATTCAAGATCACTTAAAAATGCTTCGAGTAACAAATCAAATTGATGACATTCTCTTTGAGCTTGCCTCGAACGTGATGGCAGATCATTTTGCCTTAAAACTAATTACGGATTCTAAGAAGAGTGCCCAAGGAATTTCACGTGAAGACAAAGGTCTCCTCGCCACCAATAATATTAGTGAAGAGTTTGCGCCTTTTAAGACCTGGCCTGATGACAATAAGTTTCAGTGTGCTTATCAGGAATACATCCACCTTAAAAACATCGTCTTTAGTAAAGACAATATGCTCTCTAAAGATACGGCCGACCTGAAGTATCTCTCATCACATGCTCTTGCCTTGAAGCTCATTCCAGATGACTCATATAATAAGCTTGAGTATCTTCGGACTAAGTCGACAATCAATACTCGCGATCTTTGGCTCCAGGATTATTTTAAAATTATCTTCAATGCCAAAAATAAAATGGTTCCCGTCAAAAAGCTCTACTTGAGCATGAACTTTGATAAAGAGAATACTTTCTCGACAAAGCTCATTTCTCGAAAGCAGCACCTTACAAGAAGAAAACTTCTTTATCGTAAATATGATTCAACTCAAATTGTTCTTCTAGCTCAACTTCTTCAGGTGGCCTCAAGACGAATGGGTACAGACGCAGACACCAAAAGCTCTCATCCCGTGATCGTTCAGGAGTTCAGTGTTCAACTCGCCAATGGCAGAACACAAAACTATGTGGAAAGAAACGAGCTTGATCCGCAAAGTCAGTACAACCTTGCCCGTCGCATGCTCAGAAAAGACATGGTCACTCTGCAAATGATGGATTCATTTAGAAATCACCATGTGACTTATGAAGATGTGATCATGGCCGCCTTTGAAACAGGATATATATCTCTCGAAGACATTGATTTTGTCGCTGGCTACGATGATCTCTGGAATCCAACGAAGTCTCAGTTTGAAAAGATTATGGGATTTGTTTTCCAGGTCACAGGGTATTCAACTTTCCTTCTCCCGCCACCATGGAACATTGTGATGGCCGTGGCCCTTGGAGTAACGGAAGGTATTGTCCAAAGTAAATTTGATACAGGAGCAAGTCATGATAACCCGGGAACTTTCATTGAATAAATTATTTACTCTCTTTATTTTTATAAGCGGTCTTGCTCAGGCGGAAATCTGCACCAAAGACTTTCCTGTCGTGGAGAGAAATCCAAAAGGCAGCGGCTTCTCGCTAGTCTCAAAGACGCTGGAAGATCTCTACTGCGATGGCAATTTTGAAGGAAGGTCTTTCAAAATTGTTCATGCCACGAATGAAAAACCAATCTCTTTTGAACACGTGAATAAAGATCTCGTTAAAAAAGCGGCAAACGTTTATTACCATCTCAGTGTCGCTCGTAATTACTGGATCAATGCAATTGGTTCTGATTATGTTAAAAATCTTCCACAGATTACGATCCGTCTTGATATCGCTAATGCTTTCTCAAGTGTCCGTCATTTTAAGAATGCTGAACTTGAGAAAAATTCTAACAATGCCTGGTCGATTCCCGCCGGAGAAACTCCAAAAGGCGTAAAAGAACAAGTGAAGTGGGGCAAAGAAATTTGGTTCTCCCCTTCTCAGCAACTTGAAAGTAAAAAACTCGTTACTTCAGAGGGAAATAATCCTGTTCACGAGAGTCTTGTTCTTATCCAAGACCCTGTGATTGAGTACAATAAAAATGCCATCATCTATCAAGGATTGTCTTATCTCGTTGCCCCAAGTCTGAATCAATCTCAAGTCATATCTAATGCGGCAAAAAGCCTAGGGGCGATCGCCATATTGTATGGGGCCATTGAGATCAGTAAGCACGCAGACTCGTGGTTCATGAGTAAGTATTATTTTATTGATACAGCAATGGTCCCAGAGATTATCTATCATGAGTATGCCCACATCGCCATGTCAGACACGATGAAGACTGTTCATTCGATTCCAGTGATTGAAGGGATGGCAGATTTCTTTGCTTCTACGATAGCTCAACGTCGTCATATGTACGAGAGTCTCAAAGGCTTTTCGAGCAACAAGGGGAAAGATCTTGGCAGTAAACAACTCTATCACCC
>JBBQGK010000124.1:0-8777 GCA_038322885.1 Bacteriovoracales bacterium | reverse complement strand
ATTCCATCGAGTTTTGTCTTGAGAACATGCAAATATCGGATTGAGAAATCGAGCATCTTAAAGAGCCTTTGCCGCTACAACAGCGAGAGTCGCAGGACGAATTCCCTCGATGAGTTTTAACTGACCAAAAGTTTCTGGCTTTATTCTCTGGATCCGTTGTTTGCATTCAAACGAGATGTTTCCCGAGCTCGTGATGGCAGACCAGTCGATCTTCATTCCATCCATCTTCTTTAAACGCTCATATTGCCCGTCTGCGCGCTTGATATAACCTTCATACTTCTTAGTGATAGCAACTGTGCGGATAAGGTCTACCGAGAGCGAAATATCATGGAATGCGAGGATTCTTTCAAGAGTTGCGACTGGATTTAACCAGGCCTGCTTTAAAACTTCTGTGACTGACATTCGACGGACGAGTTGTTGCAACTCCCCTTCTCCCGAAAACTCTATCATCAAGGGAGATTTTTCCGAGATCATCGTGTTGTCACAATAGTCAGAAAGAGATTCGAATTGCTCCAGGAACTCTCTCTGATAAAAGTCCAAAACGGTATTGAGGCAAAGTTGAGAGCGATATGGTGACATCCGAAGAAGCGTATTATCTTCACGGATAAACAGTCTGTTTTCTGATCTGGCTGTAAAGAGACGGTAAGGTTCATCCCTTAAATTCGTCGTGAGATCCTCGATCATCACACCAATATAACTTTCATGCCGATTCAGGATTAAAGGTTCAAAGCCCAAAAGGGAAAGCGAAGCATTCGCTCCAGCAATAAACCCCTGCCCTGCGGCCTCTTCATATCCAGAAGTACCGTTTACCTGACCAGCGAAGTACAGATTTGTAAGTTGATTATGGGCCAAAGTAAGTTTTAATTCGGTTGTATCCACGACATCGTACTCGACTGCATAGCCAAAAACTTCGATCTCTGCCTTTTCTAAGCCATGGATCGAGCGAACATACGACTCTTGAACATCTTTCGGTAATGATGATGAGATGCCTGATGGATAAACTGTGGAGAGATCCAAGCCTTCTGGCTCTATAAAAACATGGTGAACATGCTTATCTGGATATCGGAACGCTTTATCTTCTATCGAGGGACAATATCTGGCCCCAGTTCCCTTAATTTGCCCATTAAACATCGGACTCTTCTCTTTATTAGCACGAATGATCTCCATGGTGTCTTCATTGGTGTGAGCAAGGTAACAAGAAACCTGTTTTGATTCCCTCTCGAAGGGAGAATTCATACAATGAAAATTTCTAACTGATGTATCAGATGGTTGTTCTTCTAATTTACTATAGTCGATAGAGTCTTTATTCAATCTCGGAGGAGTTCCAGTTTTAAATCTTTGGGGTGTGGTCTTGATTTGGGTGAATATATCCTGAAGACTTGCTGATTTCTCGCAATCAATCCTTCCACCAAGAGTTTGTTCACTACCTGTATGCATTTTACCATTGAGAAAAGTTCCCACAGTCATAATAAGCTTCTTGGTTTCGTATAAACCTTCAGCTGTTTTAACTATAAATCCGTTTTCAATTTGTTCCACGTGGAACACTTTCTCGCGAATTACTGAAATATTAGAAATGTTCGCTATAATCTGTTCAGCAGCACTGGAATATCGTTCTTTATCGATTTGAACACGGCTCGATTGTACTGCAAAACCTTTTGAGTCGTTGAGAGTTCTGTACTGGATCCCAGCTTTATCTGCGAGTATGCCCATTAAGCCACCGAGAGCATCAAGTTCACGAACAACTTGGCCCTTTCCAACCCCACCCACCGAAGGATTACAAGGAGCGGAAGCTAAACCGATACCTGGAAGAGAAATGATCCCAACTTGCAGATTGAATTGAGCTGAAATGTAAGCGGCTTCTACACCGGCGTGGCCACCACCGACAACGAGCACATCAAAGGTCTTCATTTATTCACCGAAATGTTCCACGTGGAACTTTTATTTTCCAATACAAAAATTGGAGAAAATGGAGCTTAGTACTTGATCGGGTGAAACTATACCCACCAATTCAGAAATACAATGTCCTAACGTATTTAATTCAGAAGAGATAATGGCTATATCTGATTCTTGTTTTGTCAATAATTTATATTTATAAAAACCGTCAAAACATTGCAATATTAGATATTTATGCCTGTCTAACAAGATCGGTTTATGCGATATTAGCTCTAGATATTTTTTGTTTACAAGATTATACAGTGAATCTGGTTCTATAGAACCAGTAATCAAACTAATTGCCCCCATAGGACCAAGGGCCGGATACTGTTTTAAAACATCCGCTTTTTTTAAAGCAAATTCCGGAAGATCAGAATGGGTGAAATAAATCAGATCGAAATTCTGAGTCACTAGTTGCGAAAACTCAGGTCCCATCTCGAAGGGATTAACTAGAAGAATAGAGTAGAAGCTTGTCTTCATCTTCAAGGCTGTACGGCGAACACCCTCGGCTTCAATAAAGTCACTCGCCTCCCTCACGCCGGCCGTATCGAAAAGTTTGTATTTAACACCCTCGATGAGTATCGACTCTGAGATGTAGTCCCTCGTTGTTCCTGCAATGGGCGAAACAATGGCGCGATCATCACTCAGGAGGGCATTGAAAAGTGAGCTTTTGCCGGAATTTGGAAGGCCTGCAATAACGATCTGAGGCTCAATCAAGTTATGAACCTGAACCTCAACTCGTTTTTTTAAAGTCTCTAGTTTTTGCACCAATTTATCGAGAGTCTGGTCAAAGTGCGCTCGGGCAGTTTCCTCACCTACGTCATCTGAAAAATCGATGGATAATTCCAGGGCAGCTTTATGTTTAGTAAAGAGCTCATAGATTTCAAGATACATCTCATGCAAGCTTCCGCTTAAAAGCGAAAGCCCCTGGTCCAATGCATATCCACTATTGGCATTCAGGAAGAGATCGAGACCTTCTACTTGCGACAAGGTCAGTTTTTTATTTTTGAGAGCACGGTAGGTGAATTCGCCAGGCTGAGCGAGTCGAAGCCCAGCTTTCCCCGTGAAAAGATCGATAATTCGCTCTACATTGAGGGTATTTCCGTGAGTGGTGAGCTCCAGAATGTTCTCACCATTATAGCTTCTCGGTCCTTCGAAAAAGGTGAGGCAAATATCATCGATGACTTTGTCCCCATCGAGGATTTGTGTGTAATAAACCCGCCTTGGTTCTATAGGACCAAGCAGGTTTTTTTCAAAATAGGGGGCAAATTCAGAGAGAGATTTAAAGCCGGATATCCGGAGGACCGAGATCGCCGCGTGAGCAAGATTGCACGTGCTGACGGCGATAATCGGTTCATCCGAATAGAGAAACTTCATACAACAACGGGTTTCTGAGATCCTTTAGCATTGAAGACCATGAGCTGTTGGAGGATACCAAAGATGGTCGATACACAGATGTAAAGGGAGAGACCTGATGGAAGATCTTTCATCACAAATCCAAATACGAGAGGCATGAACATCATGACTTTCTTTTGCATTGGATCCTGGATTGTATTCGGAGTCAGTCTCTGCTGAAGGAACATGGCGCCTGTCATGAGAACTGGAAGAACATAGTACGGATCTTTATTTGAAAGATCGTGAATCCATAAAATAAAGGGAGCATTCACTAGTTCCACGGCGGAATAAAGCACTTTATAGAATGCAAAAAAGACTGGCATCTGGAGCACGAGCGGGAGACATCCTCCAACAGGATTTGCCCCGGAACGCTTAAAGAGTTCCATGCTTTCTTTCTGAAGTCTTTGCGGATCTTCTTTATGTTTTTCGCGGATTTTTGTGAGCTCTGGCTGGATCAGCTGAAGCTTTTTCATACTGACGGTCGACTTGTATTGAAGAGGGAACATAATCAAGCGAATTGCGAGGGTCAAAAGGATGATGGCAAGACCCCAGTTAGGAGTGAACTTGTGGAAGAACTGAAGTCCTTTTAAGATCCAAACCGCAAAAATTCCCCACCAGCCAAAATTTACTGAGCCCTTGAGGCTGTGACCGAGAGCTGTGAGGTAAGTGTATTCTTTTTTCACGAAAACAAGATGGTACTCAAGAGTCTTAACGGGCTTATTTGAGAACATCTCGAATGTTCCATCTGCTGCGTTCTTATAAATAAGAGAAGATTCAGTGTTAAAGTACATCGCAAATAAGTGGTAGTTAAAATCGATACCGGCCCATTTAATCGCGCGGTCACCGTTATCGTCATCCCCTACGGAGTACTGCTTAAGCTCATCAGTGTAGATCGCAAAAAAGCGCTGTTGAGAATTCTCAAGTTTCTTTTTTACCGAGGTAAAAACGAAGCGATATTTGAAATCCTGGGGTGCTGAAAAAGTGAACGTTGGGAAACCATTGGTATCCGGAACAACAATTAAAGTGATGTTATATTCAGGATCGTGAAACTTATTTGTCTCAGTAGTAGCTACGAAATTTAAAGTCTGGAAACCTTTCCCAAAATCAAACTCAGCCCGCATTGGTTTTTTAGATTCAACTGTATCGCTGAAGCTGAAAGCGGCTTGTTTATTTTCAAAGTTAGTCACGGTCATGTGGCTGTCGAATTCTACGGTGACATCACCTGAAGCGACCTTGAAATTAGAAACGGCACCTGGTTCTATAGGACCATCTTTAGTTTGAATTGTTGTTGGTGAAGAGGGAGAAACCGAATCGGCCATGTTGACGGCTGGTCCTACAGGGGCAATTCCACCTTTTTGAGGCGAAAAATAAAACTGCCATCCAAAAAGAATGAGACCAGAAAGAACTACCGCAAATAAAGCATTTTTTTGCTCAGAACCCATTTAAAACTCCAATAATTCAAAAACTCTAGGGCACGGGATCGTGGCCACCAGGGTGATAAGGATGACATTTGCAAATTCGTCGACATGAGTACCATAAAGCTCGGGTAATGGAAAACTTCTTAAAGCATTCCCTACTATACTGTGAGCAACTTGGATAAAATCGACAATTCTTCCCCAAAACGGGTGAAATAAAAATCTGGTAAAAGCGGATAAGAAGATCGATCACAACTTTCATTTAACGGAGCAGAGTCTTTCACTGATGCGGGAAAAAGCCGTCGTTAATTGTAATTCACTGTCCGGAGTTTTGGTAATGACAAATAGCATGTCAGTTCCGAGCTCTTTTAAAACAGCATTTTTTCGGAAGGATTCTTTCATTAATCTTTTAAGGCGATTTCGATCGTGGGACTTCCCTATTTTACGGGAAACACTGAAACCAATACGTGAGTGAGATTTACCTGTGAGTGTAGGCTTATAAAAGCAAACCAACGGATGAACAAAGCTACGGGAGCTTTGTTCACGAAGGTATTCGAAATCTTTTTTATTGGTAAGCTTGAGAGATTTAGGAAAGCCGAATAGGGCAGAACTCATCTCAAAAATATTACTTAGTACCTGTAGTAACAGTAAGCTGCTTGCGGCCTTTTGAGCGACGAGCGTTGATTACTTTTCTACCGCCAACAGTTGCCATACGAGCAAGAAACCCGTGGCCACGGAGGCGTTTAAGTTTTTTTGGCTGCCAAGTTCTTTTCTGCATACTCATATAAGGTCCTTATAGATAGTGTCTGAGTAAAATTTAGAGTCCCCTTTATTACAGGTAACAACCGGCCCAAGTCAATAAGATTTGTAAACGCGTCGAATAGAGTAAGGTCTTGTTAGAACCCATCGATTGATAATGGTAAGGTGAGGTGCTACTTCTTTCGAACTTTAAAAACGACATTCAAACGAACTAATAAGAAATGACTCAAAAGTTTCCATTTCAGCACTTTTTGAAACTAGATGCCTCAGTTGAGCCATCTATGGTTTCAAAACCTGTTCAAGCTTCTCCGGTTATCATGGAGAAGACGATTAAGAATATCCCTGTTGCTGATTCTAAGGTGGCCAGTGAGTTTTCGGCAGCTGAGCTTAAAACAATCACAGAAGAGCTTCTCGATAATATCAAAAATCTTATGAATTCTAGTAAGTTCCACGCTTACTTCTCAAACACCATGACGGTTTCTGAAATTAGTCATGATGTGGTTGAGTTAGTTGTTACGACGAGCTTTATCAAAAAGATGATTGAGACTCATTATGTCGAAACTGTCCGGCAATCACTTTTTCAAATTTTAGGAAAATCCTATCAAGTGGAAATCCAGGTGATGGGAAGCTTGAATGTAGCACCTACCTTGAGCTCAAACACTGAAAATATCCTTAATACATTAAAAGTGAAGAAAGCTGATTCCGCGAAGACTTCTACTTTCTTCATTCAAGAATTGGATGCGACTAAAGATGACATGATCAAAGCGATCGACTCTCAGGTTATTGAGTACCATCAGGACAAACCAGTTAGTCAGGTTGATCTTCATAAGACCTTTGATAATTTTGTGATTGGTCCTTCAAATAATATTGCTCACGCGCTTTCGCTAGCTGTGGCACGTGAACCTGGAAAAACTTATCCCGCTCTCTATGTCTATGGGAGTTCTGGCTTAGGTAAGACTCATCTTATTCACGCTATCGCCAACCATATTCTAAGTAACCGCCCTAATCTTCGTATTTCAATGACTTCTGCCAATCGATTTATGAATGAAATGGTTGAGGCGATGAAAAACAACAAGGGCTTTGAATTCAAGAAAAAATATACTGAACGAACTGACGTTTTGATCATTGATGATATACATGAATTAAAAAATCGTCCTGGAACTCAGAATGAGTTTTTCAATGTCTTTAATGAACTTATGGATAGAGGCAAGCAACTTGTTTTTACCTCTGATAAACCACCTAAAGAGATTGATGGGCTTGAAGACAGGATTAGAACGCGCTTATCGTCTGCACTTCCGGTTGAGGTTCAGCAACCAGATCTTGAAACTAGAATTGCTATTTTAAAAAGAAAGGCCATCGAGAGAGATATCTATCTAAGCGATGACGTCGTAAATCTCATAGCAAAATGTGTGAAGAGTAATATTCGTGAACTCGAAGGCTGTCTGGTTAAATTAGGTGCTGTGACCTCCATTCTTAAAGTTGATATCGACCTTGAAGTGGCAAAAGAGCACCTGAAGCTTAATGAAGAGCTTGAGAATCAAAAGAGTGTGACCATTGAGAGTATTTCTAAGACTGTTGCCCACTACTATAAGATTCCCATTGGTGATGTAAGAGGCAAGGCGAAGACTAAAGATGTGGCCCTCGCACGTCAGGTTGCGATGTACTTAATCAATAAGATGATCAAACCAACGTTAAAAGAGAATGGTCACTACTTTTCAAATAGAGATCATTCAACAGTTCTCCACGCTGTAAATACAATCAAAGACCGGATTAAAATCGAGTCGCTTCTGGCCCAACAAGTTTTGGATATCGAAAAGAGTCTCTAAAGTATTTCTAAATTCCCTACTTATAAACATTTCCACTGAATTAACTGTTGAGAATTCTTTTCAACAAAAAATCTGTCCACATTGTGGATAGATTTGTGGAAAAAATTTGCTGTGTTTAGCGGCTTTTAACTAAAAATAATGATAACGAGTCGCAGTGAAAGATGTACTCGTAAAAAAGCGTTAATAAATTGAGATTCTATCCAAAGAAAACTTTAGATATACGCAAGTTAAACTGAAGGTTGAATCAATGAATGTTGGAAACTTTAGGCAAACTAAAGGGTAACTTGTGAGAATCTATATTAGAGGCATAAGTTCTCAACACCATCCGCGCTACTATAACTAAGAATTATAAATATAAATAAGAATAGGGAGGGAACTCTTTTAGGAAGATGGACAACACCGCCTTGATAAAAAGTGAAAGTAACGTTAGAACTTTTACCTCTCAAGGGAAATTAAATGAAACTCACAATCCAGTCTCAGGTTTTAAGAGACGCTATCAATAAAGTTTTATCAGTTGTTGATAAGAAAAATTCAAGACCTATACTTACAAATTGCTTACTCAGATCAGTTGGTCAGAAATTAGAACTCATTGCCACTGACTTAGAAGTTTCAGCTAAGATTATTCTACCGGCCAAGATTGAAGTTGAAGGTAGTTTCTGTATCAACAGCAAAAACATAGCTGATATTTTGAGAGAGCTTCCAAATGAGGAACTTGTTTTAAAAGTTGAATCAAATAATTTACTAAGCCTTCATTGTAAAAATATTGATTACTCACTTTTGGTCACAGGTGCTGAAGAATTTCCTCAGTTAAGCTTTCAAAACTCAAATTCTGAATTCCGTTTAAAAACAAAACAGATCGCCCATATCATCAATAAAACTTCACATGCTATTTCGACTGATGAAACGAGATTGTACCTTAATGGTATTTACTTCCAATTATCAGAGTCTAAACTTCGTGCGGTTGCCATCGATGGTCACCGCCTTGCCTTGTTGGATACCCATGAGTTTATTGGGGATAATAAGTTCCTGGTAGATGGTGTGATCATTCCTAAAAAGGGAATTAGCGAGCTGAAAAAAATTGCTGATTCATATCCTGAAGATGAAGTTTCTATCTCCCTGGATGATTCATTCATGTTTGTGAATGCACGAAATGAGTACTATCTCTCAATTCGCCTGATCGCCCGGGAATATCCTAAATACCAGACTGTCATTCCGGCCAAGACAACAAATCGCTTCCACATCGATCGGAATGCCGTCCTCAATGCAGTTAAACGCATTAAGATCCTCTCAAATGAGAAGACTAATGGGATTAAGTTCAATATCCAAAAAAATGAATTGGTAATCTCTACCAATCATCCGGCACTAGGCCAGGCTTCAGAAAATCTTCCTATTTCTTACGATGGGAAATCTACAGAAATTGGATTTAACGCTAAATATCTCATAGAGAGTC
>JBBQGK010000123.1:0-8812 GCA_038322885.1 Bacteriovoracales bacterium | reverse complement strand
AAAGTCATCGGCTAAGGCCTTCACTCTGCCATAGAGCTTGATGACATCTTCAATGATGGCTTTTTCTTTTTGAATTTTTGAGGCATTTTTTGTGTCGTTCCAGAACCCTTCAAGGGCCTCTAGTTCTGCGATGTCTTTGAGGCGATTTTTTTTTCGTTCGACGTCAAAGCGACCTCCGAATTGTTTCGAGAGTCGCTTTAACTTGATGAAATTGAGATTAGTAATAGGCCAGTTTTAGCTGCAGAGTGTTGTCCATGCTTTCCTTAGTGAAAGCATAGACTCTACAAACAGATTTCTTTTTTGAAAAGACTCAAACACAGTTCTTTTTCAACCCGGAAGACTGGCTCTCCATCAGCTTGAGTACCGTCGACTTTGAGGTAATTAAGAACTCCAGAAAAATTCGGAGAAGTGTCCGGTTGAACCGACATGTTCGGTTTAACCCACTTTGTCGGCTTATCTCTCGGAATATTATCCGGATCGTGCATCCAGTTACAATCAAACTGTGGTTTGCCAAGTTTAATGGATGCAATTTGGTTCTGATCACCAATGGTCGCTAAAATGGCGGCCAAAGTGCGGCGGTAAGCCGGCGCCTTTTTGTTAAAGCTCACGAGGAACTTCACAAATTTCCAGATGCTCTTAAATTCTTTCTCATCGGGAACGGTTTCGTATTTAATCAGGTACTGATAAATCTGCTTTTTCAATGATTTAATAATTGAGGGCTTATCAAGCAAGAATCCGTCAAGCGCCGGAGAATAGATCTCGTAGGCACGGTTAACTTCATCTGCGTCCATCAAGTTATTTCCGTTACCACTATTATGAACGTCATCCCAACGAAGTACGGTGGCCTCTGCGTGCATGAGGACAAGCAAGGTTGAGAAAATATCACCCTTAGAGAAGTAGATTTCGTCGGCTTTCGTTCCATCGGTATTCACATAATTGTTACAACTCCTGGCCGCACGTATTGAAACATCGAGGAAAGAAAGGTTCGCATCGTTGGACTGAACTTCACTACAGGCCTTTGCCCCAATTGATTCAAACAAAAGAGGAAAATATGCTCTAAACCCCTCGCGTTCTTCTCCCCGAGCATTTGTGAAACCTTCGCAAAGAGACTGGAAAAAATTCTGCTTGAAGCACGTTGGCTCAACTCGCTCGACGCTTCCGACTTTTTCAAATCGGCAGCCTTTCATTTTATAGTATTCCATCAGCGTATCAGTCATCGACATGGAAGTGGTGAGGGCCAGAGCAAACTCAGTAGCCTCGTTGGCATCGAGGAGTCCATTCTTATCTGACTGATACTGAAACAAAGTTCCCAAGAGAGAAATGTTATCGGTGATCGAGTCCGCACGCTGAGGAGTGATGAGCTTCAATTCAATCAATTCGTTTTCAATGGTCTTAACCAGGACGCCCAGTTGATCGTGACTGATGCCGTATCCTCCAAGACTCGTCGTACTTGGAGTACCATAGGCCTTGATGACCTGGCGTAGAAGATATTCGTACATGTAGATTTCAACCAGACCGTCATCGTTTCGACGAATGCCTTTTGTGTAGTAGGCAGAGTTAAACTTTCCGCGAATAAAGCGGTAGTTCTTCGCGATACGCTCAAACTCTCCCAGTTCTTCAAGCTGATTCGGAAATGAATGAGCATCATCAGAAAATTTAATCGTCACAGGAAGTGGGCTCTCTAATGCAGCTTTAAAATGCTCCCACATATCGTAGAAAGACGTTCCCGTTTGGAGAATTTTATTGGCGTGACCGAGAAGGTTTTTGAATTCAAGCCCTAAAACTGGAGCTGTATCTTTATCGTAAGCTCCACCCATGAAGACATGTTTAGCTTCAAGGATCAACTTTGACCATTTATCGATGTCGAAATTCTTTTTATCCACGAACGTTCTTACGACTTCCTTGATCTCTGCAACCGTAAATAGGACCTCTTTATCTCGGTCGCCGATGGTAGGATCCATGACAACTTTTGAGAAGGAAGCCAAAGCAGTAGCGAGGAGGTTATAAATTCTCTGCTGATCAATTTTTTGAATGTAGCGGTACTTCACGACATCGAGGATGATGGGTGCTAGTTCTGGGAAGTTAGGGATCACTCGGTCTCTAAGTTCAGCGTGAGTGAGGATGGTTCGTTTTCCACCAAAGAGTACCGTTTTAACGAAAAGTACTTTGTTGATTTTATCTTTAGTCTCAGCTGTCGCGTTTGTGGTGAAGGCATCAATCAGGGCAGCGATATCAAGGTCGCGGTTACCGTTTCCTGGATTAGGGTTAAAGACTCTAAGAAGTCCCTGGTTAATGATACGCTTACTCGCGCCCTCAATCCAAGCACGTTGAGTTTTAATATAGGCTTCGTATGATGGGATGTCGTTTTTGCTTCCGAACGTAGTAGGATAGTAGAGAGACGCCTGGCCATTAAAGAGAATCATGAATTCGATCAACTCATCAACGTTCTCTTGAGAAATGTACTCTCGGAACTCCCCTTTCAACATGTAGTTCAAATCGAAGATGGCCTTAATCGCCTTCACGACATCCGGGTTGATGTCCGGACGGTTGAAGTGGAGGTAGGATTCGAAGGCTGTTCTTTGTAGGTAGCGAGGTTTATCACTCTTCACCAAGCGAATGAAGACCTTGAGATTTTCTCCGAGGCAACGGATGGATGATGAAATGTTGTCGGTCATGATATTTTTAAAATCATCAATGTTCGGGTCACCGCAGCTCGCAGCAAATTGACTTGTATCAATGCTTTTTTTAATAATCTTATTGGGAAATAAATCGCCGCAACTCTGGAGTGCTAAGAGCATCGTGAGAAGAGGCAAGATTTTAAAAAGCATTTTCATAAATTATCCTAAAAAACGTATTTCAATCCGAAGTTCAAAGAATCATTATTGGTGTAGGGCGACCAAAAAGACTTCCCGTCTGATGGTGTGCCGATCAGGTTCATCCCCAAATTTAAAAGCAATGACTGGGTTAGGTTCATAAAGGCCCTAACCATTACCAAGCGGTCGCGAGTTAGCATGTCGTACTTCGCGTCTGCAGATAAAGTCAATTTTCCAAGGTTTCTCGTCATGAAAACATTGAGGGCCTGATTCCAGCGTGGATCAGGGATGAGAGGTTCTTGGTCACGATTATAAGAGCTTAAACGTGCGACGTAATTAAATCCTAGAGTGTATTCCGAGTTGGTCTTGGATATTCCACCACCTACGTAATCTTCGCGAATTTTATTCGACTTAATCTCAGTCAAACGAGTGACTTCATCGGTATTTCCCGGCGACGAATTTGGCTTAGTCCCAAAACCACCAAAATACATTTGAAGATCCTGGTTCTGGTACTTCAGAGTTGATCCAAACATGTCGTGGTAATAAACCTTTGGGTTCACCGTCACAACAACGTGATCTGTGAATGAATTGAGCTGAGCTGAGGCCTGAGTGGTCACCTGATTTTCTGGTTTGTGGATAAAGAAGTTATCCCACTTCCAATGCTTATCTTCCCAACCAACGTTGAAACCAAATGAATAACGAAAAACGATATCCGAAGCCGACGGATAGTTCACATCGTAATCGATCTGCTTGTCAGTTCCCTTATACGGATTATGCGTCGGAGGTGGGTCACACCATGGTGAATTACATTTGATCGTTTTATTATGTTTGTTGATCTGATAGGGAGGATTGAGTTCAGGTATATAGAGACCAGAACCAAAAAGCTTGAACCGAAGACCGTTTGAGCTCCGGTGCTCGTACGCCAAACCTGTGAGACCTTCCTGACCAGGAGTGAAAAAATCAAAATTTCTACGGTTATTTAATTTACCAAATCCCCAAGTCGCATCGAGGGAAGACCAATCAAGATTCATTCTTCCGATTCTGATAAAATCTTTGTTTGTTAAGTGGCCACCAAGGTAGGCCTCTTGAAGTGAATACTGAAGGAGGCCAGCATCGTTTTGTTGAAGGGCTACTGTGAGCTTGCGATCGATGGATTGCTTCTCAAGATCAGTTTCAGTCTTTTGATAATCGAAGTTGAAGTTGCTGATAAACTTGTTACCAGGAACGTTCCCAATTCGGTTGTTGATGGAGTTTGAAATAAAACCCAGGTCACCTTTTGCGACTCCGTCTGCGGCAAGAGAAACGCCGGAGAAGAGAGTGAATAAGCACCCTAGAAAATACTGTAATTTCGGACTTCTGGTCACTAGACTAGCCTTGATGATCTTTAAGAATAGTCTATCCAAAGTGTTCATTTTATTAACCATTGAAAAATCTGCCTTATAAACTTCATTCTATCAGGCCAAAGGTTCGCGACTGACGCAAAGTGTAAAGTCTACATTCGTGTAGAAATTCTATTCACCCCGTAAGTTATTCAAAAGACAGATAATATTAATTGTCTAAGGAGAGGCCCTTTTTATAGGATGGCAGAAGGAAAATTCATCTTAAAAAGGACTTTCATGAATCGCTTAAGTATCGGAATCTTAACGGTATTGTCGCTCACGGTTGGGCAGGCATTTGCTGTGACTCAGAACTTTCACCCAACAAACCTTTTCATTAAAATGAAAAAGGGTGAAGTCCTTGTTAAATCACCCTTAATTAAAAGCTCAAGAAGAATCATCGGGGATATCTACCTTGTGAAATCTGCCGATGCTGGGGCCCTTGCGGAATCTCTAAAAGCTGCATCGGCAGTTGAATATGCTCAAAGAGATGCTTTCGCTGGAAAACAGACTCTTCCAAAACTGGAAGTTCTTGACCCTACTTCTGCAGCTATGAAGTCGATGATTGATCTTCAGTTCAGCGGATTCAATGATCCCCAAATGAGTAAACTTTGGGCCTTCTCAGCTACAAACGGAATGGATGTTGATGGAGCTTATTCATCACTTCCAAATCGCGATGCTCAAAAAGTAATCGTAGCTGTTGTTGATACCGGCGTAGATCATAACCACGAAGACCTCGAAGACATCATGTGGACCAACGAAAAAGAAATCGCGGGTAACGGAAAAGATGATGACAACAATGGTTACATCGATGACATCCACGGCATCAACGTTCTCGTAAGAGATGCTAGCGGCCATGCGACGATGGATACGATGGCCTCTCATTGGCATGGCACTCACGTTTCAGGAACTATCGCAGCGGTTCAGAATAACGGCCTCGGTATCGCAGGTGTGGCCAACAACGTAAGAATCATGGCGATCCGAACTGTTCCAGATGATGCCGATGAACTTGATTCAAACGTCGCTGAGGCCTATATGTACGCAGCTAAAAATGGTGCAAAGATCATCAATTGTTCATTCGGAAAATCGACTAATGAAGGCGGAATGGCCGTAAGAGATGTGATCAACGAAATTGGCAAAAAATATGGTGTTCTCGTGGTGGCTTCTGCGGGCAATGATTCTATGGGCCCATTTAGCTGGCACAACAATGATACAGATCCAAAATACCCAGCAGCTTGGGACTCTGAAAATCTCCTTGTGATTGCTTCAACAACAAGTTCTGGAGGGCTCTCTGGCTTCTCGAACATTGGTCCAAAATCTGTTGATGTTGCGGCCCCTGGTTCAAACATTTTTTCTACAATTCCCGGTAACAAGTACGCCATGGCCTCTGGAACGTCGATGTCTTCTCCGAATACAGTCGGAGTCGCAGCAGTGGTGTTGGGATACTTCCCAAATCTTAAGGGTGTATCGCTTAAGAAAGTTCTGATCGATTCAGTCGTAAAAGTTCCGGCCTTTGAGGGGAAAATGACTTCAGGTGGTCGAGTGAATTTGAAGCTCGCTCTTAATAAAGCAGCAATGAGAAGAAGATAATCTTTGATTTATATGGGGCCTCATAACTTTAGTTATGAGGCCCTTTTTTTTTGACTGAAAATTTATCTATGGCCTTTTTTTCCCAACCTTCCATCAGCTTTTTTTCTTTAGCAGAGACTTCATGGTCAAAACCCATGAGATGCAAAATTCCGTGAAAGAAAAGATGAATGAACTCATCGAAAAATCCTATGTTGAATTCTTGTGCCTGCCGTCTTGCCTGTGGAGCGGAAATAGCAAGATCACCTAAAAAAAGTGAATCCAAGTTTGATGTTTTTAATCTGCGAAGATGTTCATGAGACGGGAAGGATAAAACGTCTGTGACCTTGTCTTTGTGTCGATGAAGACGATTGAGGCTTTGAATTCGGCCGTCTCCACAGATTAACAAAGAGACATCTAATGAACGATATTTTACAGAAAGAAGATTTTCATCCATGAGCTCTTCAACGACTTGGGAAGCGATGGAGAGCCATGAGTTTAACTGAGTATTTTCCTTGGGCGAAAATTTCACCGTCGAGTGAAAATCAACTTTTAGGAAATGGTGTTTCTTCATAAGGTCATGTTATCCTTGGAGGAGATTTTACGCAATCTCAAGGAAGAAGATTCATGAACCACCCAGAACTCGAGCGGTGTATTGAAGTTATTAAAAGGCTTCGTCATCCGACGACAGGATGTCCGTGGGACCTAGAACAAACTCATCAAACACTTTTGAAATATCTCCTCGAAGAGTCTTACGAATTCATAGAGGCGACGGAAAAAGATGATCCAAGATTGATGGAAGAAGAACTGGGAGATGTTTTACTCCAAATCCTGCTTCATTCAACAATAGCGGAAGAAAAAAATGCCTTCACTCTCGAATCAGTTGCAAAGACTCTTGCTGATAAAATGATCCGTCGTCATCCCCATGTCTTTGAAAAAAAACCAGACGGGATCATGGCAGATGATGTGGTAAGGAAATGGAATGATATCAAGATAAAAGAGAAGGGTGTTAATCCATACGCGATGAATGAGAAGCTTCTTCATCATCCCGCACTGACTTCTGCTTATGAGATAGGAAAAAAATCAACGACAGTAAATTTTGATTGGGAAAACTACTCTCAGGTGATGTTTAAAGTTGAAGAGGAATGGCAGGAAGTGAAAGAAGAACTTCCTCCGACCGGGGTCTATGATGCAAAGAGAGTGAGAGAAGAGATTGGGGACCTACTTTTTAGTGTGGCCCAGCTTGCTCGTCATTTAAAAATTGATCCCGAAGAATGTCTTAGAGATGCTAATAAAAAATTTATCCGTCGTTTTCAGAAAGTTGAGGATAAGGTCCGAGCTGCTGGAAAAAAGCTTGAGGAAACTCAGCAGGCGGATCTTGAAATATTATGGAGTGAGGTAAAAAGATTATGAGTAAGTTAAGCCCCAAATTTATTAAGCTTTCAAAAGATAACCGCCTCTACGGATTAGATATTCCTATAATAGGACTCACAGGCGGAATCTCAACGGGTAAGTCGACAGTTGGTAAGATTCTTTCGGGTAAGGGGTTATCGGTCTTGAATGCAGATGTTTTGGTCAAAGACATCTACCGTTTACCAGAGACCAAAGAATTTATTGCCTCTCGCTACTCAGACTGTATCGTGAAAGGTGAAATTGATTTCGCTCTTTTAAGAACAAGATTCTTTCGAGATTCAAGTACCAAGACAGTGATTGAGAGCTTCATTTACAAAGGTCTTCCGGGTGCGTTTCAAAATGCTTATGCAAAGCTTGGGAAGATTGACTTACTCATCTACGATGCTCCCCTTCTTTTCGAGAAGAGAATGGAGAAGCAGGTGGACGTAAGTGTTGTTGTTTACACTTCACCCAAGATCCAGCGTCAGCGTTTGATGGCCCGAGACGGGCACATGGAAAACATGGCGCAATCGATTATGGATCAGCAGATTCCTATTGAGCAGAAAAGAGGGCGAGGAGATTTTATGATTGATAACTCCGGAACTCTCGAGCAGTTGACCGCAGGAACGGAAGAATTCCTACGGTCTGTACTCGCTTAACGGAATATAGGTCGTCTGTATGTTGAAGCATTATTGGGCTGACAGGTCCCAACCGCAGCTCTGAAGAGCCAGCTTGTTCCAGGAACATAGAGGGCCGGAGACGTAATGTTGCAATGAAGGCCGTTATCACAGTCAAAATATCCGCCAACAGATTCAGCTGAGACTAATTTCTTATGGTCATAGACAGGGCATTGAACGTTTTGGAGACCTTTTAGTTTACAATAACGATACTTTTCGGTCGGCTCTTCCACACAGCGTGGGAACGAGAGTTTTTTGACAGAATCAGAAAGGCGAAGTCCACGGGCCCAAGGCATACATTGAGTGTCAGCAGCACACTTTGTTTTAGGGTGAGAGAACACAAGACCCGAAAGTAAATTGCGTTGAGATAGTGCAAGAGATTGACGAATGGTTAGGCCTTTTCTCACAAGCGAATTTGGATAAACTCTAAAACATGTCTGTTGAACAATTGAGGTATCGACGATTTTTCCACCAACAGAATCAGGAAGTACAACTCGTCTTGAGCTTTGTGTTTGAGACGTCGTTTGGTAGTGGGCAAGCGATATTGAATTTGAATAGCTTCCGGCCCCCAGCTCCACACTTACGGTTGCTTCACCTTTGTAGTTCGCTTCCACTTCGGAAGAGTATTCACAATATAGCGCCATAAAGTTTCTGACATTTTTTCCGTTTTTTAAAACTGGTTTACCGTTCTCTCCAATGACCCAGCGGTTGAATGAGCCATTCGCATTATAGGCAACATCACTTCCCTCTGACATGATGATAGCCTTGATCGTCATTTTGTTTGAGAAAGTAATTGAAGGTCCGCCCTCAATCCCAGTCCCTAAAAATTTGAATTTTAAATGGGCAGTAATATTTGATTCAGCGACAGTTGTGCGCCCAAGTTCAGTCGATTTATAAGAAGTCGAAACCCATCTTGCATTTTCTTTTGCTGAGGCAAGTGATTGTCCGAGTTCGACCATACTGTCGTAGTTCAGGCGTTCAGCGTCTG
>JBBQGK010000122.1:0-8845 GCA_038322885.1 Bacteriovoracales bacterium | reverse complement strand
TTTCGACCATTACGTATTTTACTACGTCGTTCACCAAAGTCCGAAGACTCATGATCTTCAGGTGAACTCGGCAAATTTAAGCTGATACTTCTCATCTCATCTTGAATCTCTGCTCTATTAAAGCGAGGACTCAAAACTTTTTTATCGTTATTAGAATGTCAAAGAGCTTCGCGTTTTATCATCTTCATATCTTGTTCGTCTAGATTTTTTTTAAGAAATCTTGTGACAAAAAAAATTGGTGGACCTGACAAGGATCGAACTTGCGACCTCCTGAATGCAAATCAGGCGCTCTCCCAACTGAGCTACAAGCCCCCACGTAATCAAATTCGCGAGAGGCTAATTTAGTGGATCATCTATTCTTTTGTCAACGAACAATTGAAATGAATTTTAAGAAAAAAAAAGGGGCCCTAAAAAGGGCCCCTTTTGAGAGGAGAATTACGGATTTTTTGGAAATGGTTTTGGTGATGAGTCAAAACCAAATTCTTGAACAAGTTTGCGTACTGCTCGGATCTGACGTTTAGGATCGTCGTCCAAAACTCCTGCAGATGCAGTTGTTAAATTCCCATTACCGTCATCCCAGAATGCTGGCATGTTTGTATAAGGGAGAATTTTAGTTGGACCGCCAAGCCATGATTCCATCCATGAAGTACGTAATCGATTCTTCGCGTAGTGAAGATTTGGCGCCTGAGCGGGATCACTCGTGAAGCCGAGAGTGTGACAAGTAGTACAAGCGAGTTCATTCCAAAGTTTCTTAGCGGCTTCTTTTTCACCTGGTTCCCATTCAACAGTCACTGGAGCTTCAAAAGTATTTTGTTTTGCTCCGGCCTGGAATCCAAGAACGAGAGAGTTCAGCTCATCATGAGAGAAATTGAACGAAGGCATTCTTACTTTCACATATGGGCGAATAGGATGAACATTCTGTAAGAAATCATAGAGCCATTCAGTTTTGACTCGATGACCTTCCTGAACCAAATAAGGTGGACCATTATTTTGATCGTCCATCGCTTCAGATAGTTTGCCACCAATGCCATCGATTTTGTGACAACCATAACAGTTGTATTTGTTAGCGACTTTCATCCCTTCGGCATAAAGCTTTTCATTGGCATTGAGATTTTTTCGGCCTTCGAGAGGGATCTTGTCACTGACAAATCCCAAGATCACTCCAACAATAGATTCAATCTCGTTGTCTGCGAGATAGAAATTTGGCATTTTGTTTAAATCTTTAAACGGTTTCGGTACACCTACGTCCCAAATACTTGGAGACTTCAGATGCTGACGGAGCCAACCCTGACGAGTGTGAGGGACCTGGTGTTGTTGACCAAATCCAAACTGCTCAACTGGTTTAGAGCCTTCTTTGGAAAGTTCAGGACCAATCTGAGGCAGGTCTCCTTCAAATCCATTGATATTGTGACAAGAGTAACAGGCATATTTATTGATAGAACGTTTACCAAGTTCTGTCGTGCGCTCTTCATCTGATAATTTTGAGAGCTTCATCTTCGCCGCTTCAACTGTTTCGAAGGCCGAGAAATAATCGGTAACGAGAATTTCATCGCGCAGTTTTTTATCTAGCTCAGGGAATTTTAGATCTGCGAAGTTTTTATTCTTTAAGCTGAGCAAATAAGAAGCAATGTCATTGGCCTCAGTATCATTCAAACGGAAAGACGGCATGATCGTGTCTTCCTGATAATGAGACGGCTTTTTAAGCCAAGAGATGAGCCAGTCACCAGAAACTTTAGATCCAGTTCCTGTGAGGTAGGGTGCAGCTTTTGAGCCGATTTTTTTGTTCAAATCCTCAAGGCCTTCAACCATGTGACAACCGGTACATCCGATAGCACCGATGAGTTGTTTTCCAGCTTCGGGGTTACCGCCGGTGTAGCGATGATTTGGAGAATAATCTTGAGAAGTTTTCCAAATGTAGTCAGCCATGGCATTAACTTCGGCCATGTTCTTAGCTTTGAATTCTGGTGAAGAGTTATTCAATTGCATGAAGTACGAAGGCATTCTTGAGTGCTTATTGAACGACTTCGGAGACCAAACCCAGTTTTTAATGAACTCTTGAGAAACTTTTGAGGAAATCTTCTTAAGAGAAGGACCAGGTTTTTTGAGGTGCTGCCAGCCTTCGATTTTATGACAAGCGTAGCATCCATAGTTTTCGATCGTCTGTCTGCCATGGTTGATTTTATCGCCCATGCTTATGCGCTCAACTCCCTGGTGACACTTCATGCACATGCCTTCAGTGTACTGAAGTGGAACCATGGCCTGGGGAACCTTGTGGGGTTCATGCCAATCATATTTTTCTTTCCACTCTTTTTCTTGAGCAGCATTTTGAGGAACGTGAGCGGCGGCATTGAAATCGTTTACGCGGTCACCAACACCACCGTGGCATGAAGTACAGCCGAACTCTTTAACTGGGTGAGCGGAGTTTGGACCAATCGCGAGAGTGTCCATCTTCGGGTGAGACTTGTAGGGGTTTGCTTGATCTTCGTAACCAGGCTTGTCGATGAAAACGTGACAAGTTGTACAACGGTCAATCTTGGGCATTTGTACGAAGTAAAAGTCGTTGATAGACTTTTTTACGACGTACTGGCGGATTTTAATCGTTGGATCGAGAAAGTCGACCATGGGTGAGTTACGAAGAAACCAGACTGGACTTCGCTCATCACTTGTAAGAGATCCAAGAAGCAATTCTTTATCACCCATGAGGGATTTGAGTTCTTTTTGGCCAGCAATTTGTTCTACAGAAAGTTGTTTGATCACATCATTCTGAGCTGCGAGTTTTGCTTGGAGACCTTTGAGTCGGTCCTTTCCATCCATTTCTTTTTTCTTATATTCATCGAAGGTAGGCTTAACTTTTTTAGCATCGTCAGCATGATGCTCAGACATTGCGTGCTCGTACTTGAATTGCCAAGCAGCGGCTTGTGAGCCGTTCACTCCATTGGTCATATTTTGGACGTATATCTCTCGATTAATTTCCGCTATTTCTTCATTGGCCTTATCTAGCTCAGCCTTTTTTGCCTCGAGAGCTTTTTCACCAGCAGCAATTTTATCTTTCGCAGCTTTAATTGAGGCAGCGTCAGTCTTGCCTTCGATTTGTTTAATTTTCTCGAGGGTTTTTTGTTTCTCGATATCCATCGCCTTGACTTGGATCGCTTTCCAAGGACGAATGTAGTCGTCGAGTGCCATCCAAATGGTGACTAAAAGAAAGACGACTCCAAGCACGGCAAAGACTTTGTTAAGTACTTTGGTGTCGTAGGCCATTCCAGGTTCACGTTTCATTTTTCTACCTTATCTTATACAAAAAGAATTAGAGGTTTAATTCGAACTCAGGCATCGCGATGATGTACTTCAGGTTAAAGAACCAGCGAAGATACATCTTGATCGGTAAGCTCATCATTCCGAGGCAGAGAAAAACGAGAATATAGTAGCGAATGCTACCCATTTTCCCGAGCAACTCTTGTCCCCACCTTTTAGTGACATAGAAGGGCATTGCAAACAAGTAAGCACCAGTCACAAGAAGCCCCATAATCTCACGAACAAAAATATTTTTAGGAAGAGCGACGCTCAAACCTTTGATCCAGAAAAATTCTGCTAGGTTGACGTTGTTTTCGGCGACAACTTTGTGCGAATCCCAGTACTCAAAGGGGCCGTAAAAAGTCCAGTTCGGTCCGCGAAGGAAAGTACCGATCTGAATCAGGAAAATCCAGAGTGCCAACCAACCAAAACAGAATCCAGCAATGGCGTACTTTCTTTCTTTGAAAGTGAAGTAACCATTCCCTTTTGGGTTCACGTCAATGAATGGGATAGCAATGAGACCAGCAAGAATGATGACAGGAAGGACAACTCCGGCCATCCATGGATCGAAATATACAAGCATTTCTTGAAGACCAAGAAAGTACCAAGGAGCTTTCGCTGGGTTTGGTGCCCACGTTGGGTTGGCCGGTTCTTCGAGAGGAGCTTTGAAGAAAATCGCCCAAACAATTAAGAAAACTGTACATGCGATTATACAAAATAATTCTGTGTAAACAAGGTTAGGCCAGGCCCAAACTTTCTCACGATTTTCTGGAGTTCCTTCCATCGGCGGCTCTCCAGCGGCGATGAGAAGATCGTTTTGGTGCCCTTTATAAAGAGCGTACCAAGTTGACCAAAAAACCAGACCGTTAAGAATGATAATCGGAATGTTATCCGGAAGAGAGATGACCGAGAAAAAAACAGGGTCACTGACCATCCATCCAAAGACCACAAGAACGAAAATTAAAAGTCCCAATCCGAATTTTTTTGTTCCGACGATATCCATTCTTTTCATCGCAAGAACAAAGAGAGCGATGAAAGCTGTGAATGAGTAGAGCGGGTAAGATAAAAAGTTAATCGCTAACTTAATCATATATTCTGCCTTTCTTCTTTATAGAGGTGCTGAGATTCCGCCATCTTTACGAACACGCCAGAAGTGGATTGCGATGAGAACCGCAACAACGAGTGGAATGAAAACGCAGTGGAGAATGTAGAATCGGAGAAGAGCGGCTTCACCTACAAAACGACCTCCTAAAAGCTGGAAGCGTACGTCGTTTTTATCAGAAACCATTACGAAATCCCCGATTCGGGCAAGCATGGCACCTGGACCACCGTTACCCATGAACGGTGTTGCTTTCGCCATGTTTGATCCCACGGTGATCGCCCAAATTGCGAGCTGATCCCAAGGAAGAAGATATCCAGTAAACGAGAGAAGCATGGTGAGAACTAGAAGGATAACACCAACACCCCAGTTGAATTCGCGAGGTGGTTTGTATGATCCCGTCATGAACACTCGGAACATGTGAATCCACACGGTGATAACCATTAAGTGAGCACCCCAGCGGTGAAGTTCGCGCATGATCCCTAGAGGTACGTGTTCACGAAGACCGATAATGTCTGTGAATGCGTATTCAGCAGTTGGTCGGTAGTAGAACATTAAAAGAACACCAGTGATGGTCAGTGAGAGAAAGATAAAGAATGTGAGTCCACCCATGCACCATGTGTATCCAAGCTGCACACCAGACTTTTTTAATTTGATCGGGTGAAGATGGAGAAACACGTTTCCTGCAACAACAGCTGCTCTGTTTCGAGCGTTGTTTGGTGGACCATGACGGAAAATAGCTTTCCAGACTTGGGTGTTAGCGACTTTTTTTGCAAAACCTTCTGACATATCTCTTCCTCTAAAATTAAACTTCTATGTAAGCACCATCGTTACTCCACTCACCTTTTTCGTAGCGGAATACTTTGGTTTTATCGACGACAATTTTACCTTCAGGATTTCTGTAAATTTTGAAACGCTCGAGCGGACGTGGAGCGGGACCTTCGAAGTTAATACCATTCGGGTAATACCCAGATCCGTGACAAGGACATTTGAATTTTGATTCTGCTGGCAACCAAGTCGGAATGCACCCTAGGTGAGTACAGATATTCGACATGGCCACGAGACGACCATCTTTTTTAAAAATCCAAACTCCAAAACCATTTTTCCAACGTTCATCAACTCCATCAGGATAATCTGCTGGAACACCAGCGATGAAATCCATGGCGGGCTCAAAAACAACATTGGGGTAGGTGAAACGAAAAATTAAACTCGCGAGTCCAGCGCTAGCAGCACCAAAAGTGATCCAGCCTACTGTTAGAAAGCTGAAAAATTCGCGACGGTTTAGGCCCGTTTTTGCATCATCACTCATGAGAGTAATCTCCGGATAAAAAAGAAGAGCACCCCAAAGGGACTCTAGAAGAGTCTTAATAGTTTAAGCCCATTATGGGCGTAAACTTCTAATTCTTCAATATTTTTGAGACTAGTTTAGCTTTTGTAGACACACGGATGTTGGGATCGGTCTCCTCAACTTTTTTAACCATCGAGGCCATCTCATTCCATTTGGATTTTTCCAAATTTTCTAGAACGTTCATTTTTAGACCCTCAACTTGGGCGCCGTTAAAGAAACCGGCCTTCGCCACGTCGTAAGTTAAATTCAAAATCTCTTGCAATGCAGGAATGGCTTCACGATTTTTAAAAGATATGAGGACAGTTGCTGCAGAGTACTGTAGAGATTTTTCCGATGATTTAAGTACGATGAGTGCCTTTTCTTGAGTATTTGGACGATGGTGTGATGCAATAGTTAGGAAGGAAGCCTGACGCAAACCAATATCATTTTCTTGGTTTAAATTGTTTTCAATTTTGTTCCACTCGATTCCACTGTCTGGCGTCATATTTCCGAGTGACACGGTTGCATTGAAACGCGTTGGTGCATCTTGATCTTCAAGGGCCTTATTCAACACAGAGAGAGTTAAAGGATTGTTAAGGCTGCCGAGTGCCAAGACAACAAAATTTCTTGTACGCGGATCCACGGATTCAAAATAAACTTTGGAGAGATTTTCAATAACCCATGGCATGTCTTCTTTGGGAATTTTTTGAGCGGCCAGAAATTTTGAAAGTTCGTAGGCGGCGACCCAGCGATTTCCAAAAGTCTTAGAATTCATTTCATCGATGAGATCGCGATGGTTTTTTCCGCTCGAGAGCATTTTCGTCACACCAAAAATAATAAATGCTCCAATGAGAACAATCGCAATCGGAACGGCGATTCCTGACATCGGAGAACTCTCCAGGATTTTTTTTTGTTCGGACATTTGATTTCCTTCTGACGTAAATGGCGGTAGAACGAAAACTAACAAATCAGTACTCAAATTGGAAGTTATATGGCGTATCTGTTGAGGTTTTTGTTAGTTGTTATGGTGGCCGGAATTACTTTGACGGTCACTGTCGCTCTGGGCTGGGTCCAAATTAATTTTGGTCACATCCACTTGGCGATCCCGACTTTTATCTATGTCGTTTTCATCCAGGCCTTCGTGATGTTTTATTTCATCGGAGTTTCGCGTTTGGTGGAGAACGTCTGGAATGCGCTCAACAGTAGCGGCAATCTTGGTGAGCTCTTTGATCAGCCACCGGTGGACCTAGAGCCTTATAAGAAAAAAGTTTCTCGCTATGTTCATGAGGCCACACTTTCAAAACGTCAGACGGTTCCGTGGACTATACTCATGCTCATCCTAGGAACGATTGCCTTTCTTCTAGGTGGTGCTCACGATACAGGGATGGTTCGAAAGGTTGTTCACTCTGGGGTGGCCTACGGATTTTTGGCGGCGATGCTCATTGGATTCGTCAGACAGTGGTATTACCTCGGGAAGAGCCAAGTTTTATTGGGTGAGATGAAGAGTCTTTTTGGGATGTCTCGGGATGCGATGTAGGGTAAGTGGCTGAATTCTGGAGATCATAATTTTACAGTTAAGAGAGTAAGTATCGGAATGGGAAATTCCGATAAAATGAGCATATGAAAGTGCTTATTTTATTCCTTGTATTTAGTTCATTCGCATTTGCTCAAACTAATCAAAATTCTAGTGATACGGGTGAAATACTTTCTGATCAAGAACTTGGTCAAAAATTTGTATCTGCAATCCAAGGTGCAAAACTTGAAGATCAACTAGTTGGTTCAGGCGAATTCAAAACCTGCGCGGATCAATTTAAGTTTGATCCCAAACAAATTAGATCAAATCAGGTTTTGGACCAAGGTAAGGCAAAACAACTCGCCGATTGTTTCGATAACGTCCTCAAGGGCAAACCAGCTGCTAAAATCCAGGAATTATCTGACACCTTAAACTTGCAAGGTTATCAACTTGTAAGAGGTAAGACAGTAAAAGATATTACTAGCTATCTAACGAACCAAGTATACAAACGAATGACAGGGATTGATTTACAAGCAAAGACCATTGCTGATCAAATCAAGTCTCAGAGTTTTAACAGTGCTGATCGAAAAATTGTTGATCAAAGAGACTTCGCAGAACTTTACCGTATTCAGTTAGGCAAAAGTGCACTTTATGAAATTTCTCGATTTTGTTTTGTAAATTTGAGAAATACAGCTCAGCCCGAAACAGACTTTGTCACCCACTGGACTGATACTTTAGGGGCCAACAAAACTCCTGGGGATTATTTAAAGTCATTTCTAACCTTTGTTGGTAAAAACGTAGACTCCGTAAAGGGACTAACGGATTCTCCCAAACAAGAATTCGGTAGTGTTTCAGGTACTGATGAAGCAACCATATATCGTAATATCCAAACAAGTTTTGCAGGCCCTTCAAATACGAACTTTGGTCCGAAGACATTTCAAAATTTTTTTGAAATGTGTATGTTAACCATTGCCCCTCTTTGCAATCAATATAAAAAATCAACGGAGGTTACAGGAAGTGCGATTACAAGCAGCACTAGCTCTTCCAGCAAAACTAATATTACTGACATTTCAGCGACGAAAGTTGGCGGTAATGCCTGCATCACTCAAGCTAGGCTACAAGACATTCGGCGAGGAATGAATAATACAAAACTTGTTCTTCAGGATTTTGATTCTTTGAAAAATGCACCTGGATCAGCTCAGATCAAATTAGAAAAAAATGCGAAAAATTATAATTCCGCTGATGCTGCAGATGGTTTCAATTCAATTTCGACAATTACATCTAAAGATATCTTATCTGGAAGCACGGCAAATGAAACAGCAAATGATTGTATCAATGGCACCAAGAAGGGGGATGATTGTAAAGGATTTGTTGTTGAAGATGACTCTCTCAAGCAGGCACTCCACGATACTGATGTGAATTTAAGATTAAAAACCGAACTAGAGGTCAAAAACATTCAAGAACTATATACGGATAAAGCGGGGTTAGAAAAATTTTTAACTGACAAAGGCTATTTTGATCTACTCAAAGTGGCCACAAGGAATCCTCCACCAACTGCCGATGTATTTGCACTCGAAGTTAGAAATATGTTTGATGCAAGAAGACTAGCAGCAAT
>JBBQGK010000121.1:0-8938 GCA_038322885.1 Bacteriovoracales bacterium | reverse complement strand
GATCATTTCGGGCCTCCTTCCAAGTAATGACCATTTTTATTATTTCATGACTCATTCCGACAAGGCAATGGAGGTAAAACAAAAAAAGTCAACTTTGACTAAATCCACGGGCAATCACCGGGATGGGATTCCAGACCAGCTTGCATGAAACACCTTTAATTATTATCATGGCGGTACTTTTCAACCGTGGTCTGTATATACCGTCAAACTCCATCATGTAAAGATGGTGCATAAGAAGTATAAGCATGAATCTGATAATGAATATTTGCAATTGATGACCCGAATATCAGAGAATATTCAAAAAATTCGAATTAAAAAGGTTTTACTCAAGAAGATATGCTTGTACTTGGATTTGAGCGCCGCTGGTTTCAACGCATTGAAAGTGGAACCTATAGCGTAAGTCTTCCCACACTTCACCGACTCGCAAAGGCTTTTGAGGTCGATATCTCAATTTTTTTTAAATAGCTTTTTTCCCTTAATTTTTTGTAGCAACACATTCCGAACGGTAGATAATGGCTTGAATTGGAAGAATTACCGATCCAGTAATTCTTCCAATTGGTTAGTACAGTAGTAAGTAGAACCATTGTCAAAAGTGATAACTTTTTTCTTCAGACTCTTCTTGAGATTCATATTCAGAAAGGGCACATTGCCAGCTTATTGGGTCTTGTAACTTGATGAAGGCGACAGTGTCTAGGGTCATCCATCCCACTTGAACAGTTTCTGGTGGAAGAGGTGGAAATTGAACCCCACCTCTCGCCTAAAAAACTCAAAGGTTCTTTATTACCGATTGTACCAGCTTCAATTTATCTTCAGTAAGTGTCATCATTTTTAAGTAACAGCCTTCAACCACTTCATCCCTCAGAACTTCTTCTTTCATGAGTTTATGAAATTCAACCATCTCATGCTCATAGCTCGAAACAATATGCTTAACCCTTTCAATATCAACCTCAATTCGCCCATTTTCAATATGCCCGATGCTCGGCCTGGAGTACCCACACAGGGCCGAAGCCTGATCTTGAGTCAAATTTTTCATGATCCTCAGGATTTTTAAAACCCTCACCTCTTTAGTGATAATGCGCTTATAACTCCGCCGATCTTGATTTGAAGAAACGGTTTTTACCTTCTTCTTAAACCCAATTCCCTTACCCTTCCGGATTTTCTCATACTCCTCAACGGATAATTCCAAGGCCTTCAGAATTTTTTCTAGCTTCTCTTCATCAATAATTGCCCTCCCACTTTCGTATTTTTCAACGGCTTGAAAGGAATTTCCCAGTCGTGAGGCCATCTCCTTTCGGGTGAGCTTCAGGAGTTCCCGAGATCTTCTGATTGCCTTGGCGTGAGAGAGATTGATCCTATTTTTAAGTGTCGTCGCCTGCATAAAAACCTCCTTTAAAATGTGTTTCTCCCAGCGTCCGCTCTCCCTTAAAAACTTAATAGGTTAACCAAGAAAAATGCCGCTTTTTGCTAATGCAAACTGCTACGGCAAAATCAGTGCTACGGTGTTAGCCAAATTTGTAGCCAAAATTAGCCAACGAGAAAGACTTCTAGAGACTTTCAAACATAGGTACAGAAGAGGCATCTCTCGAAGTGATTGATACTGTTTGTGTTTTGATATTGAGTAGTTGGATATTTGGAAACAAAAAGGCCGGAACATGTCCGGCCTTCGTATGAGAAATTTGGTGGAGATAAGCAGGATCGAACTGCTGACCTCTTGCATGCCATGCAAGCGCTCTCCCAGCTGAGCTATACCCCCAAACTGAATATGCTCAATAATTTATTAAATACTCCGGACCAAGGCAAATAAAAAAGGGCCCTTGATGGACCCTTCTTTGATTTGAATGAACGAAATTTATTGGAGGACATGGGGAGTAGCAACTCCCATCTCGATGAGTTCTTTTACCGCTTCCAAATCCCCAGCTTGAGAGAATCCTGAAAGAACATCAAGGCCACTGTTGTCCACGGCACCTTTATCTGCACCTGCATTGATCAGAAGCTTCACGACCGCGAGATTAAGTGCCTTCGCGGCCACTAGAAGTGGAGTTTGACCTGAGCGGTTTCGAGTATCAATCTTCGCCTTGGCCGCAATAAGAATAGATAAATTTTCATTCGATGCTTGGGCCGCATGATGAAGAGCGGTGTTCCCCTCGGCATCCGTTTGATTTAGATCTGCTTTTTTGGCAATAAGTTTTTCTACTATCAGAGACTGACTTTTTTCGGAAGCTTTCATTAAAGGTGTGATCCCATCAGATCCATAAAAATCAACCCAAGCGCCAAATTCTAAAACTTGGTCTAGGAGTTCGCCATTGTTCGTTTCAATTGCTTCATCCATTGACCCTTTAAGTGCAACCTCTGGCAATGAAGTCATCCGGGAAACATCTTCGCCACGGCACCCATCAATAGGGCACTTCTTCGCTTCAACACATCGTTTAGCGACGTTCACTTGAAAATCATCTTCTCCACGTACGAGAATACCTTCGACTAGGCCAGTGTCTGAGTTAAACACTGCAGATCCAGAATTTCCCTGAAAGGTATCGAGGTTTGCGGTGAAGAAAAATGGATGCTCTGATTTTCTAACGTTGGCGCCGCCAGAAACTTTAATCGGAAGACCCGACGGACCACCAATCACAGTGACGGGATCGCCGGCCTTCAAGAATGATTCAGTTCTATATTTAAGTGGCTCGCGCCCTGTGACCTGACGATCAAGTTGTACCAAACCGAAATCGCGGGAAAGAGACATATCTAAGGCGTGACTGATGACTTTCTTGCATGAATAGATATTTTCATTTGGAATATTTAACCCCGCTGCTCCAGTGACAGGATCAACAACGAAATCAAAGACCCATTTATAGGTCGCGCAGAAATTTTCAATCTCCGCGCAGTGGCCCGCGGTCACGATCAGATCTGGACCTATCAAAAATCCACTACACATGCCTGGGTTCGGTTCATTTATATATTTTTCTTCCGCGCAGAAATGAACACTCCCAGTGTTGTCGAGATTTAAATCATTGATCCCCATGATTTTTGAAATGAGAGGTGGAGTCCCTGCAGCTTCTGTTCGAGGATTCTCAAGCCAATCCTTCAAGGTTCTTTGTGTGAGTGAACTTCTTCCCAAACTGGAGTGAGAGATTTCCTTGCTATCCACCATGCTCGCAGTCGATTTTGCGAGTTTTTGCATAAGTGCCGGCGCCTCAAAAACTTCCAATCGGTTATCATCTCCGTAAACCACAGGTGGTCTCGCCGGAGAAGAATGAACATACGTTGTCACGAGTAGAGCGAGCGGGAGTAAAGAGGCTTTTTTCATCGAATTCTCCTCAAAATTTTATCTTTTATAGCCAAGAGAACGCATAGCGTCTCGTGCAATATTGCGTAGTGTAAAAATCTCTCTATTTGACGAGAACCCCCTAAAAAGAGACACTTTTAGTCAGCTTGCTAAAGGATAAATATGGGTATTTACGTTAATAGAACTCTCAATATGAAACAGGTCGCGGCCATTGGCTTCGACATGGATTACACCCTCGTTCGCTATGATTCAGCGGCCTTTGAAGAGATGACCTACCGAGAGATTAAGAAAAAACTCATCGATGGGAAGAATTATCCAAAGGCGATCAACGATTTGAAGTTTGATTTTGATCTCGCGATCCGTGGTCTCGTGATCGATAAGCCACTTGGAAACGTTTTAAAACTCTCCACTTACAGTAAAGTGAAGCAGGCCTACCACGGGCTAACGGAAATGGATTTTAAATCTCAGCAAAAAATTTATCAGGGTCTCACGATTGATCTCAACGACTCTGATCGCTTTGCGATTGTGGATACGACGTTTTCGATTTCTTACTGCGTTCTCTACATGCAGCTCGTGGAAATGAAAAATAAGCAGCCCGAATTGAACCTCCCCGATTATAAAACTCTCGAGCAGCACGTGCTTGAAGGGCTCGACATCTCTCACCGGGATGGAACGCTTAAAAATCAGGTCAAGAAAGCTGTTAAAAAATTCATTGTTCAGGATCCGAAATGTGTCGAGGCACTCGAGCGTTTTAAAAAGCACGGAAAAAAGCTTTGGGTCATCACAAATTCTGACTACGAGTACACGAAACTTCTCCTCGACTACGCCATCAACCCATTTCTTAAAGAACACAAAACTTGGTCTGAGCTCTTCAATCTCGCGGTGACTCTCGCCAATAAGCCAAAGTTTTTCACTGATAAAATGCCACTGCTTCAGGTTGATCCGCAGTCTGGTCTTATGAAAAACCATCACGGACTGATCGAGGACGGAATCTATCAGGGTGGATCGGCCCAGGCCCTTCAGAAAAACGCAGGACTCTCAGGCGAGCAGATTCTCTATCTCGGAGATCACATCTACGGGGATGTTCTTTCAATCAAGAAAACATGCAACTGGAGAACTGCTCTCGTTATCGATGAGCTCCTCCATGAGTGCGAGGCCCTCGCTAAGACTGCACCTATCTCTGAAGAGATAAATAAGCTCATGAGTGAGAAGATCTCTCTTGAGCAAATGCTCGACCAACTCTTTGACCGTGATATTGAAAAAGGGAAAAAGCCCGCCAAAGAAAAAATTCAGGATCACTTTCAGAAAATTGAAAAAGTAGATAAAAAAATCGGCAAGCTTATTCGAAGTCACACCCAGCATTTCAATCAAACCTGGGGCGAGACGATGAGAGCGGGCGTTGAGCCAAGTCGCCTAGCAGGCCAGATTGAAAAATACGCCTGCATCTATATGGCGAAGATTTCAGACTTCGCGGACTATTCTCCGCGAAGCTACTTCAGGCCTCACAAGCGTACCATGGCCCACGAAGGCTAGAGAATAAGCCTTCCGCTGAGCGCTTCCTTAACGTCACCCTGGATTTCAATCACCACCGTGAGTTTCAGGAATCGCTTGATCATGTTTTCTAACATGCACTTTCTATACTCATTTAAAAAAATCGTGATCTTTCCATTGTTGTCTTCAGTGTTTTTTAAGTGATACTCGGGCCTATAGTTCAGAACACTCCGACCGTGATGGTGCTCAAGAGTCACTTGAAAATCCGTTTGAAAATACATTTGCTTCTTAGAAAATTGAGTCAGAAGCTCATCAGGAGTGCTCAGGTGATGCCAATCATTCCCGTAGGCATCCCAAAAAGTATCGTCGTGCCCGTCGTTCGCCATCTCACAGATATCATGGGGAGCGTCTCTTCCCACTTTAATAAAACGCTCAATCATGTTTCGGTAAAGTTGAAAATTAATGAGGTTATCAAAATCGAGAAAAAATTCTGGGTCAATCTCCGATTCGACAATAAAGGCCTCAAGCTCATCAGGAAAATGTTTTTTCAGATAAAGCATGAAGGGATAGAGCTCCCTGACTTTCTCGGCCCGGAAATTTCTATATTTTCTCGGAATCTTGAACCCAAGTGAAACTTCATCACTATTAAACTTCACGGCCAGGTGTCGATCAATAAAGCCACTCTCGAGGGTCTCAGGCGGAATCGCGGTAAAGCGAGAAAATAAAAACCACTGAGGTGCAGAAGGTATGAGCAGGTTATGCTCCATTTTAGAGAGGGCACTCTGGGAGCAACCGATTGCCTTCGCCACTTCGGATTGGTTAAGTTTTTTAAACTTCCTGGCCGCTTTCATGATGGGACCGAGCGAGGTGTTAACAGCTTCCATAATTTACATCCCTTGTGTTTCATCGTCCTTGGAATAGTTTCTACCCTTATTCGAATTAGAGTAACTCAAGACTAGGTAAATTTTCTTTGACTTCAAATGTCGTCTCAGATTCACTCTTCATCATGTTGAAAACACCTGATCTATTCGCAAGAGGATACCATCTAAGCTACTTTTCGCTTCCTTCTGAAGTAGAAGACTATGTTCGTTCAGAAGATTATGAGAAACTCGACGAGTGCATTCAAAAGTTGTGCAAGGCAGACGGTCAATTATTTAAATACCTCTTAACCTTCCACGATTTCACCTCCATTGAATTTATCATCAGCATCCGGGAGTCAAAAAATAACTGGGAAGAAGATGGCATTTGGCACGACGATGGATCGAGAGTCTTTGCTTTTTCGCTGAGTCTCTCTCTTGAGGCCGACAAAATCAAAGGTGGAAGATTAGGAATCAGGATCAAAGGCGAAGAAACATTTTCTCAGATTCCAACACCTTCTTACGGTGGCATCATTATGTTCTTAACTGGCATTTATGGTTTCGAGCACCGGATTCATCAGGTGCTCGAAGGGAAAAGAATAATTATTGCTGGGTGGTGTTCTTAGTGAACCGAACAGGTCACGGCCGAGCCTGGAATTCCGTCGGAGCTATATTTTTTTGACGGATAAAAACGGAGAGTGACCTCTTTTTTTCCTTCCGCTAGAAATGAATTTGAGTTTTCGACATGTTTAAAATCAACAAACATCACACCGACGACAAGAGTTCCATCTTTTTTTAATTCCATCCAGAACCCAGCATCTCCTAAACCTTTTAAAAATGGGCCCGAAAATGTCGTGTCACCTTTTGGATCTTGATTTACCTCAAACTTTTCAGAGGCAAGAATGATGTCTCTCTCATTAACTGATCGTTTATACGATTGGATACATTGAACATAACTTGAGGCAAAGACGTTGAACGTAAAGCAAAGTGCAAGCAAAGCAAAAACTGATTTCATAAAATCTCCTATATATTGTTATCTATGGGGAGAGATTAGAAAATGATGAGTGGATTGATAATGACTGTGAACTCGTTCTGTACCAATGCTTTGGTACAGAATGTATTTTTTACTCGAAGAGTCCTGGTAAGGAGAAGTATCTCTCACCCGTATCGTAGTTAAACGTCAGAATTTTTTTTACTTCCGGATGATCTTTGCAATATTTGGCAACGGCCGCAAGGCTTGCTCCAGAGGAAGCACCAATGAAGAGACCTTCTTTTTTCGCCGCTTCTCTTGCCCAAGTAAAAGCTTCGTCCTTGGACACAGTGATCGCCCCATCTAAAATTTTTGGATCAAGATTTGCTGGAATAAAACCAGCACCAATTCCCTGAATTGGGTGAGGGCCTGGATTTCCGCCCGAGATGACCGGTGATTCAGCAGGCTCAACCGCGAAAACTTTCATTTTCGGAAATTTTTCTTTCAAAATTCTTCCTACTGCTGTGATATGTCCGCCAGTGCCTACGCCAGTAATCAAGACGTCAAAACCCATGGGAAAATCTTTCAAGATCTCAAGAGCTGTTGTCTCTGCATGAACTTTAATATTATCTTTATTCTCAAACTGCATCGGCATCCATGAGTTTGAATCGGCCGCCATCAATTCGCGGGCCTTCTCGATCGCCCCCTTCATGCCTTTCTCTTTAGCGGTGAGCTCGAAGGTCGCCCCGTAAACACTCATGATCTTTCTGCGCTCAATGGTCATTGATTCTGGCATAACCAAAATGAGCTTGTACCCTTTAACCGCACAGACCATTGCTAGCCCAATCCCAGTGTTACCAGAGGTGGCTTCAATGATCGTCATGCCTTTTTTCAAATCTCCTCGCTTCTCGGCTTCGGTGATCATTGAAAGGGCGATGCGGTCTTTGATCGAGCCACCAGGATTTTGTTTTTCAAGTTTGTTCCAGACTTCGACGTGCGGGAAGAGTTTATTCAAACGAAGGTGGGGAGTGTTTCCGATTAGATCTAAAATGGATTCAGCTTTCATGTCACTCCCCTTTCCTTATTTTTTCATTTTTTCTTTAACTTGGTCCAAGAACGTGTTCGCCGTCTCGAGCATCATTCCCGCCGTCTTTTGAGCTTTCGCCTTCAATTCTTCGGTAGGATATTTTGCGAGAAGTTCTTCAACTTTTTTTGTCGCCTCTGCACGAGTGACTCCGGTTTTTTCTTCAACCATGGCAATCAAAGCGTGAGCGTTGCCTTTCACTTTCTCGAGATCTTTCTCAGAAATCTCGCCCCATTTTTTCATCGCGGCCCCAGAGATATCGTTCCACTTTGCTTTTAAATGATCAGCATCGAAATTCATACCAGCTCCTTTAGTACTCATGAGTTTAAGAGTGGCCTCGATGATAGCATCAGAATCCACATGGTGCTTAGCATACAATTCATCTGCCGAATAAGCGGACTGGCCAAACTCTCCATCAACACCGAGTGAAATAAGCTGGAATTCACAGCCATGCATTTTCAACTGGTGAGTGAGCTGAGAGCCCATTCCTCCGATGAGTTGGTGATCTTCTACCGTCACGACCTTCTTGCCCGATTCATCGATCCATTTGGCGATCTGTGCAAAGTCCGAGTTATTTACAAAAGTATGATTGATGACAGTTGCAGAAATTCCTTTCTCTGAAAGGGCCTTTGCCGCTTTCAATGCGTGGCCCACCAAAGACCCAGTCGCCACAATGGCAACATCACTTCCACTTTCAATTTTTTGAGGTGAATGAAGCTCATAGGTCAGACCTTCCTTCACTTCGAGAGCAAAATTCTCACGACCAAGGAAGAAAATATAAGACTCTCCATCATGACCAGCTTCACGGTCCATCGCGATTTTTTTTGAGGCCTGGTAAACATATTCTTCTGCTTCTTTTGCTGAAGCCAGGTTCACAACATTTAAGTGAGGTACTGAAGAGAGTGCTGAGAGATAAGTCAGAGACTGATGACTTGCTCCGTCTGCAGCGTCCTGAAAACCGGTGTGAGAGAAAGCCGCCATCACGGGAGCTTGAGATAATGAGGCCATGATCAAAGGAAGATTTCCTTTCGTCACACCGAAGGCCGCGAACGTGTCCACCATCGGAATGAATCCAACTTTAGAAAGTCCGATCGCTGTAGAAACCATATTAGATTCAGCAACCCCAACATCCAAAAAGCGGTCTGGGAATTCTGTGTGAAAACCTTTGACTCCTGTTGAACCCTGAAGATCACTCGTCACGGAGTAAACGGGAAGTCCTTCTTTCGCCGCACGAGAAAGACCTTTTGTGATCCCGA
>JBBQGK010000120.1:0-8941 GCA_038322885.1 Bacteriovoracales bacterium | reverse complement strand
GATTGAGATAGGTAAAAAGCACGATTGGAGTGAGAGGATGTCGGGTATTAATTTTTTTGGCAAGCTCGAGCACTTTAAGGAGGGTCACTCCATTTTCGAGAGCGAGATCAGATGCACTTTGAAGAATCACTCCATCGGCCGAAGGATCCGAAAATGGAACGCCTAATTCGATGATCTCGGCCCCTTCTTCGATTAAGGCATTGATGATGCTCTCTGAATCAAGCAGTGATGGAACTCCGGCAGTCACGTAGGGGATGAGGATCTTTTTTTTCTGAGAGAATATTTGTTCAAACATAATCACCTACAATATCTAAATCTTTATCGCCCCGGCCGGACAAATTAATGACGACGACGGAGTCCCGGGGGAGTTGTTTGACTCTTTTCATCGCAAAGGCAATCGCATGAGAGCTCTCAAGCGCCGGAATAATCCCTTCTCTGAGAGAGAGAAATTTAAAAGCGTCTAAGGCTTCAGCATCCGAGACGGAATCATAGCTGACTCGTTTGATGTCTCGAAGATGGGAGTGCTCAGGGCCCACGGCTGCATAATCAAGCCCCGCAGAAATACTATGAGTGGAAGAAATTTGTCCGTCCTGATTTTGCAAAACATACGTATGAGTTCCCTGAAAAACTCCCTCTCTTCCTCCCTCAAATCTCGCAGCGTGCTCGCCCAAGAGCTTCCCTCTTCCTCCGGCCTCGACACCGAAGAGTTTGACCTTCTCATCAGCAATGAAGGCGCTAAATATCCCAATTGCGTTGCTACCACCTCCGACGCAAGCGATGATTTCGTCTGGTAATTTTTTTTCCACTTCCAAAACTTGTCTGCGAGCTTCTTCTCCAATGATTGATTGAAAATCTCGCACCATGGTTGGGTAGGGATGAGGACCTAGGGCCGAGCCCAAGAGATAATAAGTGTCTTTAATATTTGTGACCCAGTCTCTCATCGCTTCATTCACGGCATCTTTTAATGTCTTCGATCCAGATTCAACGGGAACGACTCTCGCTCCCATGAGTTTCATTTTCTTTACGTTAGTTTGTTGTCTCCTCACGTCTTCACTACCCATGTAGACAACGCACTCGAGACCAAATCGTGCGCAGACAGCGGCGGTCGCGACTCCGTGTTGGCCCGCACCCGTTTCGGCCACGATTCTTTTTTTGCCTAAATAAATGGCAAGGAGTGCCTGCCCGAGAGCATTATTGATCTTGTGCGCTCCCGTATGAGTGAGGTCTTCACGCTTAAGATAAACTCTGATCCCTTCCGCTTTTCCTAAATGAGCTGCGAGGTGCAGAGGTGTCTCGCGCCCAATGAAAGTCTTGCGCTGAAGATTGAGTTCGATCTTAAAAGCTTCATCCTTAATGAGACGAGAATAAGCCTCTTCGAGTTCAATCAAGGGTTCCATTAAGGTCTCGGGCACGTAGCGGCCGCCAAACTTTCCAAAGCGGCCAGGGATCATCGTTGTCATATAATTCCTTTAATCGCGGAAAAAAAATCTCGCATGAAAAACTCATCTTTTATTCCAGGGCTAGACTCAATCCCACTCGAAACATCAACCCCCTGGGGCCTGTACTTTTGAATCATCGAGCGAACATTCTGATTATTTAAAGACCCCGCTAAAAAAAAGGGTTTCGTCGTTTCGACCTCGCTCGACAGGAGTTTTTTTTCGGCGGAATCAAAGAGGAGAAAATCAATCTGGTCAAAAGCAGCATGATCCTGAAGAAATGCTCCGTTTTTTTCCAGGATCGCCTTGATGATCATAATGGCCGGTCTTTTTTGTTTAAGTTCTTGAACAAAGGCGACTGATTCATTCCCATGGAGCTGAATTGATCGAAGTGAAAGATGATCAATCGAATCGATGATAACTTTTAAGGGAGAATCTTTGAACACTCCCACGGTATTCACGCTCTTTGGCAAATGAGAGAGGATTTTTTCAACTTCAAGCACGGTCACTCGCCTCGGGCTCTCGCAGAAAATAAATCCTAACTCCGTCGCTCCTAATTCGTGAGCGAGAATGGCATCCTGCGGTCTCGTGAGGCCACAAATTTTGATCTTCATTGGCAGTTCTCGATGAGCTCTTGCAAAGCCTGGCCCGGTGAAGGTTCCTGCATAAAGCTCGAGCCAATGAGAAATCCGTCGTAGCCCAGGGCACGGAGCTCTTTTATTTCGTCTGCCGTAGATATTCCACTCTCAGAGATCGCGATCACGTGTTCGGGAATCAGGTGACTGAGTCTGCGAGAGGTATCGAGAGATATTTTGAGAGTATGCAGATCGCGGTTATTGATGCCGATGATGTTGGCCCCGAGGTCGAGAGCAACTTTAAGCTCATGCTCCGAATGGACTTCAACCAAGACCGACTGCTTGAGCGAGCTGGCGAGCCTATACAAGTCCTGTAACTTTTTTTCTTCTAAAAGAGCGACGATCAAGAGGACGCAGCTCGCGCCGATGAGTTTTGCTTCAAAGATTTGGTACGGCCCAAGCATGAAATCTTTTTGGAGCAAGGGAAGATTGGGACAACGCGACCGAACCGCCAAGACGTCTTCAATCTCACCCAAGAAATGTGTTGGCTCAGTTAGAATCGAAACTGCTACAGCTCCGGCCTTTTGATAATCCTGGGCCAACTGGGCCGGTGAGATCTTTGAGTTAAAACTTCCTTGTGAGGGACTTTTCTTTTTGATTTCGGCAATTATGCAGGGTGATGGTCCTTGGACGAAGAGAGTCTCAAACGGAAGTAGAGTTTGGTCTAAGAATTCTACTCTTTTTTTCAAGTCAATAAATGACAAAGCCATCTCTCGTTTTTCAACTCTTCTTTTCGTGAGCTCTGCTATTTCAATTAACAATGAAGGGGTCTTCATGCCAGCATCCTTCGGTCTTGTTGCTTTTGTAAAAGTTTTAACGCTCTTCCGGAATCTATCGCATGAGATGCGATTCTTATCCCGTCCTCGAGAGAAGACGCTGCACCACCAACAAGTAAAGCTGCTCCCGCGTTCAAAAGAGTGATGTTTCGGGTCGCTCCCCTCTTACCTTTTAAGACATCAATGAGAATCGCTGCATTTTCTTGAGCGTCTCCGCCGACAAGATCACTCATCGTCGAAGGGTCCATTCCAAAAGACTTGGGATCTATTTCGTATTCGAGAATTTCTCCGTTTCTTAAATGGGCGACTTTTGTTTTTGAGTTAAGACTTATCTCATCACTTCCATCTTCTCCGTGAACGATCATCACCTCATCCGAACCCAAAATTTTAAGGGCCTCCGCCATGGGAACAAGGAGCTTCTCGGAATACACGCCGATGAGCTGCCGCTTCACTCGACCTGGATTGAGGAGGGGCCCAAACGCGTTGAAGATCGTCCTCACCCCCAAGTTTCTTCTCATTGGAGACAGAACCCCTAAGACGGGGTGAAACGAGGGTGCAAATAAAAAGGCAATCCCAAAATCATCCATCATGGCCTTGGCACTTTCTTCATCGTTAGAAACAGAAATATCCAAGGCCTCAAGGACATCAAAACTTCCGCAGCGGCTCGAGATCGCTCGGCTCCCATGCTTTGCAACCTTTAGGCCCGCGGATGCGACCACAAAAGAAACACACGTCGAAACGTTGAAGAGCCCAAGAGCATCGCCACCAGTTCCGCACACATCAATCACAGATGCGTTGTTAAAGCCGACGCTGATTGAACATTTCAAGAGAGAGCTCACAAAACCAGAAAGTTCAGCACCCGTCGGAGCTCGAAACTCATAACAGGCCAAGATAAATCCGATCTGCTCAGGTCTCAGGCGATCGGCCAGGATGGCGTCCATTAAACGTAATGTTTCTTCGCTCGTTAAAATTTGACCGGTACTTAATCGCTTCATGATTTCTTTCATCTTAAGCCGCTTTGATAAAAAAGTTTTTTAACATCATCCGTCCGTCTTCGGTCGCATAGGATTCGGGATGAAACTGAAGGCCCTCCACATCGAACTCCCGGTGCCGAATGCCCATGATGAGTCCGTCGTCGGTCTGGCAACTCACCTGCATCGAGGCCGGAAGGTTTTCAACGATAAGAGAGTGGTACCTCGCCACGTTGATATTTTGCTTGAGGTTTTTAAACAATCCTTTTTCGTCGTGAATGATGCGCGATAATTTTCCGTGATAGGCTTTGGGAGCAAGGACCACGTTCCCACCAAAGGCCTGGGCAATCGCCTGATGACCAAGACAAATTCCCAAGACCGGAATGCGGCCACTGAAATATTTTATGGCGTCGAGGGTGACTCCCGCGTCGTCCGGACGCCCTGGTCCCGGAGAGACCACGAGGTGAGTGGGATTCAGCTCTTTGATCTTGTCCAAACTCAGTTCATCGTTTCGTAAAACGCCACAACTAAATCCCATCTCCTCAATGAGTTGATAGAGGTTGTAGGTAAAAGAATCATAATTATCAAGGAGGAGAATCATACAGTTTCCTTTTCAGTCAGCTCTAGAATTTGCATCAGAGATTTGAGCTTATGTTGAACTTCTTGGTACTCAGACAATGGATCCGAATCGGCCACGATACCGGCACCGGCGCGAAGGATCGCGACCTGATTTTTCATCTCTACCGAGCGGATGGAGATGCAGGCCTCGAGCCCGCCGCTAAAATCAAGGGCGATGACTGATCCGCCATAAAATCCTCTCGGTCTTGTTTCAATTTGAGAGAGAATTTCCATCGCTCGAAATTTTGGTGCACCAGAGAGAGTCCCCGCAGGAAAGCACGCCTTCAACGCAGAGAGATCACTTTGATCTTCACGTTGCTGGCCCGTGACCACAGATACGAGGTGCGTGACGTTCGGGAGGCTTAAGAGTTTTCGATAAGATTCAACTTTTACGCTTCCTGGTTTTGCCGCTCGGCCAATGTCGTTTCTCGCAAGGTCGACGAGCATTAAATGTTCGGCTCCCTCTTTTACACTCTCTAGCAGCTCATTTTGTAGGGCAAGATCATGGGCCAAATCTTTTCCCCGTGGTCTCGTCCCTGCGATGGGGTGAGTTTCCAGCACCTGATTTTCTATCTTCAGGAGAACCTCTGGAGACGTACCGAAAAATGAACTGTTACTCAGATCAAAATAGAAGTTGTAAGCCGAGGCACAAAAGCGCTTCATCCTAGAGAAATATTCGAGAGCAGAGAATTGGCAGTGCCTCTCAAAGCGCTCTGAAAGCACGGCTTGAAAAATATCTCCGGCCTCGATGTGTTTTTTAATTTTTAGGGCACCATCAACAAAGGCTTCTTCACCTAAGTGAGACTCAAACAAGGACAGGTCAACAAGCACGGTTGGAAGATCCTCGCGAGAACTTGTCTCTCGAATAAGATCGTCTTCAGACACTGCCAGATTCCGGAGAGCAAAATGAGCTTCGGACTCATCTGAAAGAAACACAATCAAGTCCTGAGAGATAAAGACTTCCGCCATCACTTCGTCAGAGGAATCGATCTCAGTAAAGTACCCAGACTGCTTGAGCTTCTTCTCTAAAAGGAGGACGACCTCGTACCCAACGCACCCGAAGATCCCTCCGTGCTCATAGGGAAACGCCGCAGAGTCTTGGCCCAACTCTAAAATCTTGAGATCAAGATAGGACAAGAAATCCGTGTCGATCGTTTTAACCTCCGCCCCTCTTGTGACCTCGACTCTTCCCCCGATGAGGCGAATCCGCTCGGTAGCATCAAGGCCAATGACGGTCATCTTGGTGGACTGAAAGAAGAAAGCTCGGGGATGTTTCTTTTTTAGAGCTAAGAAGGTCAAGAATGGATTGATGGGTGAAGCATTCATGAAGATAACATAGACTTTTACATCGTTGACATAAAGCGAATGTTTGTCCACAATTGGTTCCATATGGAAACCAATCGTCTTAAGCAGTTTTGTACCATCTATGAAACCGGTAACCTTCGGAAGGCCGCAGACCTCCTTTCCATCTCCAACAGCGGGCTGAGTAAATCGATGAAGGCCCTCGAAGAAGAAATTGGATATCCCCTCTTTCATCCGAGCGGGCGCGGCATCGTCATCTCAGACCGAGGCAATCTACTTTACGAAAGCTCGAAAAAAATCCTCAGCCAAGTGGACAACATGCTCGGACTGGTTGCAGAAACAAATACGAGGATCCTTCGCATCGGATCCTTTGAGGTGTTTACGACTTACTTCATCGGTCCCTTACTTTCTAACTTTTTTCCAGACAGCGAGATGGAAATTCACGAACTCGTTCCAGGGAGACTCGAAGAATCGCTGGTCTTTAATAAGATTGATCTTGGGATCACTTACGAACCGGTGCCTCGCAAAGGGATCGAGTACGTGAAGGTGGCAAGTCTTCAGATGGGGGCCTTCGCTCTCAAAGGAAAATTCAAGGATACTCCCCTGGAAAAAGTTCCGTTCGTTGTTCCGGTCACTCCGCTTGAGGGTGCTTCTTCCGGGGTCAAAGGCCGTGATGCTTGGCCAGATGAAAAGATCGAGAGAAACGTCCGTTACCGAGTTGATCTCTTAGGAACAGGCCTCGAGCTCGCGCGCCAAGGTCTGGCCGGAATATTTATTCCTAAATTTCTCGCCCATCTCCACAACAAGTCGATCGGGCAAAATCATAAGCTCGAACCCCTTCCTCTCTCTCGCAAGTTTCCGAGCGTAAAGAGAGATGTCTTTATCGTAAAAAGAGAGTCGTCGGGTGAAGATAAGACAGTGCGCCTGATCGCGAAAGCCTTGAGAGAAATTTGTGCCTTAGGTGACGATTAGTTTCTAGAAAAAAGAGGCCATGGACGCCGGAGTCCTGGAAAAGATTGTCTTCCAGAACTCCCTCAACTGTTTCAGGAAACTTATCTAAAGACTTGCTCGAGTAAGATTCATGACTTTCTTGGTGAGAGGATCTTTCAGAAGTTGAAATGAAAAAAATGATTCGTAATATTCAATCGGAATAAGATGAAGGACTGCGTCCTCAGCATCCATATAATTCGGAGTGGCATTATCTTGAAGCGAGAAATAAATTGATAAAATCTTAGCGCGTGTATGACGCATCAAAATCTTGTGTGCTTCAAATTCTTCGTTGAATTCTTCTGGCCGCATAAATCCCCCCCTTAAAATCCATTCTTTTGGGATAATTTAAGTTTAGGCCTATTTAATGGCAGGTGCAAAAATAAAATCTATTTTGTCATGATTTGTTAGTTTTGGACTAATCGCCTATTTTGATCCCACCCAGCATCTTCCCCAAGCTAGTCTTGGGTTCAATACTTGGACGCTCTTTCTTAATTGGCTCTTTAGGATGATGGACATGGTCAGTTTTCTCATCTTCGTGGTGCTCATCTGGCACATGCTCCGGATAGAAAGGGAGCTCCGATTTATAAACGATTCGGTCTAGATGTTTCACAAAATTTGACCAGTGTCCGGAGTTTCCATCCGTCTTTCGAATGATTTCCATCGATCCCATTTTTGAATCCATGAGATCAATCAAGTGAACAAGATACGCCTCTGAAGTCTGAGGAATTTTTGGAGATCCATAGGCATATTCACCGTGGTGAGAGAGAAGAATATGTTTGAGATGCATTTTTAAGTTGTGAGGGAAGTTTTTAATCTTGTAAGCGAAGCGGTCCACGATCTCAAGGCCCTTCACTAAGTGGCCCACGAGTTTTCCTTCTTCGGTGTAATCCACATTAAGTCCATCCGTGAGCTCGTATATTTTACAAAGATCATGAAGGATACAACCTGCCACTACATAGTTCGGATTAACATGATAATGACGTGAAAGATTCACCGCGAGTTCTGTGCATGAAAGAATGTGCTCCAATAACCCAGACTTGTAGGCATGGTGAATTGATTTTCCCGCCTGCCATGTTTTAATCCGACGAGCGATCTCACCATCAGTAAGAATATTGATCAGAAGCTCTCGGATGTAGACATCACTGAGACCATCCACGATCGCCAAGAGCTTTTTGAACATGAGCTCTGGATCTTCATGGGCCTTCATAACAAAGTCATCTTCATTGATTTGAGTCTCGGCCACCTTCTCCATTTGCGATATGATGAATTGACGACGTCCCTGATAAAAATTCACCTTTCCGCGAACTTTTACAAAGCTATTTTTACCAATGGATTTTTCCGTTTCAGGTGAGTAGTTCCAGAGACGGGCCTCGAGATCACCACTTGAGTCAGTCAGGATCACGTTGAAGTATTTCTTCCCACTTTTGTCTTCCATGGTGTTGAAAATTTTGACCAGAAAAACTGACTCAATTTCTTCCTTACCTTGCATATCGGAGACGAAAATTTTCTTCATGGTGCCCACTTGCGTTAATAACCTAAATCCACTGTTCAAAAGCTGTGAACTAGAGTACGTTCTGCTCACTTAAAATGTCTTCAAATTTCATTCATATTTGTCGTCGTACCGTGACGTGAGGAGTCTTATGAAAACAGTCAAAATTGGTGTCAATGGTGTTGGCCGAATCGGCAGAACAGTTCTACGTGCCTACTTTACTCGTTTGAATCAAGATAAAAACTTGAACATCGAAATCGTAGCGATCAACAACCCAGGTGAGCCAAAAACCTACATCCATCTTTTGAAACATGATTCCCTTCATGGAGCACTCAAAGGAGATTTCTCTTTTGATGCTGATTCACACTCCATCTCGTATAATGGCCGCCAAATTAAATTCTTCGATAAAAAGAATCCTGAAGAAATCGATTGGTCATCAGTCGGTGCTCAAGTCGTGATCGATGCCACGGGAATTTTCAAAGACAAGGCGAAGCTCGGTCTCCACATGAGAGGCACGGTAAAAAAAGTTATCATGTGCGCTCCTGGAAAAGATCTCGATGGAACTTTTGTCATGGGAATCAATGTTGATAAATATGATTCTGAAAAACATAACATCATCTCAAACGCGTCTTGTACTACGAACTGTCTTGCTCCTGTGGTGAAAGTTCTTCACGAGTCGTTCGGAATCGTTAATGGTCTGATGACAACTGTTCACTCTTACACT
>JBBQGK010000119.1:0-9083 GCA_038322885.1 Bacteriovoracales bacterium | reverse complement strand
CGGCGATTCCCCCTAAAAACTAGGAATTTTACAATCTGATACCAACCGTGTCATAAGACACAAAAAGGAATCAGATGAAGAAGAGATTTACCGAAGAACAGATCATCAAAGTTTTAGCTGACCACAAGACCGGAGTGACCGCTAAAGAGATTGCTCGCCGAGAAGGCGTCTCCATCCAGACCCTGTATTTATGGAAAACAAAATTCGGTAGCATGAGCTCAGAAGAAGCCGTTAAACTTCGCTCTCTCGAGCAAGAGAATGCCCGCCTGAAGCGTCTTGTGGCTGACCTCAGCCTCGACAATCAAATCCTCAAGGATGTTAATTCAAAAAAGTGGTAGGGCCCAAGGCCAAGCGTGAAGCAGTGATTCGAGTATTAAAAAAATATTCGATAAGCAGTTCGCGGGCCTGTCGTGTTTTGGGTCTTGCTCGATCTAGCTTTGATTACCAGGAACATCCTCGTGATGATTCAAAGATTTCTGATGCCCTTAAAGATCTTGCGGCCGAGAACAAACGATTTGGTCACCCACGTTTATTTGTTCTCCTCAAAAGGGATAAAGGCATTATCGTCAATCACAAGCGAAGTGAGCGCATTTATCAAGAGAGCGGTCTTCAAATCAAGAATAGAAAACGGAAAAAGCTCGGTGGAATTCAGAGAACAGAATCACAGGTCGTACCCTATGGAACTGGTGATGTGCTTGCCATCGATTTTGTCTTTGATTACCTGGAGAATGGAAGACGACTCAAGACGCTCACAATGGTGGATGAGAAGTCGAAAATCTCTCCTGCCTTTTTGGTGGCTCATTCGATCAGAGGATTTGAGCTTGGACCATTTATCGAGCTTGCTTGTGAGAAGCTTCCGAAAGTAATTCGCGTAGATCAAGGAACAGAATTTACTTCAAGGGCATTTCTTGATTGGTCGTACAAGAATGGAATCCGACTCGAGTTCACGAAGGTGAGAAAACCGAATCAGGTGATCGAATCATTTAACAGTCGGTACAGAGATGAATGCTTGAATGAACATGTGTTTCTGGATCTTGAAGATGCGATCAGAAAAATTTACGAGTGGCACGATCGCTACAACAATCATAATCCACACTCGAGCTTAGGGATGATGACACCAACAGAATTTGCCAAGAGAAATGAAATTATGCTAACTGCTTAACGCTACGAGATTCAGATTGTAGATTCCCGATGAATGGGGGAATCGCCTCTTGAAGCCAAGTCTTAAGAAGTTTATTCTGATCGATCTTCATCAGTTCAATTCGTTTGGTAATACTCTCCACTTTGTCAGAGGCATAATTAATATTTGGAGGAACAGCAAAGGAATGAATGTTGGATTGATAAAAGTAAATAAGATCACTGATTTCAGTTTTTAATTTTAAAACGTTATTGATGAAATTTTCGTTATCTTGATTGAGTGTTTCAAGTTTTGCGACACTCATGTACAGAGGGGGGATGGAATTCATATAAGCATCTAAAAATTTTTTCTCTTTCACGATGAAATATCCACGCCGGGCCGTCACGAGTTTGAGGACACCAGTTTCGATTGTCTGAAGCTCCTTAATGACTTGCGAAATATTATCTACAAAAGCTGCTGCTCTCTCGTTTTGTCGCATCTGATTCAGGCCATAAAAAAAGGAGATTCCAAAAAACACGACGGTCATTGAGACGCCAATGTAGATCCCTCGATAACTAAACCTAGCGCGCTCGACCATTTTACGAATTGGCATGAATCCCTTTTGAAGATTCATTATTTTTACTAAATCTAATAACAAAACAGCAGCTAAATCTTGAATGACGTTGCTTAATATTTTTTGAGCTTGGATTTTAGGAGACCTATTCAGACAGGAACTCCTTTCAAGCTTAACTAAATCCTGCTATGAAGCTTTCTTTTTAGCTCGATTGCTTTTACTGTTTTGTGGATTTTAAAGAGGAAGAGAAAATGGACAGTTATACGAATCCCGCCAATGGTAAATATCTTGATCCCAAACCGAAACACACTCCAGCGGATGCCAAGAACATTATTGATAGTTCCTTTGAGGCCTTTAACATCTGGAAAAATACCTCAATCAAAGAACGCGCCCAAATGATCGGTAGGGTAGGTGAAGTTCTTCTCAAACGGAAAAAAGATCTCGGGTTCACGTGCACTGAAGAGATGGGTAAACCCTTAAAGGAATCCATCGCCGAAGTAGAAAAATGCGCGACTGTCTGCAAGTACTACGAAGAGAATGCGGCCGAGTTTTTAAAAAATGAACCGATTAAAACGGAAGGCCAGGAGAGCTATGTGGTCAAACGCCCGCTAGGCCCGGTCCTTGCCGTTATGCCGTGGAATTTTCCTTACTGGCAGGTCATGCGTTTTGCCGCGCCAGCATTGTGTGCCGGAAATACAGGGCTTCTCAAGCATTCTTCCAACGTTCCAGGCTGCGCTCTTCATCTCGAGAATGTTTTCAAAGAGGCGGGCCTGCCAGAAAATGTTTTTAGAACTCTTCTTATAAACTCCTCAGAGGTTGAAGCTGTGATTAGGAATCCAAAAGTCGCGGCCGTGACTCTCACAGGTTCGACTGCGGCCGGAAGAAAAGTTGCTGCGGTTGCGGGAGAGTGTTTGAAAAAAGTCGTGCTTGAGTTGGGAGGTTCAGATCCTTATATTATCTGTGAAGATGCTGACCTAGAGATGGCAGCTGCAACTCTCGTGAAGGGTCGCATGCTTAATGCTGGTCAAAGTTGTATTTCGCCCAAGCGCTTGATCATCGTGAAAAGTGTTTACGAGAAATTTAAATCTCTTGTTGTAGAGGAAATGAAAAAAATATCTTTTGGTGACCCGTTGAATGAGTCAACGAGCATTGGACCAATGGCCCGATTTGAACTTCGTGATGAACTTGATAAACAGGTTCAAAAATCTGTCCAGGCAGGTGCAGAACTTCTCATGGGAGGAAAAATTCCAGCACTCACCGGTGCCTTTTATCCTCCAACGATCCTGGCCCAGGTCAAACCAGGTATGGCCGCCTTTGATGAAGAACTTTTTGGTCCTGTGGTAGTTTTGATTTCTGCTCAAGATGAAAATAATGCCGTTATGCTCGCCAATATGAGTCCCTTTGGTTTGGGTGGTGGAATCTTTACTCGCGACATGAATAAAGCGCGGGAACTGGCGGAAAAGGGACTCGATACCGGAGGGGTATTTATTAATGATTTCCTTAGGTCAGACCCCAGACTCCCTTTCGGAGGCATTAAAGAGAGTGGGCATGGACGAGAACTTTCGCGTCTCGGCATTCACGAGTTTATCAACCAGAAAACCATCTTTTTTAAGTGAAATGTCAGGCCTTGGTTAAATTTGACTCATACTCTGTACAAAAATTTAAAGCGAGGAGATGATTAAAAGAAAAGGTTCTCTCATGCAAAAATCATGGATGGTTTTTCTTTGTCTCTTCTTGTTCAGTTTATCTGCGGTAGCAGAATCCAGTCTTAAGGTCATGACCTGGAATGTGTACATGCTGCCTAAGCCTTTAAAGTTCTCAAACCAAAAAACTCGCATCGACCTCATCCTTGGAAAAATTAAAAACCTCGATCATGACATCGTTGTTCTCGAAGAATCTTTTTCAAGAAGTTTTCGAAATCACATGAATCAAGTCCTGAGCGAGGCGTATCCTTACCGATTGGTTCTTGGCAAGAGCGGAGTCTTCAAACAAGTGATGAATTCTGGTGTCACTATCCTCAGCCGCTGGCCTCTAAAGGTTTTGGATTATGATTTCTATACAACTTGCGCCATCGCGGACTGCTTTGCCTCGAAAGGTTTTTTCCTCGTAGAGGTGACGGGTCCGAATAATCAAATTATTCATCTTGGTTCAACACACATGCAGTCTGATTCTGGCGCCTCTATCTTTCCTGGAGTTAGAAAAGATCAATTAAAACAGATTAAGAATCTTTTTGATCAATACATGCGACCTACAATTCCTCAAGTTCTCATTGGTGATTTGAACATCGATGCCCTGGCCGGGAGTGAGTTCAAGGAAGCGATCGAACTTCTCAAGATGGAAAGTACCAAGCTCTCTGGGACGATTCAAACCAGCAAGTCTCATCTTGTGAGTTGCCTCGGTCAAAAACCCTCAGATCAAGAAACCTGGATTGATCACATCTTTTCCAACCCAAATGGCTCAAACCTCACCGTGACGGATAAGAAGGCTTTTTTCATTCAGGATTACGTGAAAGGTGAGTGGTGTGATCTCTCGGATCATCTGCCAGTTGAGGCGATTCTTCGCTATTAGATCACAGCTATTCAATAATTGATCTGTCCACAGGCCTCTTTGAGTTGATAAACAAGCGAATCAACTTATTAGGGGACCTTATGAAAACTGCAATCTTTTTATTTCTTCTTACTACTTCCGCTTTCGCGGCCAATTCTTTTGCTCTCGTCACGATCAACTGGAATGATCGCTTTCTTTCTGAGGGATTACCCCTCCAGTGTGATGATTCTTATTATTCAGGCGTCGATATAGAAATGCCAGGAACCTTCAAAGATCAGTTTGGCGAAGTGAAGCCATCGAGCATGATGACTCTTAACGACTGTGGAGCAGATTGGAAGATCATCAAGCAAGAGCGCTTCATGAAGAACGGTCAACCCTTTATGAGAGTTCGTATGAAAGGGGCTTCATCGTGTGAGATTGAGATTCAAAGTTTTCCATCAAGCTTGAAGAAAACCTTCAGTCTTACGATTGGCGATGCTTGCTGAAAATAGTGATTGAAACTTAGTTCGTTACTTGCTTCGTAATGGTACCGATCTCCACCCATCTAAAGTTTTTCTAAAGATCTTTTTAAGGAAATCTAAATTTAATCATTCACTCTTCGGAATGAGTATTCACCGCATTGTTTGATCAGGCATATAGATCAAAAAAAACAGGTGAGGAAAAAAATGAAGAAAATTGTACTGCTTACTTTTGCTGTCCTGATGACGATCGCAGATTGCTATTCTTTTGACGTGAAGCTTCTGGCTAGTAACAAAGAGTCTTATTCGCGGGAACTCACAAAATTAGATTTATCAAATGCCAATATCTGGAGCTCGCGCCATCCTTTAAAAGGTGATCTCAAGAGCAAGGCGATCAATGTTTTGTCTTCAACCTTCAATGAAATGGAAAGAATCGATACAAACTGTGAGTTAGGATTAGTCGAGAGACTTAACTCAGATGCTAAACACGAAGGTGTCATCGCCGATGATAGTGAGATGGCAGCTTTCGTTGCTTACTTGAGACAACAGAACCTTATTGACGATATTCTTTTTCGACTTTTGATGGATTCTGCAGATGTAAAAAAAGATCTAGCGAATCTTGAGAGTCGTGGGATCTATCGACCTCGTAATGCATGGACTCGTCAGAACTCAACGACGGATCTGAAAAGTTTTTATGCTCCATTCAAAACTTGGCCTGATGATCAAACCACTTGTACCCTTGATACCTATTATACAATCTCTCAAAACATCGAGAGTAAGAACTCAACTGACCGTGATATCCAAATCTCAAAACTAAATTACATAGCCTTTAATCAAGGAGTCATTGATGAAGTGACTTACAAGAAACTCGAGATTCTCAGAGAACACAATGTTCTTGGGTGGTCGATTTACATGAAGCGCTACGTAGACATCATTAATAACGCTAAAGATAAGCTGGCGAAAAATCCAGAAACGACAACCACAAGTAGTTTCTCCGTTGAGTATGTATCTCGCAAAGAAAAAATCACCAAGCGCGGCGTCCTTTATATTACCTATAACAGCACTCAAGTGATGCTCTTGTCTCAGCTTCTTGAAAAAACGGCCAAGCGGATGGAAGCAAAATCATCCTCAATTCACTGGCAGTATGGTGACGATGCCAAGGATGATAGTGAAGTCTATATCCTTTCACCTTTAGAGCAGTACCGTTTGGCGATTAAAATGCTAAAGCATGATATGGCCGAGATTATGCGATCAGATGCTTTTAAAAATACAGGATTTACTTACGAGCATATTATCGCAGCCGCTTATGAAACAGGTTTTGTAAAATCTGCGGAACTTGATCACGTTCTCAAATTTGAAGATTTTTGGAATCCAAAAGTTGATCGCAGGAAGTCTTACGAAAATTTCGCATTCCAAGTGGCCGGTTCCGCATCCGTTTTTCTTCCACCACCATTTAACATTATCGCAGCTATGGGCTTAGTGATCAGCCAGTCAGTTATTATTAGTAAACAAGATAGCAAACCGGATCCTGACGATAATTGGAACGTTGTTATTTAATAAGGAAAACTGAATGAAAAAGCTAGCCCTTGCAATTCTTATTCTTTCATCGGCCGCAGTCGCCGATGAGGGACCCTCTTTCAAAGTCATTTTGAGGGAGACCATATCAAATCGAACCTTCTTTGCTCCCATGCCAATGGTTGATCTCGAAAGTTCAAACTCTTTCGATGGAAAGTATTTTAAAATTGTTTACGCAAAAGGGAAGGACGCTATCTCCTTTAATGAAAAAGATGAAGACACTGTTCTTCGGGCGGCGAGTACTTATTATCATTTGAACGAGGCCCGTAAATACTGGGTTGAAAAATTAGGCTCTGAGGCGGCTAAGAATTTGCCAAAAACAACGGTTCGCCTCAATGTCATGAATCAGTTTGATGATCTTGGTCACTTTGCCAATGATAATAGATCTCCTCAATACAATAATGCACTCTCCGTTCCGGCTGGAGAAACCCCGGAATGGGTTCCAGATGAGCATAAAGATAAATGGGGTAATGAGATTTGGTTTCGTCCAGTTAAGAAAATACTCTCGACAGATTTGGGCCCCCTTCCTCCAAATCCTGTGACATTAAGTCTCATGGCGATCAAGCGTCCAGTGATTAACTATATCAAAAATCAAATGCAGCAGCGTCTCTTGGAAGAACTCTTTTTTCGGTCATTTATTAGCACGAGTATTCAGCAAGATGTTTTAAAATGGGCGGGGACATATGCTGTTTTCACCATAGCCATGCATGAATCTTACCGAGCAGATTACCTTTTCATGAACAAATATTATTTCTTAGATACAGCGATGGTCCCCGAGATTGCCTTCCATGAGTATTCTCACGTAGTCCTAAGTGATTCTTTGGCGATGACTCATTCAACTCCCGTGGTTGAGGGAATGGCCGATTACTTTGCGACAGTGATTGCCGATAAACGTAAAGTCTATGCCCCTGTTCCGGGGTACAGCAACTCTGTGGCAAAAGATCGTCAAGAGAAGAAAAAGTATGCCCATTGGGAAGAGTCCAACAGAAACGCTGAAGGAGATTTTACACTTTCAGTTTTATGGGACGTACGTGAGGCTCTTGGGGCAGAGTACGGTGATAAGGTTGTTTACGAAGCGAGAAAATACCTTAAAACTGAAACATCAGATATTAGTCACGGGCTGTTGAGCGCGATTTTAACTGCGTGTGATGTGAAGTGCGAAATGCCACGACGTGATAAGTATAAGCTCTATGATGCTTTTAATTGGCGGGGATTCTAACTCATGTTACATAAAACGATGAGTTGGCCAAGAGCTTATTCAGTGAAAGGAAATACTAAAATGAATGATCCACAGTTTAATCCATCATTTGATCGGAATGCTCCTCCTGAAATCCCAGATATCATTCGTCAAGGCCTACGGTACTCCCAACGGCTAACTCACAGTGAAAACTTACATCAAATGGGTGGAGTGCTTGAAGTTTTTAACTCAAAATCGGGCGAACTCCTTTGGTCTTTAGTTGTCTATGAAAACAAACGACACCCCGATCTCGAAGGAGATGTTCAGGACATTTTTTTTAAGTCCATGAAGTTTCTTAACGACACTGAACTGGAGATCGAAAACGAGGCCGAAAAAAAATACCTCGTTAATGTTACAAGTAAAACTTCTCGTGAGATTTTGAAGTAACTTAAAATTAGACTGAAAGCGGTGGATGAGTCATTGGTAGGGTAAAGAATAATTTAGTGCCAACTCCCATCGTGCTCTCTGCCCATGTACTTCCGCCTTGAGCATTTACGAAATATTTTACAATGGATAGGCCCAGCCCAGAACCGAGTATTTTTTCTTTGCTCGCAATTTGGGTAAACGGCTCGAAAATCAATTTTAGTTTGTCGGCCGAAATTCCTGGACCCGAATCTTCAACGAAGACTGTGCAATATTCTCTATTCGCCGATACGTTAATTTTTATTGAACCATTCTCGGAAGAGAATTTGATGGCATTCGAAATAAGATTGTTGATAATTTGTTTCGTTCTACGTTCATCGCAAAAGCATGATATTTCCTCAACGCTAGTGAGAATGCTTAGGTCTTTCGTCTTCAGAAGTTCTCCATTGAGGGACACCAGCTCATCGATCATTCTCTTCATAGGAACTTCAGTTCTCACGATGGGAACCTTTTCCGCATGGATTTTTACTAAGTCCAAAAGATCATCGATCAATGCGTTTACTTCCTTACCGTTAAGGAGGAGGATTTCGATCAATTTTAGCTGGGACTTATCGCTCATATCTTTGCGGAGCATCTCGGCGCAAAGGCGCATGGCCGTAAGAGGAGTCTTTAGGTCGTGAGTAACCATTCCGAAAAATTTCTCACGCTCTTCAATGATTTTATTTTGATTGAGCTCCTTCGTTTTCGAACTCGTAATATCTGACATGATACAAATCGCATGAGTGACGATCTTGTTATGGATGACTGGATTTGCCGTCACCGTCATCCAGCGGCCTGTGATGAGAGATTTCATAATCACGGTGGTAACTTCGCCCTTTAGTGCCATACGACCAGGCCCTGAAACTAAGGGGAGACCATTGATATCAACGACACTGTTAGCGACGACGGAAATATGTTTTCCTAACAAGTTTTCGATTCCGAAATGTTTAAGGGTGAGTTCATTGCAAAAAACAATATTTGCATCTTGATTGATAATAAACACCGATTCAGATCGGTACTTTAAAATTTCATCTTCTCTATTCGTAATATTTCTGTAGACCATGAGAATGATGAAGAGAGTGCTTCTCGAGCGAGGACTCCGTTCCTGCGACTAGCATCTGCGGTATTGGTCGGAGAGACACCACTCTTCACAAGATTTAGCCATTCAAGAAG
>JBBQGK010000118.1:0-9223 GCA_038322885.1 Bacteriovoracales bacterium | reverse complement strand
ATGGCAAGTGCCAGACTTAAGAGAGCTGTAATTTAATCACTTGTTTAAATTTCAACATCCGAAAAAAAATACAAATAGTTCACAACAAAAAAAGGCCTGGGTTAAACCCAGGCCTTTTCATTTTTTAAATCTCTAAATCTAAATACTTAGTCAGCTCTCTCTGCAAGCTTCTCTTTACGAGCAACAATCACTTTCTCTTGAACGTGACTTGGACACTGCTCATACTTCGCGAACTCCATCGAGTAACCGGCCTTACCAGCTGTTCCTGAACGAAGAACCGTTGCGTATCCGAACATCTCTGAAAGAGGAACGTGGGCGTTGATAACCGCGTCCCCTGTGTCAGTTGACTCAGATCCTAAGATCACACCACGACGAGATGATAAATCTCCGATAACAAAACCTTGATAGTCTTGTGGAGTTTCAACTTCTACTTTCATGATTGGCTCGAGAAGAACTGGGTTTGCATTTTTGATAGCATCTCTGAGCGCCATACGAGCAGCAATACGGAACGCAAGATCTGACGAATCTACGTCATGGTACTGACCGTCTTGAAGGAAAACTTCGATGTCGATCACAGGGAACGCTGCAAGAGGTCCCTTATTCATAACGTCGTTGAAGCCTTTCTCGCACGATGGGATGAATTCGTTTGGAATCACACCACCCTTAATTTCGTTAACAAAACGGAAGACTTGATCTTCGCGCTCTTTACGGTCAGGAGAAAGTTGGCGCATTTTTCCGGCAACTTTTGCAAATTGTCCAGAACCACCGGTTTGCTTCTTGTGTGTATACTCAAGACGAGCTTCTCCGCGGATTGTTTCGCGGTAGTTAACCTGAGGAGCACCGATATCAACTTCAGCTTTATACTCACGCTTCAAGCGCTCAACATAAATCTCAAGGTGGAGCTCTCCCATCCCTGCAATTCTTGTTTCTCCTGACTCTTCATCAGTGAAAAGGTGGAAAGTAGGATCTTCTTTAATAAAGCGCTGGAGTCCTTTAGACATACGCGCTTGCATTTCTTTATCTTTCGCTTTGATAGAAAGTTCGATAACCGGAATCGGCACGTGCATTCCTTCACAAGAAAGGAATTCTACGTTTCCTTCGTCAGCAACAAATGTATCCCCGGAAGCACAGTCAACACCGATCATGGCGATGATGTCCCCTGCTCCAGCCCAGTCGATGTTCGCACGATCGTTTGAGTTCATTCGAACGATACGGCCGATACGAACGCGTTTCTTCGTACGAGTGTTAAGAAGGGTATCACCTTTAGTGAGTTTACCCTGATAGATACGCGTGTACGTCAACTGACCGAATTGTTCGTCAGTGATTTTGAATGCCATACAAACGAGTGGCATATCTTGATCTGGTTGAAGATCAATTTTTGTGTTTGTGCGTGAATCGATCGCCTTAGGCTTCTCAGACGTGATCGGAGAAGGGAGGTATCTTGCAACAGCGTTAAGAAGGAGTTGAACACCTTTGTTCTTAAACGCAGAACCAAGAAATACTGGCGTGAATTTGAGTAAGTTGACTCCTGTGCGAACAGCACGGTGAATCGCTTCTTCAGAAACTTCACGACCTTCGATGATGTCTTCCATCATCTTGTCGTCGAAGGCAGAAATCACGTCGAGCATTTCTTCGCGAGCTTTCTCAGATTGCTCCTGAAGTTCTGCAGGAATGGCTTCTTCACGTACTAATTCTCCGTTTTCGCCATCGAAGTAGTAAGCCTTCATAAGAATCAAATCGATACAACCTTTGAAATTTTCTTCAGCGCCGATTGGGAGTTGCATGAGAACAGCATTGTGGTTCAATTTCTCGCGGAGAGCTTTGACTCCGTTATAAGGGTTCGCACCCATACGATCCATCTTGTTAAGGAAGGCCATACGTGGAACGCGGTAGCGCTTCATTTGTCTATCAACTGTGATCGATTGTGATTGAACACCAGCAACCGAACAGATCACGAGAATCGCTCCATCGAGAACGCGAAGGGAGCGTTCAACTTCTACGGTGAAATCTACGTGGCCCGGAGTATCGATCAAGTTGATTTTGATTTCTTTCTGATCGCCTTCAGCGAAGGTGATCCCTTTATCATCGAGGCCATGCCATTCAACAGTTGTAGCTGCTGAAGTGATCGTGATCCCTTTTTCTTTCTCAAGCTCCATGTGATCCATGGTAGCTCCGGCGCCGCCGCCTTTAACGTCTTCAATTTTGTGAATTTTATCGCAATAAAATAGGATACGCTCAGAAAGCGTGGTCTTACCAGAATCGATGTGGGCCGAGATACCAATGTTTCTCGTTTTCGCCAGATTTTTGTCGATCATTTGCACTCCAAAGGAATTTAATAAAAATTTTAGCCTGCATCATAATGGGAGGCGGCGAATCCGTCAATTTGATTCCTATCCCAGAATGATTTTTGCTTGTTGCCAAAAGACGATTTTTCGACGAAATTTTGGGGATGAACGGTAAAAAAGACCTTGAAAAAGCCGACCTCTACGAAGCGGTCAAAACCTTGGTGGAATGCCAAAGTAAACACATCCATTTAAGTCAGCAAAAACTCTTCACTCTGTTCAGTATTGCATTCCAGTATATTCTCTTCAAATCGACGAAAACTCCCGGCCATTTCATCATCCGTATCGAAGATCCCTTTCTCGCTGAAAAGCTCGCTAGGAAGGCCAAGGATGAAACGACCCGTAAGTTTATGTCGAGGCTTATGATTCCGCGCCGCCTGGCCTACGGAAGCTCGACTTTCCATCTGGACTATTTCCCGCTTGCGACTTGGGGAGTGACTAAGGACATTTCGAAAGAAAAAATCCAGGGTGCCATCATCGTTAAAAATACGTCTCACAACCCTCTGATTGAGGAATCCGATTTCCGTCATGTGAGCTTAGATGAGCAAGCGATCGAACTCTTTGGATCTCATTACTATTTGACCTCACTCATGGATAATAGTCCGAAGACTATCACCATCGCCTTCAATGAAAATTACGACGACACTGAGAAAATCGAGTTTGCGTTCATTGAAGAAAGTTCTGAGAGAATGGTCAATGGGGTGCAGATTTCAGACGATGTTCAATTCGAGGACGACTAAACGCGAGCACCCAGACTGTAGACGACTTCATGAAGCTCGCCGCTGCGATCCCATTCTTTCCAAAGACCCTGTTTTTCATCCGCTAAATATTTTCCTTGGCCCTTGGTCTTTCCATTGGGGAAATTAAAAGTCCACTCGCCAACTTTTAATCCGTTGTAGTAATCACCGAAGGCCAAAAGACTCCCGTTGTCATAGTAGTGTTGCCACAGTCCAACACGCTTACCAGCTTCAATAGTCCCTTTTGCGGCCACAATTCCGGATTCAAAAAGAATTTCATTAAGACCATTTTTGAGGCTTGGTGGATAGAAAACTTCCATCGGCGGAAGTGACCATCGAAATCCATTAATGAATTCGTCATTCATCAGTTTTCGAGTTGTCTTAATCATGTAGTTTTTTGCCCCTTCTTTCTCAGCTGGTGTGACGCTCGCAAGATAAGAAAGTTCGTCTTTTATTTCTGACATAAATTTGGGCGTAAGCGTTTCTAAGGAGGTAATTTTTTCTGGAGCTTCACCCCAGAAACATTTTACAAAGACTCCTATCATTTGCCTTTGATGAGAGAGCACAGCATCGATTTCTCCACTCGGAAGATTCATGAAGTCCTCAAAAGTTTTCAGATTTTTTATGATCCATGACATGTACAATGGATCTTCAAGAATCCCGGCAGTGAAAATTTGTTGTCTCGCAACTCCAGTAGTGATCTCAAGACTCTGAACAAAATCTTTGAACCCATCAAATTGTTTGCGTTTAATTCTCTCTAGCATAGACATGGACTTATTATAGAAGGATCCAAAAAAAATTGAAGCAGATTATTTGGCCTTGACTCTCTCCAACACGAGAGCAATCCTAGACTTTATTTCAGTAAGTTCTGGTAAAGAGATTGCAAAAGGTAAAGAAATTCGTAGACCATTCCGCGCCACTTTATCTAAACCAAGGAAGGTAAGAACAGCGCTGGGTTTAGCAGTCCCACTCGAGCAGGCCGACCCAGCTGAGAGCTCAACCCCATTCACGTCAAAAAGTGCGAGAGCAATGTCTGAGGTGAGATCATTGAGATAAAAATAAATTGTATTACTGTTGCCGGGCGAAGTTTCCAAGACGGCCCCTTTACCCTGCAGCTCCTGACTTAAAAATTGGGATAAATCATTTTTGAGCTCTGAGGTTTTTATCACGTCAATCTGACATAGGTCTTGGAGGGCGAGAGAAATGCTCGCGACACCCATCGGATTCTCAGTTCCTGATCTGAAATTCTGTTGCTGTCCTCCACCGGTGATAAATGGAAAAAAAGGAAGCTGAGACTTAAAGAAAGTGAACCCAATGCCTTTAAGCGCACCGAATTTATGGGCCGAAAAACTCCATACATCCCCGCCTTCTAGTTCGCGCCACTCCGGAATCTTTCCCGGTGCTTGAACTGAATCCACATGAATATAAAGATCCGGAATTTTTTTAAAAGCTGAGAGTTCTCTTAGGGGTGAAATGAGCCCTGTTTCATTGTGAACCCACAGGTGATGAACCAGGATTAAAAGATCAGGATCTTTCTTTTTTCTATCCTCAATCATGGCGACATTTTTTTCAACGAGGTAATGAAGATGAGAATCTCGATCAAGTTCCATGAATTGAACGTGGGGTCCAAAATATTGATCCACAAGTGTTGTCACCGCAGGATGATCAACCTTGGAATAACAGATAAGAAGATTTTTTTTTTGTAGTCTCGTCCACTCCGCAAAGGAATGAGCAAATGAATTAATAGCTTCCGTCGCCCCTGAATGAAAGAAAAGAGAATGATCTTTTTCGTTTAGAAAAAATGTTTTAAAAATGGCCTGTCTAGATTCGTTGATGGTTTTGCGAGAGGACTTACCACTTGTGTGCTGACTGGAAGGATTCGCAAAATGAAAGTCGCCGCTCTCAAGCCAGCTTTTAACTGACTTAGAGAGCGGCGACGTTGCATTGTAGTCTAAGTAGAAACCAGAGGACACCTTACTGATTCATCTCTCTTGCGTTCGTACGGATAGCTGATGCAGCGTTTGCATTTGTTTCGCCGAAAGCATTAGCACCTTTGCGAGAAAGGTCTCCGAGAGAAGTTGTCGCGAGGTAATCCATCATGATTGTTCCGAGGTTTTCGAAATAACCTTTTGTGAGATTGAACTCTTTTGTATCAACAACTGCGTTGATGTCATTGCCTGACTCGTCTTTCATGATTTCGATCCCTGAAGATGGAATGCCAAGAATGTCACGAGCTGGGTTGATGTTCTCGCCTACGCAGTCAAGAACGTCTTTTACAGTAATTTCGTCCATTGCACGAGCAAGGACATAGCCTCCACCCGGACCGCGAACTGACTTCACAACTTTACCAGTGCGAAGCTTTCTGAAAAGCTGCTCAAGATAGTGCAAGCTGATCGATTGACGAGTTGAAATTTCTTGTAAGCGAACTGGATTTCCGTTTGAGTGGAAAGTTAGATCCAGCATAGCTCGGACAGCGTAACGGCCTTTAGAAGTAAGTCTCATTGTTTTCCTCCATGATTCATTGTTGTAGATTAATCGGGTTCCTAAATTCCTTGTCACCCAAAAGATTCTCAACCTGAAATGCCGCTCACAACAATCCAGACTAATTATCTCCTAAATAGTATGACTCTTTTTATTTTATCAGGTCAACCTATAAAAGTTTGAGGTCAGTTTATTTTTTGTAGGGGCATATGGAACTCTTGAAAAACAAAGCACTATCATGGAGTTAACCCTGCACAATGAACGCGCTGGTGTACATTTGTCTCCGGGCAAAAAATTCCGACAAACTTAGTTAGTCTTCTGAAAGGGTATAGAAAAAGAAGTCTCGAGAGGGGCCATCGGGTGATTCCCCACCCCCCTGGTGAACGTGGATTTCGAGCAAATAAGCAGAATAGTTTTCTGGTAACTCTCTCATCAAACGGGACGCAAATTTCATCCCCCACTCTACGAAAAAATACTGTTTATCTTCCAAGTAGTTCGAAAGTTCGAGCTGGAGAATTTCTTCACTTTTCTCTATTCGATAAAAATCGGCGTGGAGAAAGGTTTTTGTTTCCGAGAGAATTGAATAAGTAGGGCTTAACATCTCTTTGTCGCCAGCAAATGCCTGAGTAAAAGTCGTTTTACCAGCTCCAAGCTCGCCGTCTAAGATAATCATCGCCGGTACTTTCGCTAAATCCTTTAGTTCGTAAACGATGTATGAGAGATCAGATTTGTAGACTTTTTTCCATTCTCGGACCAGTTGCTTATTCATCCTTCTTCCTTCAAGAATTCATCAAGAGATTTGAAAGCTTCTGGAAGTGAATCGATAAGACTTGTCGCCGTCATGGGACGAACACCAAGTTTTTCAGCAGCAACTTTTCCTGCCCATGTATGAATGAGGACTCCGAGAAGAATTGTTTTATTGAGGTTCTCGTAAAGATTATAAAGTGAATCGCGTTTTTTTAAGTTCGCCTCCTGCCCAATGAGTCCCCCTAGAATTCCGGCAAGAACATCCCCGACTCCTCCGGTAGCCATTCCATCATTAGGAGAAAAATTGAAATAGGTTTTTCCATTCGGGAAACCAAGATATGTACAAGGGCCTTTGAGAATAACCGTGCAATTAATTTGCTCGATGACTTCTTTGAGGTGCAGGTACGGAGCCTTCTCGACCTCTTCAATCGGGAGACCCGTGAACTTTGCAAACTCACCGAAGTGTGGGGTCAAAAGTGTCGGCGCACTTCGCATGCGGAAGAGTTCGTGATCTGATTTTAAATTTAAGACGTTAATCGCATCAGCATCTAGAACGACAGGCCCTGAAAAATTATTGAGGATCTCGAGCACGAGCATTCGTGCGCGGTTTGAGCGTGCGAGGCCTGGGCCGATGACAATTGAATCATACTTGTCGAGATCTTTTAAAAGCCTGCCCCACTTGGTTTGATCGTTAGGCACATAACCCGTCATCACTTCAGGAATGAGGCGAGAGATAAACTCTTGGTACTGGGGCTCCCAGGTACTAGCAGTCACAAGTCCAGCTCCGACCTTTAAGGCCGCAGTGCTCGACATCACCAAGGCGCCAGTCAGCCCGTGAGAGCCGCCGATCACCATCGTGTGGCCGAAGAGTCTTTTATCGCCAAACTTATTGCGCTCTTTTGGCAAATCATCTTTTAAATCTTGGTCCATTAAAAATTTATCGCCACCCTTAACGACCAGGTCAAAGGGAATTCCAGTTGGCACGACTTCGACCTCTCCCACGAGACGAGGACCCTCTGCCTGGTAGTAACCGAGTTTAGGAAAGCCAACAGCAAGAGTTAAGTCTGCTTCAATCGCATTTCCCTGAGTGAGACCAGAATCACCTTCGACTCCGGTGGGGATATCAAGAGAAATAGTATAAGACTTATTTTTATTAATAAAATTAATCACGTCATAGATAAAATTTGAAAGAGGGAGACGAACTCCCGTTCCGAAGATGGCATCGATGATGATCTTAGGAGCAGAATTTTGTTCAAAATAAGCTTCGAGTGCAGAAATATCATCGAGGTAAGTGGTGCGCACACCATAAGCTTTTGCAATCTGAAGCTGCTCAGTCACTTCGGTTGATTGAGATTTGTGATCGAACAATAAAAATGCGCGGCTCTCGATCCCCATCGAGGCAAGATGTCGTGCGATGGCAAGTCCGGTTCCGCCGTTGTTTCCTTTGCCGATAAGAAAAATGAGCTCTCCCACGTTGATCTCGGTCCCAAGTTTTTCCAAAATAGTTCGGGCACTAATGAGGGCAACGTTTTCAATGATCAGTTTTTCAGGGAAATGATATTTAGTTTGAGCAAACTTTTCGAGTTCTTTCATTTCAGATTGAGTCACAATTCTCATAAGGAACCTTTAAGAGGATATTTATTCATCAGGGTAAGCATTTCTTTGATCACGTGACCAAGACCAATGAAAACAGATTCGGCTATGATCCAGTGACCGATATTGTATTCCTCAAAGAGGGCCTCTTCAAGGAGAGGAACTAAGGATTCGAGAGTCAGCCCGTGGCCTGCGTGGTAGCCCCAGCCTTTCGCCTTCATGATCCTGTGACCCTCTTGGTAGCGAGCGAGGTATTTTTTGATATCATTATTCTGGAGAAAATCTTTGGCGTAATCCCCAGTGTGTATTTCAACCGCGTCTGCGTTGATCTCAAGACATTTTTTTAAAACGTCAGCATGTGCCTCAACAAAAAGAGAGATCTTGGTTTGAGGAAGATGCTTTTTTAAAAGGTCGCACGATTCTTTTAAACGCTTAAAGTTCAGAGGATCCATCACATTCAGGCCCCCCTCAGTCGTCCGTTCTTGTCTTTTTTCGGGAACCAAGCAGATCCATTCCGGGTTTTCTTTAATCGCGATTTCAATCATCTCTTCTGCGCAACCCATTTCTAGGTTGAGTGGTTTCAGAAACTTCTTACAAACAGCATGAACTTGCGGAACATCGCTGTCCTGAATGTGGCGGCGATCTTCTCGCAAATGAATCGTAATTTGATGAGCACCTATCGCTAAAGCAACTTCTGCGGCCCTTTTAACTTCTGGATAGAACTCCCCTCTCTGCTGGCGAAGAGTAGCGACATGATCAATATTGACACCTAGGCGAGCGTATTTCATGCGAGTGATTTAGTAACGACTTGAGCAAGCTCAGAGCAAATTGTATTCACTAATTTATGGTCACGACCCTCGACCATGACTCGTGCCAGAGGCTCTGTGCCTGAGTAACGAAGAAGGATGCGGCCTTCTTTCCCAAGTTTTTCTTCGGCCTGGATCATGGCCTTTTTTATTTCAGGAACATCTGCAAAAGGAGTTCGCTTTTGAACAATCACGTTCTCCATTTTCTGCGGAAAGAGTTCAATGCCTTGTGAAAGTTCAGAGAGATCGCGGTCGTAGAACTTTATACTCTCGATAACTTTCAGAGCAGCGAGAATTCCATCTCCGGTGGTTGAGTATTTTTTAAAAATCAAATGGCCCGATGGTTCCCCACCGAAAAGAGCTCCGCTTTGTTTCATATGTTCAACGATGTATCGGTCCCCTACCTGAGTACGAATGAAATTAAGTCCCTGCTCTTTTAAATAGAATTCAACTCCAAAATTACTCATGACTGTTCCGACAACTTCATTGGTTGGCCCAATTTCACGATTATCTTTTA
>JBBQGK010000117.1:0-9839 GCA_038322885.1 Bacteriovoracales bacterium | reverse complement strand
AACTGCCAGGTACATGCCGGAGGGCCTACTCCTGGTACCGCGACTGTAAGAATTAATGCTCTTGAAGACGGCACGGGCAGGAGTGGAGTTGAGATTGAGTTAGTTAACAAATTTTTTCCCCGGGGCCTTTTAGGATTGTTTGTAGCGACTATAGATGAGTCAGGGAGACTTCTTCAAGGCGCTGGAAATTTAGGAGCAAATGACAGAAGTAGCTTTTTTATGAGATCAGATTATGAAACGGAAGAGAGCTTTTCACTGCATCTCTATAGTACTGGCGATCGCAGGGTTGAGTTTGGCTTCGGAACAATTCTGTCTTGTAAGTAGAGGTAGGCACGAATTGAAGTGGTTCCCATACTTAAGGTGCTAGATAAATTTAAAACATGGATGTTTTATTTCGACCGAGATGAAAACTCTTATAGAAGTCAAATCAAGTGACGGGATAAAAATTTTGAAGGCATGCCGAATCGATGATCTTTGTGAAGTTACTGGAGCTGCAATAAAGTCCGATGAAACTTATTTTCTACGGACTTTAAAATCTGTAAGTCGCGTGAAAAGATCAGATCAAAAAATCTCTAGATAACAATCCAAGATTTATATTCAAAAGAATAATTTATTTAATGCTCGAGATTTTGTGTATCACGCTCGTCTTTCTCAACCAATGATAGCTTTACAACATACGACATCGACTTCGCTGGCATGAAAGTAAACTCAGAAGCTTCCGGCTTCTTCGTGCGCCAGTCTTCAGAGATCATCGATGCTTTCGCAATCTTTCTATCCATGATCATGCCATTCTCAAGGTTTGATCTCACCCCTTCAAAGAGACCGAGCTTGGCCTGGATTCTCTGAACAGGGGCGAACTTCGAAACTTGATCGAGAGTTGAGCTAATGATGTCAGTGCGATTTTCGGCAGAGTAGAATTCTGTGATGAAACCAGCGTCTTTAAGCGCTTGAGCTTCGATACTTTTTCCCGTCAATATCCAGGCACGAGCAAAAGACGGAGTCGTGAGAGTTGCGAGCATGCTCATGCCACCTGCTGCGGGCACAAGGCCGAAGCGGCCATGGTTAAAAGAAATCTTTGTGTCCTGGGACGCAAGTCGGATGTCCGCACCGAGGGCAAACTCAGTCCCCAAAGTTTCTGAGCCCGCACCTAGATCCACAATCACTGTTTGTGGCAATTGCATCATCGCGAAAATAATTTTTTGGAGTTTCGAATTAATTTTTTCAAGTTGAGCTGCAGTCATGCCGGAGAGATTGTCGAGCTCGAGACCGGTTGAAAATATATCGGCAGAGGAATCGATGAAGATGGAGTTGATTTCAACACGAGTGGTACACCAAGCGAAGAGACTCTCTAATTCGAAGAGCATCTCAAGGCGAAAAGCATTTCTCCAATCAGGTCGGTTCAAAGTAACAAAAAGAGTTCTCGTCGATTTTTCAAGACGTGTAGAGAGAGTCTGATAATTGAAGAGAGCTGTCTGCATGTCACCGTCCTTGGTTTCATCGCTGGTTAATCTTTAGATTGATCTTCGCCTTTTCCGTGGCAAAGAATCCGTCTCTGAATATTTTTTCAGATTTCATGTTCGTGTGTCAAAGGGGAAATATAGTGGTCAGAATTGCTCAGGTCCATAGGACCATTATTCAGGAGTTTGGCTAGAAAACGTCTGTTTTAAATTCACGAGAATCAACAGTGGTGTCATTTTCCACCTCGAAACTGATCCTTCCTACTTCTCGACCGTCACTGGTTTCGACGATCACTTTCCAGTCGCCAGGACGATAAGATGACTTGGTTCCAAAGCCTCTAAAGCCTTCGTCTCGTCCACCCAGAATGGAGAGGGGAATAGAATCTTGAAGTTCTCCCTCGCAGTACCACTTAAGGAATACTTTATCTTCGAAGCTTCCCGGGGAAAAAATGGAAAGGAGAACCGTGAGCTTATCACCAGGTCTTGCTTTAAAATCCTGAGAACCTTTCTGCCAGAACTTGTACCAAGTACTTTGGTAGTGCCCGTAGTAGTGTCCGTCGTGCTTCTCGACCTCGTTATAATAGACACCGATTTTTTTTACCGCGACTGGCACCGGTGGAATGAGAGATGTGTAGTAACCAATGATAAAAAAAGCATGTACGGCGATGGCGGGATAGAGAACTTGTTTTTTTAAGAGTTCGTTTTCGACCTTAAAGTTTGCTCGGTAGATCAGTCCAAAGGTCGCGGCCGAGCTGATGAAGCCAAGCCAGAATGGAATCACACCCACGTGGCCCATGAGGATCGGATAGAAGAAGGCGAAGTAGGAGAGTAAGCAGATAGAAAAAAGAATCACCCTGACCGGAAGACCAATCTTTTGGAACTGAGGAAACTCATTGGCAAACATGAAGCCAACCAAGAGGGAGATGAAGAGGGTTCCTGTGATGGCCGAAGCCGAAGTATAGTAAAAGATCACGTACACTGAGAGGAGCGATCCAAAAAGAAAATGAACCACCAGATCTTGGTAATCCCAGTATTTTTTTGCACGCTCAGAGAGGGTTAATGATCCCATGCTGACTTTAATTTCGAGCAAAAGAAGGGTTCCTAAAAATACGAGGTAGACAGCTTGTTGGATCAGGTTAAACAGATCGTCGATTCTTCCCAGAGTGAGGAGATCGAAAGCAAAACCACCAATAAAGACAGTTGCTGAAACTTTGACTTCGTTTCGTCTGTAGTAGTCGAGAAATTTTTCTCTTAGGCTAGGATCAGGAACCGGTGGTGGAAGCTCAGACATCTCTTAATGTCCCTCGAGGAATCTTTCCGCTTTGATAGCGGCCTGACACCCAGAGCCCGCGGCCGTAATCGCTTGACGATAGTATGAGTCCTGAACATCTCCGCACGCAAAGACACCCGGGATGTTAGTCTCTGGTCCATTTTTAGTGTTAATGAAGCCATGATCATCAAGGTTTAGCTGACCTTTGAGGAAGCTTGTATTTGGAGTGTGGCCGATGGCATAGAAGAGTCCGTCAGTGGCGCGGTCTTCTTTCTTTCCAGTTTTTAAATTTTCAACCGTGATGCCGTTGACTCCACCTTGATCATTTTTGATCTCGGTTACGACAGAGTCCCAAAGGAACTCAATCTTTGGATTATTCATCGCACGCTCAATCATGGGCTTTGAAGCGCGCAGAGAATCTTTACGGTGAATGATAGTTACTTTCTTTGCAAATTTAGTAATGAAGGTCGCGTCTTCCATCGCTGTATCACCGCCGCCCACAACGTGAACGATTTTATCGCGGTAGAAGAATCCGTCACAGGTAGCACAAGTCGAAACTCCGCGGCCCGTGAGCTCTTTTTCATTCGGTAGACCGAGCCACTTGGCCGAAGCCCCGGTAGAAATGATGACCGTATCGGCGAGCCATTTTTCGCCATTTGAAGCTGTGACTGTGAAGGGACGCTTAGAGAGATCAACGTCTGTGCACATGAGGGATTTAAACTCAGCTTTAAAACGAGCGGCCTGCTTTTTCATGGTGAGCATCAGTTCAGGCCCCATCACTCCATGCTCGAAGCCAGGAAAGTTTTCAACTTCAGTGGTGAGAGTGAGCTGGCCCCCAGGCTCGTGGCCTTCGAGGATGAGGGGAGCAAGATCAGCTCGTGCTGCATAGATTGCGGCCGTGAGTCCTGCAGGTCCAGTACCGATGATGACAACTTTACGTCTTTCCATAATTACTGTTTCACTACCGGCTCAGTTGAAAGACCGAGTTTCTTTTTAATGATCGCTGGGCGATCGTCTTTCTCAGGGTTCATATCGTAGAAAGCTTTTATTGAAAGAAGATCTTTTGGGTTCGCCGCTTTTTCTGTTGTGACATAAGCTTCCTGAGTCAAAGAGCACTCGTAGTTATATGTGATTTTTTCGCGTCTGCGTTTCATAAAGGGTCCTTTTTTGTATTTTTGAAATATAGACTCTCGAGAACGGTTTATCAAGGGTTTGAGTATAGGGGCAGAGAAATGACATTCCAGATAAATTGAGTGTTTTCATGCCATTTACTCCATGTCACAATATTTTAAAGACTTTAAGATTTTCAGGGATGAACAAATTGGTTTTGAGGTCGATGGTTACCATTTTAATGCTGCTCAGTATGAGCATTTCGGTTTGGGGATTCTCGGAAGCGAGACTCGTTACTCTGTCTAAAAGTGGCCAGACGGCCATGTTCAATATCGGTGTTCATGATGGTTTGAAGGAAGGCGAGTATGGAGTTGTGGTCAAAGAGATCAATACTCTTGATAAGCAGAAACTCCGTCTCATTCCTGTCGCTCGTGCACGTAACGTAAAAATCAATGCTGATACTTCAATCTGGATTCTTTACCGTGTCTTTGATGCCGGTCTTTTAAGCAAAGATGATAAGTATTTATTTTTCACAGAATCAAACGTCTTAAATGGCAGACGTGACCCGCGCGTGGGCCGCATGACTGTGGTTGGAAAAGATGGTGGCGCAAAAGAAGCAGTCACAAATTCCTTGCGGGATGATAAAGACCGTCTCTCCAAATTAAAAGATAAGTACGAAGAAGATGAGTTGTATCACGACAAAGAGTTTCGCTCCGATGATGATGTGAAGCTCTTGAATGTGGATGAATGGCGGGAGAGTGGAAAGACTCAATACCGAACGTCGATTTATAAAAGTCCTTATGAAAAAGAGTGGACTCGTGAGCACCGACTTTCCACCTTTGAGAAGATGGTTGTCGCTTACCTTAAAAAATTCAACGATCCTAATTTTAACTATGATGAGTTCTACAGTAAGCAGGCGAAAGTCGCTTATTCAAATGAGCTAAAAGTTCACTCCAGTTATGATTCTGAATATGAAAATTTTCTCTACCGAGAATCACGACGCAAAACTGCCGAGGCAAAAGTTTACCGCTCAATTTTAGAGAAGGGGCGTGCTTGGTCTGAGACTTTCTCAGATGAAGAACTTCGTCAGGTTTTGCAGGAAGTTTCTGTTCTCCAGGAATCTGATCGCCGAGACTACGTGATTGCCGATCCTCATCGCTACACCTTCTATTTTGATTATGGAGTGCAACTCTCAGATCATCAGACAGATAAAGACACGGGTTACCGTCGCAGTGGCCTCTATACTCTCCAGGCAGAGCTAGAAGGAATTCCTTTTATCCGTAAAACTGACCTTGAAAGATTTACCATTTTTGGAAACGTGCGCTCGAGCAAGACTGCGTTTAGTTCAAACGACCTTAATGTCGGTTTCGATGACGTCTCTGTGGCGCTGGGACTTAACTGGTATCCTATGCATGCTCCTTACGCCATTCAGTCACCGATGATTTTCGTAGGAACGTTTGTGAGATCGGGGTACGGCACGGCGACTGCTCCATCTGGTGGTGAGAAGGGATCTTACACAAGTCTTGTGGCCCCTGGTTTTCAAGGGGGAGTTCGCTATAACTTTCGAAATGGTGTAGGGATGCGTTTCACCGCTAGCCTTGAGACGATGCAACTTGAACGATATGGAAAAACTCTGGATAAGCCTGTTTTACCGGATCACACTTCACTCACTGAGGGGAAGATGGGTTTTGCGATGGCGTATTCTTTTTAAGGATTAACGATGAAGTTTGTACTTTTTCTATTCTTACTCATTCCTCTTCTTGCCCACGCGCTCGAGGTGGATGAAAAACTTACGGTCAGAGTCGTTCGAACCTCTGAGTCTCGAAAGACAATCATGATCAACCGTGGAACCGAAGATGGCCTAATTGAAGGTGACCATGCCAGGTTCATCGTGACGGCAGGAATTGTTGCCCGCGCCGTGTGTGTAAAAATCTCTCCGACAAGATCGGTGTGGTCAGTCTACCGATTAGTTAACGCCGATTTTATTGTGAATGATGCCGTGATGACGATTAAGATCACTCCTGCAGTTAAAGTGACGAAAGATGAAACTCAACAGATCGTTCAAGAAGATGTTCCGACAAAGGCCGCAACAGATCCCGCAACATTGGGGATTCCTCTCGCCGATGGTGCTCAAGATATAAGTTCAGAGGCAGATCTTCGTGACGAGGCAGACCTTCGAAGTGCAGAGATCACAACCATCGTAGAAAGAAATTGGGAAGTGTACTCAAATTTTAACGTCGACGGATTAACGTCAAACACGAAGCAAGATACCGGACAAAATACTTTCAGAAATTCTTATGCCTCTCACCACATTGGTCTAGGCATTGAATATTATCCACAAAACGAAAGATCTTGGTACTCACGCTTCAGTCTCATGGGTAGTGTCGATCTCATGCGCTTAAATTCTCAGTCTTACTCGGGCGAAGGTGTGACAAATGACGTGACGGAATTTTCCTTCGGGACCAACTGGCACCCTGGATCGATGCCGAGTTCTGTCTTAACTTTCATTCCTTATTTTCATCTTTCCGCCCAGCTCGGTTCCGTGAACTCAAGCTATAAACATGGAAGCGAGAATCCAACTGCAAAAGATTTTAGTGCCAACGGTGGAACGACAGGTCTGTCGTTCGGGTTTGGTTACAAATTTTATACAAGTAAGGGATTTGGATTCCGCGCTCTCCTTGATTACTACACAGATACTCACCGCTTTAGCAGTGATGATGAAGTGGCAAGGAAGCAATTCAACCGCGTGGTTACTGGGCCTAGATTTATGTTTGGAATTTCTTATCGTTGGTAAGTTATCTAGAATAAGGTCTTAATCTCTCCGACGGGAATCCCCATCACATCTTTGAGTGACGCAGGATCTTCTACCATCGAGAGTCTTCTCTGAACGAGATCTTCAAAAGTCGTGACATTTTCCTGCGCAATAATTTTTTTCACGAGCTCTGGAGTGAGAGGTGGCTTTTTTCCAAAGGTGGGCATCAGTGATATTTGACGAAGAGGATTCATGGTCAAGTTAGGGCGATAGATTTTCCCTAGCCGAGGAACTATTTCTTTCGCTAGATCCTGAGTCATGCGACGAAAAGTTGTATATTTTCCTCCAAGCAAAACATAAGTGAATGCATCGGGCCGGAAGATTTTATGAAAGCGGCTGGTCTTACCACGGTCTCCGCTTCCTTCCTCACGCACGAGTGGCCTGATTGCTGCAAAAGTAGAGATGATTGAATCTTGCGTGAGCTTTGCTTTAGGAAAATATTGGTTCAAAACCCCGAGGAGGTAAGAGATTTCTTTTTCGGTCGCCTTGATGTTAAACATTTCTTGCTCAACTGGAGTTTCAGTCGTGCCAACAAGAATTGAGTCTCTTTGAGGAATCACAAAAACGACTCGGTTGTCACGAGTGGTAAGAACCACTGAGCCCTGAGTTTCGATTGAGCCCTCTTTGAGCCATAGGTGGATGCCTTTACTTGGAAGTAACTCTGACTTCCAAGGAATGCCAAGCTTAGGCAAGAGTTCATCAGTAAATGGCCCCGTCGTAAAGGTCAGGAATTTTGCGAAGACTGTTTCCTTTGCTCCGGTCAGAGAAGATTCAAAAGTAACCTCATAACCATTATATTTTTTTTCTGTATGAATCACTTGCTGATAACTTAAGGCATGGGCGTGAGGCTCAAGAAGAGCATCGTACATGCACTCGAGAGTGAGCTTGGCATCATCCACAATCCCATCATAATATTTTCCGGCCCCACGAAGATCCTTCGGATCGAGAGAGGGAACGCGCTTCAAAGTCTGCTCAACGTTCATCATGCCATAAGGACGGTTTTGAAAGTGAGAAAGAAAATCATAGATGAATAAACCGGCATGAAGCATGAGCGGTGTGTATTTTGAATAGCGGTAGAGTGGGAGATAAAAATCACGCTCAAAACAAATATGAGGGGCCATTTTGAGCCAAAGATTTTTTTCTTCTAAGGCTTCCTGAACCAAACCGAAGTCGAAATTCTCTAAATAGCGAATTCCTCCGTGGAGCATCTTGGATGATCCCTGAGAAGTTTGCGACGAGTAGTCACCCTTCTCGATGAGGAGAGTTGATACTCCATTCAACGCAAGATCGCGCAAGAGACCGGCACCATTGATCCCGCCGCCGACAATAACGACGTCGTAATTCTTCATAGTTTATTTACCCACACCAAGTTTCCAGTGCAGCTCAGTCGATACTTGTGGCCTAGGACACCATACTCAGATGGTAGTGGAGTTAGTTGATAGTTGAGTCCCACAACTGCGTTCGCGTTTACTTTGAGAGCGTGCGCTTTAAGTTTCTGCGCGAGTTCTTGGTAGTGATGAGGAACTTCATCCGACCCATCATCTTCGACGATGTTCCCATCAATCATCTTATGCTCGGAGGCGACACCGAGATATCGCAAGACCTGATGGCCTTCAAGCGTAGGAGTAGCGGCGACAATAATTTGAGAGATCTCGAGCTTTGGATCATCGAAGTGAAAATTGTGGGCCTGGTTCTGATAAAGGCTATGCTTTGAAACCATTCCTAGTTCAGGAGCTTCATGATGCTTCGGTGGGTGAATCTCGTCCGAGAGGCCAACCTGAATGTCGATATCAAAGCGGCGCAGTTTGTGAGCGACAAAGATCGCCGCAAATTCTGAAATACGGGGTACAAGTAAGTGGCCACGCATAAGACGGGTACGAACTTGCTCTTCCGGATCTGATAGAAGACTCAATTCTTTTAGGATGGAAATGATGTCGTTGACGTCTTCAATGTAGCGGATATTTTTCAGGAGAATACTAAATGATGGATTACCCTCAGCAGAGCTTCCGGTCCAGTTTGAGTTTTCTGCAAAGGTTTTTACATCTTTAAATTCTTCGGGGGCCTTGAAGTCAGGTGAGGGGGAATAGCTCTTGATTTCCGTTTTCTCAGGGGCAACTGGATAATCTTCTTCAAGGGGAGTAAGAAAATCCTCGCTTGGGAGGGGAGACTTCGTGGTGAGAGTTTCTTCCACCATTTCGGTGATCATGTCATCTGGCTCTGGAGCATCCTGAAGGGGAGACTCTATTTCTGTCGAGGTCGAAAAATCGTTGGTGCCAAAATCGGAGGTAGAATTGAAATCGCTCAATTGATCTTCAGAACTCTCAAATGAGGAAACATCAAAAGTTGATTCCTCGTCTTCGTTCGGAAGATCAGGCAAGGAATCGCCACCAAAGGGCTCAACCGAATCACCCTCGTCTTCCTGGAGACCGGAGAATTCTGACGAGGATTCATCCATATCTGCAAGCTCATGAACGTATTCATCCATGTCTTCGATGCTGGTTAAATCCTTGTTCTTGGAATTCATTCTTTTTTAAGCTCCATGACAGTTTTTAAATTTCTTCCCAGAACCACAGGGACAAGGATCATTGCGACCTGCTTTAACCGAAGCGCGCACGATTTTTTTATCCATCTCAGTGTTTTTTTCTTCCTGCGCTGCTTGTGCTGCCTGATGGGCCTTCATTTGCTGTTCAAGCATTCTGTCTTGCTCACGGTGGATCTCTTCGATCTCTTCTTTCGTGAGGAGTTTTACGTGGGAGATGCGCTCGATCACAGATTCTTTGATGGCGTATTTCATGCCTTCATAAATCGTAAAGGCCTCACGCTTGTACTCAACAAGAGGATCTTTCTGTCCGTAAGAGCGAAGGTTAATCCCTTCTTTTAAATGGTCCATGGCAAGCAAATGGTCTTTCCAAGACTGATCAAAGGTTGCGAGTAGAACTTCACGGAAGGTATATTTTACCTGGTTTTGATCAAAGCCCGCGAACTGCTTATCAAGACTCTCGATACCGCGTTCTTTTAAGTAAGCGGCGAGGTCACCTTGAAACTTCTGAGAGCACTCTTCAGAAGTGAGGGCACCATCGGCATTGAAGAGAGCTTTAAAGTTTTGATTAATGGTCGCCCAGTTGTACTCCCGAAGCGTGGCTTTTTTGTCTGGCTTCGAAGTTTCCGCCATGTTGAAGGTGACTTCTTC
>JBBQGK010000116.1:0-9948 GCA_038322885.1 Bacteriovoracales bacterium | reverse complement strand
AGATTCTGTGCTTCTTCAGCACATTCACGTTGAGAGAAACTCACTAGATAAATAGGAGAAAGACCAGAGGCTATGAGTTCCTGGATTTGAAAATAGAGAGGGCGCTCGGAGTACCTGAAGTCGAGAGGGACTGGGCGATGAGTGGAGCGGACCACGACGGTTTCAAACTTATTGAGCTCGGTGAGTTTTTTCTCAAAAAATTCCGTGTCTCCGAGAGTCGCCGACATCAAAAGGAAGCGGGACTTTGAGAGTGTGAGGAGTGGCACTTGCCAAGCGACTCCGCGGTCCCGATCCGAGTAATAGTGGAATTCGTCGATGATGATATCAAAGTACGGAGTATCAGCACCGTATCTCAGGGCAAAGTTTGAAAGGATCTCGGCCGTGCAACAAATGATCGGAGCATCGGGATTTACCGTCGCATCTCCTGTGATCATCCCGACCTGATCGGGCCCGAAGTCTTTACATAAGCTCAGGAATTTTTCATTGGCGAGAGCTTTAATGGGCGAGGTGTAGATTGATCGCCGGCCCTCTGCCATGGATTGAAAGTGAAGGGCCGCGGCAACAAGAGACTTTCCAGATCCTGTTGGTGTGTTAAGGATCACGTTTTTGCCCGAGTAGAGTTCGAGGATTGCTTCTTCTTGGGCCGGATAAAGGTCCAGGCCGCGCTCAATGACAAAATCTAAGAAGAGATCAAGCGGCTGAGCACCTGGATCGGTTTTGCGACGGAGAAGGAGATCATGGAGTGGCCAGGTCATGATGATTTTAGCCTCTTGAACTCACGGATGTGAATCTGGTCGCGGGACGTTTTAATTTTGTGGCATTTAAAACAGAGAAGTTGGAGATTCTCGAAACCCAAGGCACTTCCACCGGCACCGATGGGGACTAGGTGGTCCACTTCGGGTTCGCGCAGATCTTTGAGCTTCCTGTGATGCCTTCGAATTTTTTTGGGTGTGTACATGTCGAAGAGGTAGGGAGTTAGAACAGATTTCTTGAATTTTTTAATTTCGCTTTGAATTTTTTTCTTGAATTCAGAGGCCTCTTCCAGGGACATTTCTTTTAAGAGATCGATCTTTCTTTTGATTCGGTTCTTTGCACTGCTTAGCTTTTCTTTCTTGAGAGCTTCAAGGGCTGGACTGTAATCGAACTTGCAATCAGCGCACTGGTTGTTCTGACGTTTGAAGAGGAAGTAGAAAGATTGAGCATTTTTTTGCGGATAACAATAGGCCGAGGAGGTTTCAAGACAGGCTTTGGAGCAGTACTTTGAGCGGACACGGGTCAGCTCTTTTTGATTGCACCAGGCGCAGAAAATTTTCCCTTCACGGCTGATGGGTCTTAACCACTCTTTGGAGACAGATCTGCCGGAGGAGTTTGTGATTTTTATGAGCTGCGGATTTCCACAGTCCACGGGGGAGTTGATCATTGGTAAATTGTAGTAGGTCTTTTAAAAGGTGTCAGAGAATTTGTCGATTTTCATCTGAAACGGAAGTTGAAGCTTTTTTAAAGGGTCTAAAAATAGAGAAAAAGGTCACTATTGCATACGTTTCATCTATGAAAAGTATACTAAAGGATACAATATCTTGCTTTAAGCTCAAAAACGGATAAAATGTAGCCTAGAGTATACTTTTTACTCATTCTATTGAGAAAAAAGTATTAAAGTATACCAGAGGATACATGAAAGAGATCATACTAAGAGATGCTAAAGAAATTGGTTCCACCATTAAGAACCTACGAAGTGAATTGAAAGTCACCCAAGAAGAACTGGCGAGCTTTACAGGTTTATCTCGTATTGGGGTAGTGAAGCTTGAAAAAAAAGAAAATGATTTAAAACTATCGAGCCTTATCAAAATTGCAAATCTTTTAGGATTTGAGATTGTTCTGCGGAAGAGAAGTAATAAATGAGCAAGCTTATTGTCTATTACCAAGAGAAGGTAGTAGGGTCTCTTAATTTTGATAAGGAGGAGCGGCTTAGTTTCCAGTATGATAAAAGCTGGCTTGCATTCAAAGATCGATTCCCCTTATCACTTGTTCTAGCACTGGACGAGAAAGTACATGGCCATATAGAGACAAAGTCTTTCTTCGAGAATTTACTTCCAGAAGGGGAGATAAAGGATTTATTAGAGGCCCACGGGAAGAGTTCTATCAAGTCTGAGTTTGGCTTCTTGCATGAATTTGGCGGCGACTGTGCTGGAGCATTTAAAATATTGCCCGAAAAAGTTAGAACTAGTAAAACCACAAAGCCCGCCAAAGAACTTAAACTCAATATCATCTATAAATACCTAAATGATAAAAAAAGTCTTACAGACGTCATTTTAAATATTGAGGGAGGTAAGTTTTCTTTGGCAGGGGCCCAAGACAAATTTGCTGTGATCTTTGAGAAAAACAAGATTTATCTTCCTCTTGATGGGAGTCCCACGACTCATATTATAAAACCTCATGTGCGCTATCATAGATCTACCCATGATACTCCTTATAATGAATACCTCTGCATGAAGCTCGCTGAAGTAGTCGGATTAAATGTACCCAAAGTTGATATCATTGAAGGGGAGCATCCTTTATTTATCGTAGAGAGGTTTGACAGAGTTCGAGTCAACACACTGATTTCGAGAATACATCAACAAGATTTTTGTCAGGCCCAAGGGATTACATCTTTAAAGAAATATGAATCAGACGGTGGGCCGACTTTTGTGGAGAACTTTGATCTCGTGAAGGCGAATAGCTCTGCTCCAATTCCAGATCTTAACCAGCTATTAAAATGGCTGATTTATAATCTTGTGATCGGTAATAATGATTCACATTCAAAGAACCTAGCGTTTATACAGACGGGAGATGGTATTCGTCTTGCCCCTTTTTATGACCTGCTCTCAACCTCAATTTACAAAGAGATTGGTCAAAACTTTGCTTTCAAGATTGGTGGGCAAAGTTTGTGGTTTAAACTCAAGCGAAGAACATTTGATAAGCTCTCAGCCGAGCTAGGACTAAAAGAAGATGTCCTTCCTAAATTGGCACTAAAGACACTAATTGATATTGAAAAAAATATTCCTAATTTAGTAGAAGAATTTAAAGAACGTTTTCCCGATGTAAAAACAGCAGCTAAACTTGAGATCGAAATAAAAAAGAGGATAGCCTTCTTTCATAAATTATTTATTATCTAGTTTAATAGATTTAAACTCTCTCGGATTGGAACAGAGCAGTTTGAACAACTAGATCAAGAACTGGAACTCAAGGTCGGTACTTTCGAAGAGCGCATGCAGATGGTTGCGCAGAAGATGATGGCAAACAAAGATCAATTGGCGCAAGACATAACGGACAGATACCCTCAAGCCAATATTCCTAAGCGTTCTTCAAATGACCCTATTCAAATAGAGACGTTTCAAAAAATACTCGTCGCCAGAGAAACGTACATCTTCCTCTCGCAAACTTAAGGGATACAATTGCCCTACTAACAGGATGCGCTTTGGAGCAGGCCCTTTATTTAAGAACTATTGTTGCTAGTTTCGAATCATATTTCAGGTGTGAGATGAACTTTTAGTTCTGGGCCAGATATCAAAACAGACAGACCGGCCTTAAGTCCCGAAGAGACTACACCTTCAAGGCGTTTCATCTCTGTCTTTTCTATGAAATCGAAAGCCCCATGATTCATGGCTCGTTCAACGAGAACTTTGTCCCCATTACCTGAGAAGAAAATAAACGGGGTTGAGAGCATTCTCTCACGGACATGCATCAGAAGGTCGAGACCATTCATTCTAGGCATGTTAATATCGCAGAGGACACAGTGAATTTTTTCTGAGGTCAGGAGGTCCAGCGCTTCAACGCCATTACTGGCTAAATAAATAACATCTGCTGAATCCTCTAGATTCTTTTTAACCATTTTCAACAGCATTGTATCGTCTTCCACGATAAGCAAATTTCCCTTCATCTTTATCTCCTTAATATTTTACGACTAAAACTAGGATGCTCAAGCTACGGTCCTAGTTGATATCATGAGCCTGTATAGTAAAGGATTGATGTTACTAAAGTTCAGGCTTCTTAATCTTTTCTTACAAATGACGAAATTTTTCGTGCTGTTAAGAAGCCCTAACAAACTCAAAATCTATGCAACATGTTGGAGTGTTCTAATGATCTTATGAAATACTTAACCGAACTTAGTTTTTTGAAGAAGACGATATTGTGTAGTTGGTTCTTTATCGGACTCATCTCAACAGGGTACCTGTATCTATTCATAACAACCCCTGGCAAACAATCCCAGATTCAATATTGGCCTCAAAAAAGCAAGATTGCTGTCTCTCAGGATAAACCGACATTAGTTATTTTTTTTCATCCAAAATGTGTTTGCAGTAAAGCGAGTTTCGATGAACTATCTCTACTCCTTAAAGAAGTTCATGCTCCTCTGTCAGTAAAACTTGTTTTTATTCGGTATCATAATAAAACAGAAGATTGGCATAAGACAGATCTTTACCAAAGAGCTTCTGCTGTCAAAGGAAGCGAAGTCCTAAACGATATGGATGGTCTCAGTGCTAAGTTACTCGGAGCGAGTACTTCTGGAATTGCTTTCCTTATTAATCATGAACGGAAAATTGTATTTCAAGGTGGTCTTACTCCAGCTCGAGGAAATATGGGGCGAACGCCCGCATCTGCATTCATCATAAACTGGGTGAATACGAAAGCCAAGACTGTGACCCCTTTTCTATCTAAGGTTTTTGGGTGCGAATTATGAGCATGGAAAAAGAAAGAATCATTGAGATCGAAAAGCAATGTTTGTCAGAAATCCGCATAGGCGTAGATAAGACATTTCAACAAATCTTTATTTTTCAATGGATCCTAGTGATCTCAATATCACTATGGAGATCTCCGTTGACCTGGATCGGAGAAACTCCATTTATTAATCCTCATCTCAGCTTTTCAGTCTTCTTTGGCGGCTTAATCGTATTCATTCCAATTTTTCTAATAAAGAAGAATCCGGGGACTGAGCTCAGCATGTATTTGGTTACTTTTTGTCAGGCGCTTTTCTCGATGATGATCATTCATGTAAGTGGGGGAAGGATTGAAAGCCATTTTCACGTCTTTGGTTCTCTGGCGTTTCTAGTCAGTTATCGTAGTTATAATGTTATTATCTTTTCTTCTCTTTTGATTGCGATTGGACATTTAGTCATGGGAACTTATTCCCCTATAGATCTTTACGGATCTCAGGACATATCTAGTTGGCGTACCGTAGAGCACGTGGCGTGGATTGTTTTTGAGGATATTTTTCTTTTTTCTATTTTAAAAAACAAAATGCTTTTTATGAAGCGGATAGCCTTCCACCAGGATCTCACCGAACAAACATTGCTAAGAGTGGAGGATCTCGTCATTGCAAGGACCGCCGAGCTTGAAGAATCTCAAATTAAGATCATGGAGCAGCAGCAATCCCTTATGCAAGCTTCAAAGCTTTCTTCTTTAGGAGAAATGGCAGCAGGAGTTGCTCATGAAATTAATAATCCTCTTGCCATCATCCATGCAACGACGAAGTACATGCGAAAAAAAATTACAGGAGACACAGTCGAGAGGACATTTGTGGAGGAGAATTTAGAGGTAATTGAAAAGACTGTTAAAAGGATTTCAACAATTGTCTTAGGTCTTAAGAATGTATCGCGGGACGGGGACATGGAGATTTCTTCGGAATGTAAATTTGGTGACATCATTAATGATGTTATTGGGGTCTGCGAAGAGAGATTCCGAAATGAACAAATTTGTGTGACAATAAAAGATTTAAGAGAAAATCCTGATCAAGTTTCCAGATTTAATAGAGTCCAATTGTCGCAGGTACTACTCAATTTACTTGGAAATTCCTTTGATGCGATAATGATCCTAGAAGAGAAATGGATGAAGATAGAAATCTCAGAAGAAGATCACCTCCTAATCGTTAAGGTCATCGACTCAGGAAAAACCATCTGCCCTGAAATAGAGAAAAAAATATTTCAGCCTTTTTTTACCTCTAAAGGCATCGGGAAAGGAACTGGGCTAGGTTTAAGCATTTCGAAAGGTATCCTTAATCGGCTGGACGGGGATCTCTATTTAGATAAAAAGTGCAAAAATACGTGTTTTGTTATTCAGCTACCCATATCTCTTACAGAGGCAGCATAATGAACGTTTTGATAGCAGATCCAGATTCAGAGTGGTCAAATAAACTAAAAAAATTCCTTTCACAGAATAACATATCAACCGAGACAGCGCAGACGGGTAGAGATTCTCAGCTCAAGATTTATCTACAGAAGTTTGAATCAGTAATCATCGATGCAGATGTTAAAAAACAATCTATTATGGAGGTTTTGAAATACATTAAAATGAATCATCCGAGTACGAAGGTTGTCCTTACTTTTCATGATCAGGCACGGATGGATCAACTCGGTTTCAATAAAGAGAATATGAAAAAAATGGGTGTTACTGAAAGCTTTGTGAAACCTTTCGCGGAAGCTGCTATTCTTCGATGTTTTACGGGAGAATCAGAGGTCGCTGCCTGGAAAGAAATGTCTTCCGCAGGGAAAAGCACAAAAGAAGAAGAAGTTAAAGGTGCAGATGATGATTTCTCAAAGGTCCATGTTTCAACTTTTGTAGGAAATGATGTAACGGTCTTAAACTACTATATCCAGCTGGGTCCGGGTAAATACGTCAAACTTTTTCATCAAGGTGAAAGTTTCAAGGATCAGGATCTGAGGGACATGATCGAAAAAAAGAAGCTTGAATATCTTTATTTCAAAAAGAGTGATCGTCGACTCTATATTAATTTTATGAACGATTTTCTTAATGACGCTTCAACCAAGGGTACTTGTGTAGGGAATACCGGCCTAAAGACCTATGAGCAGGTCATAGACCAGTACATGTCTGAAATTTATGATTCTGGGATAAACCATGATTTAGTTGATGAAGGCATGAAGGTCTGCGCTAGTATGTTTCAGCTAATTCAGGGAAACCGCAGTCTTAAAGAAGTTATTTTATCGCTTGGAATTGAATATCCCACGGCCCACAGAGTATCTTTTCTCTCGGCGTTTTTCTCCGTTCTCATCTCCAAAAATCTTGAATGGGCGAATCGTCGGACTACGGAGTACACAGCGTTTGGCGCGCTTTTGAGTTCAATCGGGATGATTAAAATTGCTCCGGCGCTCAAAGTGAAAAGCTTTGAAGATCTCTCAGCAAGCGAAAAGCTCGAGTATTCTCTTTATCCAAAACACGGAGCTGAAATATTGTCTCAATATCATTATATCGAAGAGCCCGTAAGACAAATCGTCTATCAGCACCGTGAACTTGCTGACGGCAATGGTTATCCAAACAAGCTGCGAGCCTCACAGATTTACCCACTCGCGAGGATTGTTTCTGTGGCCGTTGGATTTTCTGAAAAGATCGTATCCCAGGACATAACGATACTAGAAGCATTGAGAGAATTCGCAACAGATCGAGCGAATTTAGCGAAATACGACTCGCAGTTTATCAGGGCCTTGATTATGGGTTTCACAACTAAAAAAAATCAACAATAAGTAAGGACAAATGTATGAAAGGAAATCTTTTAATCATCGACGACGAAACACAACTTTTAAGAATGCTGAGCCTCATGCTCCAGGAACATTGTGATGAGGTTTTTGTCGCAGAAGATGGTCACAAAGGTATTGAGATTTTTGCGTCCAATGAAATACACTGTGTGATCTGTGATATAAATATGCCTGGACTGAATGGTATTGAGGTTATTAAAGAGATAAGAAAACTTCATAACGATGTTCCTTTCATCTTTTTTACCGGTCATGGAAATTATGAACTCATGCTGGAGGCAGCGAAGTATGGTGCCTTTGACTTTCTCAATAAGCCCGAATTTGACCGTCTCGATGATGTCGTCATAAGAGGGTTAAGAGCTGGAGTTTCACCAAAGATGATCGAGCCTTCCCCTGAAGAAAACCTTTCTTCATACAGAAAGCTACTAGAAAGGTTGGATTCTTGAGGAAGCGAGAATCATCACCAAAAAGAGATTTTCTGATGGTGATGATTCTTAGGTTGATTTAAGAACGAGGGTGATTTATTTCTGTTTTATTTTACTGTGAACTTCTCCTAGACGTTTGGCCAGAACATCGGGTGAGAAGGGTTTTACGACATACCCATTAACGCCAGCTTTTATGGCCTCGATGATTTGCTCTTTCTCCGCCTCCGCAGTCACAAGGATGAAAGGTAGAGTTTTGAAGCGAGCGTCCCCTCGAACTTTACGTAAAAAGTCCAGACCCGAACAATTGGGCATGTTCCAGTCGGAAATGATGAGTCCAACATTAGGATGCCTCTCTAGGGCCTCGAAAGCCAAACTACCATCGGCAGCATCAGCAAAATCGGTAAAACCAATAGCCTGACAAGCCTTCATCACAATCTTTCTCATCGTCGACATGTCATCGACAATGAGGATTTTTGTTTTAAGATCAAACATATGACTCCTTATACGGTTGTTAAACCTATTTCTAATTGAAATTCACCGAAATCTGAAGAGAACGGAAGCACGAAAACTGGGGTATCAGCTTGATGTGAAACGTGGATATTTTTGCCGACGATAACACTGGGAAGTGCTTTCTGAAAATCGTGACCTTTTTCGTTTAAAACCCTTTTCGCAAAACCAAAGATCATGTTCATCATTTCACCGGCCCCATCATTGTTATCTGAAGAAATCGCATCGAATTTTTCATCCAGCATCTTATTCATGATGTTCAGATAGGTTGATTCGGGGAAGGAGACGCAAATAATACCTCTGTATTTATCTGTCCAAATGCCTACGAGCCCTGCGATATCGACGGTTAACTGACCAGGGGTCTTCCCTTTTAAATATGGGATCCCATGGGTTGCCGTTAACTGACACTGAACCTTAAGCATGTGAATCGTTCCATCTACAAAAGGCCGGAAGAACTGTACGTCGATGTTTTGTCCCATGAGTTATCCTTTTGGTTATATCGTAATTCTTAATCATTCAGAAAAAATGCTACATCCATTCAGATTTCTAAATTCTCAATAAAAAAATAAAAATTTGATGTTCAGGTTTCTTAATCAACTTCAAATCTATGCTTTATTGGAAAATCTCATAATGAACCGAAACGAATTATATGAAAGGGCAAATGATGAGCACTGAAAATGAAGAAATTGATGAGTTCAAGATTGAGGCGATCGAGATGCTCGACGAAGCCGAGGCTAAACTTTTATCTCTGGATAAAGGAGGGAACTTCAAGACTTCATATGACGCTGTCTTCAGAGTCTTCCATAGTCTAAAAGGGGCCTCAGGCTTTCTTGGAATGGACACCCTTCAGCATCACATGCATAGCCTTGAAAGTCAGTATCAGCAGCTTAAAGACAATGGGCACATGACGATCCATGAAATTGGGTACTTCCTTTCGGGTATTGATTCATCTAGGAAAATTCTGGACGGTGAATCAACGAGTTTTGACCATTCGCACTTTAGTAAGATTAACGGAGAATCAAAAACAGAAATTAAGGCTAAGGACCAGAAGGCAGAACAGAAACCGAATAAAAAGAAATATTTCGGTCGATATCTCATTGAGAAAGGAATTATTAGTGAGGTTGATCTCGTAAACTCCCTGATTGAGCAAATGCAGTCAGCACCTCCGACCGCAGAAATCTTGCTCACAAATAACCTCGTCTCTGCAACTCAGATTTTAGAAATATTTGATAGGCAAATTGAATGTGGACTAGATTTTATTCACGCTGCAATTGACATGGATCTTTGGTCAGAGAAAATTAAACTTGAAGTTGACCGGGTTCTAAGAAAAGACAGGAAATTAATTGGTGAAATATTTCTCTCAAAGGGCCTTGTAACTCCGGCGATCTTGGTGGATGTCCTGGATGATTATATTCACACCTTCGAAGCCGACGAAAAATCTTCAGGTGGTTTCAATTTTTCAATCGCCGAGCTAGAAATATTCAATCAACGACTTCTAA